>WLNW01000113.1 GCA_009699605.1 Actinomycetota bacterium | reverse complement strand
GCTACCGGCACCACCCTCGACCCTGATGCGCTCACCATCGGGTTTGCCCGGCGCTTCGCGACCTACAAGCGCGCCGGGCTGTTGCTCACCGATCGGAAGCGGCTCGCCGCGCTGCTCGCCGACCCGACGCGCCCAATGCAGTTCGTGTTTGCCGGTAAGGCCCACCCGGCCGACAACGACGGCAAGGCGCTCCTCGCCATGGTCAACGAGTTCGCCGCGAGCACCGAGTCAAGCTCCCGGTTCGTCTTCGTGCAGAACTACGATATCGACATCGCCCGCACCATCTACGGCGGCTGCGACGTGTGGCTGAACAACCCGATTCGTCCCATGGAGGCCTGTGGCACCTCGGGCGAGAAGGCCGCGTTGAACGGCGGGCTAAACTGCTCGATCCGCGACGGTTGGTGGGACGAGATGACCGACGGGCGCAACGGATGGGACATCCCCACGAGCGAGCTCGACGGCGCCGAACGCGACGCCGAGGAAGCCGCGTCGCTGTACACGCTGCTCGAGTCCGAGATCGCACCGTTGTTCTACGAGCCCTCCGCCGGCCGAGCATCCGACGCGTGGATCGCGCGGGTCTGCGACGCCTGGTCCACCCTCGGCCCGCAAGTGGTCGCCGCACGCATGGTGCGCGACTACGACACGCGCTACTACCGCCCGTGAGTGGCCGCGACATCCCGGTGTGGCCGGGGCGACCGAACCCCCTCGGCGCGACCTGGGATGGTGCGGGCACGAACTTCTCGTTGTTCAGCGAAGCTGCGGAACGCGTCGAGGTGTGCTTGTTCGACGATGGCGTCGAGACCCGCATCGTCCTGCCCGAGATGACGGCGTTCGTGCACCACGGGTACCTGCCCGACATCGGCCCGGGCCAGCACTACGGCTATCGCGTGCACGGCCGCTGGTCGCCGGCCGACGGCCTGCGCTGCAACCCGCACAAGCTGCTCCTCGACCCCTATGCCAAGGCCATCGAAGGCGACGTTGCGTGGTCTCGCGCGGTGTACGCACACGATGCCGACCAGCCCGATCTGCTCGACCCGGCCGACAGCGCGGGGGCCATGCCCAAGTGTGTGGTCGTCAACCCGTACTTTGACTGGGCGGGCGACCGCGCGCCGGACACACCACTGCATCGTTCGCTCATCTACGAGGCACACGTTCGCGGCCTCACGATGCTGCATCCCGACATTCCCCCCGAGCTGCGCGGCACGTACGCCGGGGTCGCCGCCGAGCCGGTCATCGACCACCTCAAGGCGTTGGGGGTCACGGCCATCGAGTTGCTGCCCGTGCACCACTACGTTCCCGAGCACACCGTCGTCGAGCGCGGTCTCACGAACTACTGGGGCTACAACTCCATCGGCTACCTCGCACCGCACGCGGCCTACGCCTCCTCCAGCCGCCGAGGCCGACAGGTGCAGGAGTTCAAGTCGATGGTCAAGACATTGCACGCGTCGGGCATCGAAGTGATCCTCGACGTCGTCTACAACCACACGGCCGAAGGCAACCATCTCGGGCCGAGCCTGTCGATGAAGGGCATCGACAATCGCTCGTATTACCGCGTCGAACCACACAACCCTCGTCGGTTCGTCGACTACACAGGCTGTGGCAACAGTCTCAACATGCAGCACCCGAACGTGTTGCAGCTCATCATGGACAGCCTTCGGTACTGGATCAACGAGATGCACGTCGACGGCTTCCGGTTCGATCTCGCGGCGGCGCTCGCCCGCGAACTGCACGAGGTCGACCGGCTCGCAGCGTTCTTCGACATCATCCAACAGGACCCGGTCATCAGCCGGGTCAAGCTCATCGCCGAACCGTGGGACCTCGGCCACGGCGGTTACATGGTGGGCAACTTCCCGCCACTGTGGTCAGAGTGGAACGGCCGCTACCGGGACGGTGTACGCGACTACTGGCGCGGCGCCGATGAAACGCTCGGCGAGTTCGCGTCGCGCTTCACCGGGAGCTCTGATCTGTACGGCAGTTCGGGTCGCCGACCGAACGCGTCGATCAACTTCATCACGGCGCACGACGGGCACACGCTCGCCGACCTCGTCGCGTACGAGCAAAAGCACAACGAGGCCAACGGCGAGGCGAATCGCGATGGCGAATCGCACAACCGATCGTGGAACTCCGGCGTCGAGGGCATCACCGACGACCCCGAGATACTCGAGTGCCGCCGCCGGCGCGTGCGCTCGATGATCGTCACGTTGCTGTTGTCGCAAGGCGTACCGATGCTGCTCGCCGGCGACGAGATCGGACGCACGCAGCAGGGAAACAACAACGCGTACTGTCAGGACAACGCCATCTCGTGGCTCGATTGGACCAACGCCGACAACGAGCTCCTCGAGTTCAGCCGACGCGCGTCGGCATTGCGCCGGACGCATCCGGTGTTCCGTAGCCGGCGGTTCTTCGAGGGCCGCCCCGTCAACGGCGGTAACGGTCATCGAGACATCGAATGGCACATGCCCTCCGGCGAGAGCATGACCGACCACGACTGGCACGTGTCCTACGCTCACTCGCTCACCGTGTACCTGAACGGGCAGGCCATTTCCACGCTCGGTCCGCGCGGTGAACGGGTCGTCGATGACGATTTCGTGCTGCTGTTCAACGCACACGCCGAACCCATGGACTTCAGGCTGCCCGAACACTTGCAGTCGGCGGGCTGGCATTGTGTGCTCGACACCGCCGCGCCCGAGGTGTTCGCGGCATCCGTGAAGCCCGCCGATGCGTTGCCCGTGGAAGGCTTCTCCGTGGTCGTGCTCCAACGAATCCACACTCACTAGGAATCGACGTATCGACGTGCGCGTGTTGTTCGCCACCGCAGAGCTGTCACCCATCGCTCGCGTAGGCGGCTTGGCCGAGGCATCCGCCGGCCTGGTTCGGGCGCTGCGCAACGCCGGTCTCGACGTCGAGGTGCTCGTACCCGACTACGGCAACATCGCGCTCGACGACGAGCACGTAGAGCACCTCGCGCTCGATCCCGGGTTCGGCAACGCGCGGCTCCGCCACGGCGAGGTGCCCGGGTTCGGTCGGGTCACACTCGTCGATGCACCCAGCCTCGCCCGACCGCACCCCTACCTTGAGCCCGACACCGGGCAAGGGTGGGCCGACAACGATCGGCGCTTCTTCACCTTCGCGAACGCGATCGCCAAGCGCGTTGAGCAGACCGAGCCCGATCTGGTGCACCTCAACGACTGGCACACCGCGGCGATGCTCGGCATGGCAACGCATCGCCCCCCGACGGCGTTCACCATCCACACAATCGGCTACCAAGGAGTGACCGACGCGTCGTGGATCGCCCAGCTACCGATCCACACCCAGGCCTTCGAGTGGTACGGCGGGGTCAACCCGCTCGCCGGAGCGATCCAGCTGGCCGACCTCGTCATCGCGGTGAGCCCCACGTACGCGCGCGAGATCGTCACCCCGTCCGGGGGCATGGGGCTCGACCGGTTGCTCGCCGCGCGCGGCGACCGGCTGGTCGGCATCCGCAACGGCATCGACACCGCGGTGTGGGATCCCACCGTCGATCCATACATCGCCGAGCACTTCGACCTGGCTGCCCCCGGCGGCAAGGCGGCATGCCGCACGGCGTTCCTCGCCGAGCTCGGTTGGCCCGACGACACCGAGCCGCTCGTGGGCATGGTGACGAGGCTTACCGAGCAAAAGGGCATCGACCTCGTGTTCGACACCCTGCAGTTCCTGCCGACGCTGCCGGCGCGCCTCGCCGTGCTCGGTGCCGGCGACCGGGCCACCGCCGACTCGTTGCGTCACGCCGCCGCAGCGATGCCCGATCGGCTCGCGTTCGTCGAGGGCTACGACAACGGTCTCGGGCACCGCATCTTCGGCGGCTGCGATCTGTTCCTGATGCCGAGCCGCTTCGAACCCTGCGGTCTCGCGCAGATGCAAGCCATGGCCTACGGCGCGCTGCCCATCGTCACCGATGTAGGCGGCCTCCACGACACGGTCACCGACGACGATCGGGCCCGCGGCGAGGGCACCGGTTTCGTGTCACGGACCGTCGACGCGATCGGGGTCGTCGACGCGCTGCACCGTGCGGTGCGAGCGGCGCGCCAACCCAGCCGCCGCAAAGCGATCGCCCGCCGCGGCATGCAGACCGACTGGAGCTGGACGGCCCCCGCGGCCGCCCACATCGCCCACTACGAAGCCTTGCTGGGCCGCTGACCGAGTACCGCTAGTTCTGACAGCGAGCGACGACGTTCTCGCCGAAGCGCATGATCGCGTCGTGCTTGCGCGACAACGAGGTCTTGTTCTGCACCTCGGCGATGTTCTCGCTGAAGCCGTCCTTCTCCATGTTCATCCACGGCACGCACATGAGCCCGGTGACGCCCTTGTCCTCCCACTTGCGGCACAGCTCGGGGGTGGGCTCGGAGTAGAGCGCGATGATGATCTCGAAGGGGTCGTTCTCGCGACCCTCGGCCTTGAGCATGTCCTTCAGTCGGCCGATGTAATGGTCGGCCTCATCATCGGGATAGGCGTTGCCCACCCAACCGTCGCACAGGCGCGCGGCGCGCCGGAGCGCGGGGTCGGAGTGGCCACCGTTCCAGATGGGCACCTGCTTGGCCGGATGCGGTTCGATCATCAGCGGACCGAAGTCGATCTGCGTTCCGTGGTACTCGACCCAACCCCCTGACCACAGCGCGCGCAGCGCGGGGATCATGTCGTCGAGGATCTTGCCGCGCTTGTGGTAGTCGATGTTCTGGAGGTCGAACTCCTCTTTCATCCAGCCTGCCGCGAGCCCGAGGTGCACCCGATCACCCGACAACGCCGCAGCTGTGCCGACGGCCTTCGCGACCGTGAGCACGTTGCGCGCCGGCGCGACGTAGATGTTGGTACCGAAGTGGATGCGCTCCGTGACCGCGGCCATCGCACCGATCGTGACCCATACATCGGGCCACGGGGTCTCGGCCTCCCAGATCGGGCGGCCATCGGGGTAGGGCGAGTAGGGGTATGGCTTCTGCAGGACCTTCGGAAAGATCTGGTGATCGGACATCAGCAGCCCGTCCACACCCGCTTCCTCGCACCACATCGCGAGCTGTGTGTACTGCGAGATGTCGGTGAACGCAGTCGATGCCCAGAACTTCATCGTGAGACCTCCTCGGAATGATCCGAACGGTAGCGCACCTCCCATCCGCGTACGATCGGCGCCATGACCGATGACTTCCGCTGGCTCGACGCCACTGCGCAGGCCGAGCTCGTGCGCACCGGCGCCGCATCCGCGCTCGAGCTTGTCGATGCGGCGATTCGCCGCATCGAGAGCGAGAACCCCGCTATCAACGCGGTCATCACGCCGTTGTTCGAGAAGGCACGGGCCGCGGCCGTCGATGCCGTCAAAGGCGATCGGCGCAACGCGCCCTTTGTGGGGGTGCCGTTCCTGCTCAAGGACGCGGTGTGCCATTCCGCGGGCGACCCGTTCCACGCCGGCATGCAAGTCCTCAAGGACGCGGGCTACATCGCCCCCGACGACACATGGCTGGCCGCGCGCTTTCGGGCCGCCGGCCTGCTCACCGTGGGCAAGTCGAACACGCCCGAGTACGCCACCAGCGCGACGACCGAGCCGCTCGCGTATGGCGCGACGCACAACCCCTGGGATCTCTCCCGTTCACCGGGCGGTTCGAGCGGCGGGTCCGCAGCCGCGGTGGCCGCGGGTTTCGTGCCGGTGGCCCACGCCAACGACATGGGCGGCTCCATCCGCATCCCGGCGGCGTTCTGTGGCCTCGTCGGCCTGAAGCCGTCGCGCGGCCGCACCACGATCGGCCCGCATTGGGGCGAGTACTGGGCCACCCTCACCCACGAGCACGTCGTGTGCCGCACCGTGCGCGACACCGCGCGCATGCTCGATGCGGTGAGCGGCGCCGGCATCGGCGACCCGTACACCGCACCCTTGCCATTGCGGCCGTTCGCGTCCGAGGTCGGCGCCGCCGTCGAACCGTTGCGCATCGGCATGCGCTGGCACCGACCCGATACCGGAGCGACAGCCCATGCCGATTGCATTGCGGGCGTCGAGCGCACCGCAGCGCTGCTCACCGACCTGGGCCACACTGTCGAGCTCGATCCGCTGCCCGAGCTCGACGGGCGAGAAGGCGGCACCGGCCTGGGCGTCGTGATCGCGGCATGGCTCGCCCACGAGATCGACCTGTGGTCGGCGCGCCTCGGCCGCGACATCGGCCCCGAAGACCTCGAGCCGATGAACGGCCTGATGCTCGAGCGCGGTCGGTCGCTCGGCGCGCGCGAGTACGTCGCGGCGGTGCACTCGATGCAGCTCTACGGGCGCCGGGTCGCGCAGTGGACCGAGCGGTTCGACGTGTTGCTACTGCCCACCGCAACAGCGCCACCTCCGCCGCTCGGCGTGAACAGCCCCATCCCAGACACATCGCACCCCGAGTTCGACCCAGGCGCTCCCGCCGCGTTCACGGTTCCGTTCGACATCACCGGCGAACCCGCTATCTCGGTGCCGTTGCACCGGTCGAATGCGGGTCTGCCGATCGGGGTCCAACTCGTGGCGCCCTATGGTCGCGACGACCTCGTGATCCGCCTGGCCGCATCGCTCGAGGTCGCCGCCCCGTGGGCCGCCCACCACCCGCCGATTTAGAGGTCGAGCCCGCCCCGGCGCGGCCCGCCACCCGCTTGTTGTGCAGATCTACCCGGTAGAGCGGGAAGATCGCGATACAAGCTCGCCGGCTCGGAGTGTCACACCCCGTCGCGAGACTTGCCCGATGGCGAGTGAGCAAGAACTTCAGCGCCTCGCAGCCCGGCAGCATGGGCTTGCCACACGATCCCAGTTGACCAAGCTCGGATTCTCGCGACACCAGATCGAGGCGCGCGTCATGTCGCACCGTTGGAGGCGTGCGGCGCCGTCGGTCTACGACGTCGCACCCGGGAGCATCGACGAGCGCCGAACCTTGCACGCAGCAGTGCTGTCCTCGGGTGGTCTCAGCTCGCACCGAAGCGCCGCAGCGCTCCACGAACTAATCGACCGACCGCCGCTCAAGCCCGAGCTCGTAGTCGCCGGCGCGACGTTTCCACGGACGCTCGACGCCTCGGTACATCGAAGTCGGACGATCGGCCCGAAGGACCGCACGCGTATCGACGGCATCGACACCACCTCGGTCCTGCGCACGCTGCTCGACCTCGGCACAGTCGTCGACCAGATGACGTTGTCGCTCGCCGTGAACCGGGCGATCGTTACCCGTAAAACCACGGTCTTGCGATTGCTCGCGGTTGTGGACGTCGGCCCGCGCATGGGCCAGCGCGGGATCGGGCCGCTCCGAGGCGTCCTCGATCACTTCCGCATCGACCGCGAGGCGTGCGAGAGCAAGCTCGAGTCGTTGCTCGATGAGGCAGTCGCGGCGCAACGCCTTCCGACGCACCGCCAACATCGCGCAAGCGTCGCCGGTCGTCGTTACCGAATGGACTTCGCGTGGCCGGACCACATGGTCTTCGTCGAGGTCGACGGTCTCGCGGAGCACACCGAACGACGCGCGTTCGACCGCGATCGGCGACGCCAGAACGACCTCGTCGCCGCGGGCTGGTTACCGCTCCGCTACACCTGGACGGACCTCACGCAACGCCCCGACGAGGTCGTGGCCGAGATCGTCGCGGTGCTCACCACGCGGGCTCGCTGATCGTCTCGCTTCGGGAAGTTGTGTGCCGATATTCCCGCTCCACGGGGGAAAATCGCGCAACGAGGTCGCCGTTGGCGGGCCGCGCCGGGTGCGGTGCCGGGCTCGCTCGCCTGCCCGCGCTGCCCTAGGAGATCGTGTGGCCCTTGGCGATGGCCACGACGCCCGCGGGCGACACCGTGAAGCGCTCGGCGTCCGCCGCGGCATCGACGCCGATTCGCGCCCCCTTGGGTACCACCACGTGCTTGTCGATGATGGCGTTGCGGATCACCGCGCCCGCCTCGACCACCACATCGTCGAGCAGGATCGCGCCATCGAGCACCGCGCCTGCCCCGACGCGTACGCCCGGCGACAGCACCGAGCGATGCACGGTCGCGCCCGACACGATCGACCCGGCACAGATGAGCGAGTCGTATATCTCGCCCGCGCCATGGGTGCCGTCGTAGACGATCTTGGCCGGCGGCAACGTTCGGGACAGCGTGTACACCGGCCACTTGTCGTTGTAGAGGTTGAACACGGGCAACGGGGCGACGAGGTCCATGTGCGCCTCGTAGTAAGAGTCGAGGGTGCCGACGTCGCGCCAGTAGTGGCGATCGCGGGCGGTCTCGCCCGGGACCTCGTTGGTGGTGAAGTCGTACACGTGCGCCTCGCCGGCGTCGACCAGCATGGGGATGAGGTTGCCGCCGAGGTCGTGGGCCGATGTCTCATCGAGGGCGTCTTCGTTCACGATGTCGATGAGGGTCTTCGTGTTGAACACGTAGTTGCCCATGGACGCAAGCACCTGGTCGGGCGCGTCCGCGAGCCCCGTCGCGTTCGTGGGCTTTTCGAGGAACCGTTCGATCTTGGTGCCGGAACCGGTTTGAATCACCCCGAACTGGGAGGCCTGATCGATCGGCACACGAATCGCGGCCACGGTTACCCCGGCGCCCGACGCGATGTGGTGATCGAGCATCTGGCGCGGGTCCATGCGGTAGACGTGGTCGGAGCCGAAGACGAAGATGTAGCTCGGTTCCTCGTCGTCGATGAGGTTCAGGTTCTGGTAGATCGCGTCGGCTGAGCCGAGGAACCAGCGACGACCGCGCCGCATCTGCGCGGGCACCGATGTGACGTACTCGCCGAGGAACGTGGCCATGCGCCACGTTCGGGAGATGTGCACGTCGAGGCTGTGGCTCTTGTACTGCGTGAGCACCACCATGCGGCGGTACCCGCCGTTCGCGAGGTTCGAGAGTGCGAAGTCGATCAGGCGATAGTGGCCACCGAACGGCACGGCCGGCTTGGCCCGATCAAGGGTGAGCGGCGAAAGGCGCTTGCCCTCGCCGCCCGCCAAGACCATGGACAGAACTCGGGGACGCTCGGAGCGGTATTCCACTCCCCCATCCTGACGCACTTCACCGTAAATGGGTGGCGGCTGCGAAGCATTCGCATGGGTTCTTCACGTGTTCACCACCATCTTGCGCAGCGCCAGGGTCCGCTCCTTTCGCGAGGAGCGGTCCTCAGCGACGGCCGGACGACGCGTCGAGCAGGTTGTAGGCCGTCTCGGCGCGCTCGGACCGCTCGAGCCCGACTTCCTCGGCCTCGTCGGCCACTTGGGATGGTGAGCCCGACGAGGTCAGGGTGCGCGGCGCGGTATCGGTGCGAGGAACACCACGCTGAGCGGGGGCAGCGAGAGCGGCATCGAGTGGTCGTGACCGTGCCAGGGCACATCGTCGGCCACGACGCGACCGAGGTTGCCGACGCCCGAACCGCCGTACTCGATGGCATCGCTGTTCAGCAGTTCCTGCCACCCGCCCCGCACCGGCACACCGACGCGGTAGTCGTGACGTGGCTGGGGTGTGAAGTTGCACACCGCTACGACCGGCCGACCTGATCGGGCGCGTCGCTGCAAGGCGAGCACGCTGAACCGACCGTCGTTCGGCTCGATCCAGGCGAAGCCACGGGGTTCGACATCGAGGTCGTGCATGGCCGGCTCGGTGCGGTACAGCATGTTGAGGTCGTGCACAAACAACCGCAGACCGGCGACACGCGGATCGTCGGCGTCGTCCCATGGCAGCTCAGATTCGTGGTTCCATTCGTCGGCACCGCCGAACTCGGCGCCCATGAAGAGCAGTTTCTTGCCCGGCAACGCATATTGGTAGCCGTACAGCAACCGGAGACCGGCCCGCTTTTGCCAATCGTCGCCCCACTGTTTCGAGTAGAGCGAACCCTTGCCGTGCACGACCTCGTCGTGGCTGAGCGGCAGGATGAAGTTCTCGCTGAACGCGTAGGCCGATCGAAAGGCGAGCTCGCCGTGGTGATGCGCGCGGTAGATCGGATCGCGGGCCAGGTAGCGGAGCGTGTCATGCATCCACCCCATGTCCCACTTGAACCCGAACCCCAGGCCGCCGATGTCGGTCGGACGCGACACCATGGGCCAGGTGGTCGACTCTTCGGCGTAGGTGTGCACGTCGGGGAACTCGTCGTAAATACTGCGATTGAGCTCTTGGAGGAACGCGATCGCACCAAGGTTCTCGCGGCCGCCGTGCTCGTTCGGGATCCACTCGCCGCTCTTGCGTGAGTAATCGCGATAGAGCATCGACGCGACCGCGTCGACTCGTACGCCGTCGGCGTGGAACCGATCGAGCCAGAAGTGCGCGCTCGACAGGAGGAAGCTGCGCACCTCGTGCCGGTCGTAGTCAAAGATCAGGCTGTTCCAATCAGGATGGAACCCGAGTCGCGGGTCGGCGTGCTCGTACAGGTGCGTACCGTCGAACTCGGCGAGCGCGAACTCGTCGCTCGGGAAATGGCTCGGGACCCAGTCGAGGAGCACGCCGATGCCTCGCTGGTGCAGACGGTCGATGAGGCCCATGAGGCCTTGGGGTGAGCCGTAGCGCGACGTCGCGGCGAAGTAGCCGGTGGTCTGATAGCCCCACGAGCCGA
This sequence comes from Actinomycetota bacterium, assembly GCA_009699605.1. Lineage (GTDB taxonomy): Bacteria > Actinomycetota > Acidimicrobiia > Acidimicrobiales > WLNW01 > WLNW01. The sequence continues at coordinate 484 of WLNW01000113.1, read as the reverse complement.
AGAATGGGTGCTCCATGATCGGCATCAGCTCGACGTGGGTGAACCCGCACTTCTCGACGTGATCGGCCAGCGCGTGACCGAGCGCGACGTAGTCGTGTTGCACGCGACGCGACCACGACCCGAGGTGCACCTCGTAGACCGAGATCGGTGCGTGCATCGAGTTGCGCTCGGCCCGCGTGCGCATCCACGTCGCGTCGTCCCACGCGTAGCTCAGATCGGTGACCACCGAGGCGGTTCGTGGCGGCTGCTCGAAGGCAAAGCCGAACGGGTCGGTCTTGTTGCGCACATCGCCCGTGCCCGTGGTGATCGCGTACTTGTACAGGTGCCCGGGCGCCACGCCCTCGACCGCGAGCTGCCAGATGCCCGACGGGTCGCCGAGCATCTGGTGCGTTCCGGGGTTCCAGTCGTTGAAGTCACCGATGACGCTGACGTGACGTGCGTTCGGTGCCCACACCCGGAATGCCGTGTGGTCGGCCGCGACATG
>WLNW01000112.1 GCA_009699605.1 Actinomycetota bacterium | reverse complement strand
CGTGCGGCGGCGCGCGCCGCGTCGTAGGGGGAGCACGCCCAGTGACGGATCCGTCGTCGATCGACTTCGCACTCGACTTGATGGGGGGCGTGCCCTTCCTCCCCGGGGAGGCGTTTCACGCAGAGATGGACCGGCTACGCGCCTCCGATCCGTTGCCCACGGTGCAGTTCGGCGGCGCGACGGTCCCCCTGATCGCGACGTACGCAGATCTCGACGCTGCGTTCCGCAACGACGTGGAGCTGCCAGCCGGCCCTACCTACAAGTACGCGATCGAACCGTGCCAGGGCGTCACCTTCGAGAGTCTCGACGGCCCGGAGCACGACACCTTGCGGCTCCTTTCGACTGGGGACCTCCATGCGCGACCCGTGGCCCGGTACGTCGATGACAAGGTGCCCGCGATCGTGCACTCGGTGATCGACCGGTTCTCGGGTCGGTCCGAGGTCGATCTCGTCGCCGAGTTCGCGTCGGTGGTGCCGTTCGCGGTGTTCGCGGACAAGACCGGGCTCGACGCGCAACTCGACCGTGTGGCCGACTATCGGGACTGGTCATTCGGGATCCTGAGCTACTCGGTCGCCCCTGACCAAGGTCTGGCAGCCGCGGCGGCGCTCACCGCGGAGATCGACGACGCGCTGATGCAGTGCCGCGCTTCGCCCCGCAACGATCTCCTCTCCGCCATGTGCACCGCGGAGCGCGACGGCCGTCGTCTCACCGACGAGGAGATTCGCTCGCACGTGCGCGCCCTCTTCGCCGCTGGTGCGTCGACGACGTTCCACGGGCTCGGCAACACGCTCTACGCGCTGTTGACCCATCCTGACGCCATGGCGACCCTGCGCCGCGACCCCGGTGCCGCGCTCGACGCCGTCGACGAGATGCTCCGCTGGGAGCCGCCACTCGCCATCCTGCCGCGCCTCGTGCCCCATGACGCAACGGTTGCTGGTCGCCGCCTCGCCGCCGGAACGCAACTCCTGTTCGGCATCGCCGCGGCGAACCGTGATCCGGCGGTCTACGCCGAACCGGCGCGCTTCGATATCGCCCGCCGCCCCACCCGCGTGCTCACGTTCGGGTTCGGGAGCCACCACTGTCCCGGCGCGCACCTCGCCCGCCGGCAGATCGCCACCGCGGTGCTCGTGCTGCTGGAGCGCATGCCGTCGTTGCGGCTGATCGATCACGAAAACGCTCGACCTTCGGGGTCGATCATGCGTGGCCCTGGCTCGCTGGTGGTCGCGACCCGCTGAGTGCATGACGGAAGCCCACCTTGGGAACGTGGGCTGAAGCACAGATCGGCATATACCCCATTGGGTTTGCGTTCTTCTTGATGTCGAGCCCTCGAGGGCTGAACGCCGATGTCAGCTTGCTGTTGCCGTGCTTCATACGCATCGAGCGTGCGTTGCGCGACGAAGGAACGAGTGTCCACTACGTCGCACCCAGCTAACGGAGTCGTCAAGAGACACCGATCGCTTCGTCACCGTCATGCCGGCAAATGCGCGACTGCGGTAGCTGCGAGCGCAATGGCGGGTGCAGGATCGGTCACCCTCGGGTGACGCCTCGGGGGGTTGGAGGCTAGGCCCGGACGGGCGACGAGGGAGCGGCGGTCGACTTGTCCTTCGACGCGCCCCGCACACCGCTCACCATGTCGCGCAGGTACAACCAGCCGATCGGAATGAGGTAGGCGAAGTACGCCACGACCCGGATGCGCTCGGGGGACGGGCTCCATCCGAACAGCCCGTTGAGGAAGTTGTGCACGTCGTGGCCCTCGGCCAACGGCCCACTCGTAATTTCCCACACCGGCTTTGCGATCGCACTCGACTCGATTTCGAGGAACTCCCGGAACTCGTGCACGCCCTTGGCGAACAGGCCGGCAGCGAACAACAACAGGAGGCCACCGGTCCAGGCGAAGAACTTTCCGAGGTCGATGTGGCGGCCCCCTCGATAGATGAGCAGGCCGAGCACCGCCGCGACCGCCAGGCCGATGAGTCCACCGATCACGACCTGGGCGCCGCTCGTGCCCTGGTTCTCGGCGCCGACGAGGAAGAGCACAGTCTCGAACCCTTCACGGGCGACCGCGACAAAGGCCACGGCAACGAGTGCCCATTGCGACCGGTCGATGGCCGAGCTCAGCTTGTCCTGGAGGTCGGCCTTGATGCCGCGGGCGTGGCTGCGCATCCAGAAGATCATCCACGTGAGCACGGCGACCGCGGAGAACGCGAGGGTGCCCTCGATGAACTGCTCGGACTTGCCCTCGAACTCGCCCACGGCGACGTGGAAGGCGATGCCGGTGAGGGTGCACACCAAGACCGCAAGGCCGCTCCCCAACCAAATTCGATGGAAGTAGCCGGTTCGGCCCGACTTGGCGAGGTAGCCGAGGATGATGGCCAGCACGAGTGAGATCTCGAGGCCTTCGCGAAGTGTGATCAGGAGACTTGAGCCCATGCACGCCATGGTAGGCCTGCCTTACATGGAGTGCCAATCGGCTGCCGCGGCGGTGCCCGATTGCATGCGAAGCCTCAGGTGGAGCGAACCGCTTCTCGTGTCTGCCCGATAGGGGGCCTTGGCCGAATCTTGGCACTCGCGACGAAAACGCCGTGAAGGGGCGTGATTGGCTACCGCTGACGGGCTTTGGGCGCGTATTCCGGTGAGCGGACGCTCGATGTGGGAGGCAAAGTGTTCAAGCGCTGTTGCGAAATGCCGATGGAGCCTGCGTGGTAGCCGCCGAGATCATTACCCGTGCGAAGTGGGGTGACCGCGACGCACTCGCGGAGATCTTCCGCGAACACCACCCGGCGGTGCTCCGCTACTTGAACGGCGTTGCGATCGCGCAGGCCGAAGACGTCGCCAGCCAGGTCTGGGTCGACGTCGCGTCGTCCCTCCGGCGGTTCGAGGGCAACAACGACGATCTACGCCGATGGCTCTTCACGATCGCAAGGCGCCGCATGATCGATGTCTTCCGTAGCCGCTCCCGACGTCTCGAGCAGTCCGTGGCCGAGATGCCGGTAAGGGTTGGCGCACCAGGCGCCGACGCGTCCACCGACCAGGTCGACTGGGCCGAGGACGTCCTGCGGCGGCTACCTCCCACCCAGGCCGAAGTCGTCATGCTCCGCGTGATCCTCGGATTCACCGTCGACGAAGTCGCGGCGCTGATCGACAAGAGCCCCGGCGCGGTGCGGGTGCTCGCGCACCGTGGACTGCAGCAGGTGTCGCGACTGCTCACCGCAGACGGCCGAGCGCCCCGCGACGAAAATTCGACGAGTGGTGTAACGCAGGAGTGGCCCGCGGCGATGGAACGGATGCGATGACCGACGCCCCCGAACCCACCGCAGACATGCCGATCGACCCTGAGCAGATGCTCGCGGCCGATGCGTCGCTGGCCGAGTTCGCCGCAGCCCTCCGTGCTCCGGCGACTCCGCGGGAACTGGGCGGCGAGTCGGCCGTGCTCGACCTCATGGTCGCGGCGATCGCTCCGCCAATCCCCTCGAAGGACCGCCACATGATGAAGCACCGATTCGCCCGCACCGCTGCTATCGCCACCGTGGCGGTTCTTTCCATCGGCGGCGTGGCGGCCGCCGCAACCGGAACCAACCCGCTCCGGCCGATCGTGAACGGCTCCGACAATTCCTCCGAACGCCCCGTCAACGGGCTCGTGGTGACCAACCCCACGGACGAGTCGAGCGACCCTCCGGTGCCGAGGCTCAACTCGACCACCACCTCGCCCACGACGACCACCGCGCCGCCGCCCACGTCGACCACCATCGCAACGAACGCGACGACGACGGAGTGCACCGAAGAGAACCACGGCGCGCAGGTGTCCGAAGTGGCCAAGGACAAGAGTGAAGATGGCGAACGGAACCACGGTGCGGTCGTGTCCGCCGCGGCTCATGACAAGAACGACTGCGACGAGATCGACGACGCGTCGGATGACGACGACGATGATGACGGCAGCGCAACCCCCGGGTCAGGCAACTCGGGCCATGACAGCAGAAGCGACAAGAGCGGCGAGGGCAAGAAGGGTCGCTGACGCTTTCGCCACGTGGCAGGTCGAACTCACGCGGCAACGTGGGCACCATCCCCGCGTGGCCATCACCAACATGCTCGTCCCATGAATGGTGCCGAGCACGAGCAGACGCATCATCCCGAGGAGACGCTGTACCTCGCGAACGTGCATGGGGCCATTGCCTTCGTCGGCGAAGCCCCGGCCCTCGGCGCGTCCCGACCGATCGTCGGGCTGTCGGACTGGCGGTCGATGCAGGGGCTCCAGGCGAGGCGTCGCCGCTGAACCCGCTCAGCGCTTCGTCGCCGGGACCGGGAGGTTGTAGAGGCGGATCGCGTTGTCGGACATCACGCGGCGCCGGCTGATCTCGGGCAGAGAACGGACTGCGTTCGAAGCAATGGTGACGCTGTCGGGGTACAAGCACGTCGGGTGTGGGTAGTCGGTCTCGAACATCACGTTCGTGTCGCCGAGCGTGGCGACCGCCTCGGCGACGCCGGCCTCCTCGAACCAGAAGCAGGCGTGCATCTGGCGGCGGAAGTACTCGCTCGGGGTGAGCGAGTAGCGCGTGCCGAAGGTGCCCGGGGTGCTTTGCATCTGCTGGTAGTCGAGCGACTGCAGGAAGAACGGGATCCAGCCGATGCCGCTCTCGACCGAGACGAACTGCACGGTGGGGTGGCGTTCGAGCACCCCGCCGTAGATGAGGTTCGCCATGACCGACGCGTTGGACAGGTACATCATCGCGGAGCCGATGGCGAGCTTCGTGTTGCTGTCATGCGACGGCCACGGTGACGATCCGAACCACGACATGGTGTCGGTGCTCGCGCCGATGTGGAAGTTCACGGGCATTGATAGTTCGGCGCACACGTCCCAGAGCGGGTCCCAGTGCGGCTGGCCGAGGTCGGGTAGTCCGATGACGTGCGGTCCGGTGCCGCAGTTCACGCCCCGCATGCCCATCGCGTGGCAGCGGCGTATCTCGGCGACCGACGCCTTGACGTCCCACCACGGGAGGATCACCATGCCGAAGAGTCGGTTGTTCGTGTCGGATTGCATCTCGGCGGAGGCGTCGTTGAAGATCTGCACCGTGAGGAGCCGCAGCACCTCGTCCTGCTGCTCGACGAACTTCTGCCCGCCGAAGCCGAACGTGTTGGGGTAGATGATCTGGGCCCAGATACCGAGCTGGTCCATGAGCGTCACGCGTTCGTGGATGTCGAACGCCGCCGGTTGGATGTCGTCGTAGCTCATGCTGGCGAAGCTCAGACCGAGGTGCTTGTTGCCGGCGCGGTCGACCACCGCAGACGTGCCGGCGCCACCGACGATGGCACCGTCGAAGACCCAGGTGTTCCGCCCGTCGATCACCTCGACCCGCGGCACCCGGTCCGCGTATTTGGCCGGAGCGCGTGAGGTCCACAGGTCGCGAGGCTCGGTGAGGTGGGTGTCGGCGTCGATGATCAACAGGTCCGCCGGCAAGCCCAGCTCCTGGTTGACGGTTGTCTGCATCGATGTCATGTTCAGTCCTCGTCCACTGGCCCTTCACGATAGTCAAGTGCGATTGACGTGTTGCTGCAAGTGCATCGCGGGGCCTCTAGTGTTGGGCCCGTTCAACAGGGGGAAGCTGCACGATGAGCGATCAGGTCCACGAGGTCGACGAGGCCTATCGGCGGCTGCCCGGGGTGGGGCCGCACGCGCCGCACCTCGGCGCAGCGCTGCTCACCTGGGTGGAGCCGATGCCCGAGCACGTGGTCGGCTACAACCGTTGGTACGAGGACGACCACATGATCACCGGTGCAATGGCGATGCCGTGGATGTTCTCGTGCCGCCGGTTCGTGTCGCCCACGTTCCTGCAGCACCTGCGTGGTCCGCAGGGCTCGCGAGTCGCGCAGCCCCTCGAGGCGGGGAAGTACATCGGCATTTACTGGATCAACGAAGGACGCCTCGAGGATCACGAGCAATGGGCGCTCGGCTCGAACTACCGGCTGCACGCTGAAGGCCGGGGTAGCTACCGCGGCGCCGGTCACGACCCGCTCGAGGAGCGGCGTCACGTGTTCACCTCGTTCAGCGACTACCTCGGGCCCGTGTATCGGGACGATGCGGTGCCACGCGACATGCACACCCTGGTGCAGCCGTATCAGGGTCTCGTCGTGCAGGTCGTCGACGCCACGAACGACCGCGCGGAGCTCGACGCGTGGCTCACCTCGACGTATCTGCCGTCGGTGGTCCGCGGGCGCAACGCGGTGGCCACGCGCTTCGCGCCGCGTCCGTTGCCGGGCGACAAGCTCGCCCACGTGCGCGAGCTCGACGGCGTCGACAAGATCGTGCAGGTGCTGCACTTTCTCGAGGCCGATCCACGCGAGTGCTGGGACGAGCTCTTCGCCGATGCCGAGAACCGCATCGCGGCGAGTGGCGTCGCCACGCTCGGAGTGCAGGCCGCGTTCGTCCCCACGAACCACGGCACGAACGACTACACCGACCAACTGTTCTGAACTGCGACACCTGATGGAGCGACCGAATGCTTGACCTCGATGCATACGACTGGCGCGAGATCTCCGGGGACCCTGCCTCGCCCTATCGGATCCACCACGAGATCTGCGTGCTCGGCTCCGACCGAGACGCCGGGACGATCGACCTGCTGATCCGCTTCGATGCCGAAGGTGGGCACTGCCAGGCGCACCGCCACGTGACCACGACATCGGTCCTCGTGTTGGCGGGCGAGCAGCACCTCGACGAGCTGCGCCCCGACGGCACCAAGGTGCACAAGGTGCGCCACGCCGGTACCCACCACCTCACGCCCGGCGACCCGTACCCCCACCTCGAGCGGGGCGGACCGGATGGTGCAGTGCTGTTCTTCAGTCATCACACGTCCGATGGTCGGCTATACGAGATCGTCGACCTCGACGGCCGTGTGGTGCACACGGTCACGCTCGACTCGCTGGTCGCGAGCTGGGAGGCGATGCCATGAGCGCCCCGATCGATGCCCTTGGTCCATCGATCGACGTCGACGCGCTGCGAGCGAAGTACCGAGCGGAGCGCGACAAGCGGCTGCGCCCGGACGCCAACGCGCAGTACGTCGAGATGGCCGGTGCATTCGCGCACTTCGACCAGGACCCGTTCGCGCCGGCCGACACGTCGCGGTCGGCGCGAACGGACCACGTTGACGCCGTCATCGTCGGTGGTGGCTTCAGTGGCCTGCTGGCCGGGGCGCGACTGCGTGCCGCAGGCGTCGAGCGCATCCGCATCATCGAGGTGGGCGGCGACGTCGGCGGCACCTGGTACTGGAACCAGTACCCGGGCGCACAGTGCGACATCGAGTCGTACATCTACCTGCCGTTACTCGAGGAACTCGGCTACATGCCGAAGGAGAAGTACTCGTACGGTCCCGAGATCTATGAGCATGCGCGCCGGATCGCCACGCACTTCGGCCTGCTCGACGACGCGCTGTTCTCGACGCACGTCACGAACGCGACGTGGCAGGACGATTCGGGATGCTGGCTGATCGAGACCGATCACGGCGACCGTATGACCACGCAGTGGTTGATCATGGCGACGGGGCCGCTCAGCAAGCCAAAGCTGCCGGGCATCGCCGGCATCGACACGTACGGCGGTCATGCGTTCCACACGAGCCGTTGGGACTACGCGTACACCGGCGGAGACACGACCGGAGGATTGACGAAGCTCGCAGGCAAGCGCGTGGGCATCATCGGTACGGGTGCCACCGCGGTGCAGTGCGTCCCACATCTGGGCAAGTGGGCGAAACAGCTGTATGTGTTCCAGCGCACGCCGTCGTCGATCGACGTGCGGGGCAACCGGCCGACCGACCCGGCGTGGGCGGCGTCGTTGCCGCCCGGATGGCAGCACGAGCGGATCGAGAACTTCGGGACCATCGTGTCCGGTGGCCATCAGGCCGTCGACCTGGTGAGCGATGGATGGACCGATATCCTGCGCAACCTTTCCGGGCTCGCCGACCGCAGCGCCGCCGGGATGAGCCCATTGGAGCTCGCGGCTCAGGTCGAGCTCGCAGACTTCGCGAAGATGGATCAGATCCGCGCACGCGTCGATGCCATCGTGCGCGACCCGGCCACCGCCGAGTCGCTAAAACCGTGGTACCGCCAGTTCTGCAAGCGGCCGTGCTTTCACGACGACTATCTCGAGACGTTCAATCGCCCCAACGTGACGCTCGTCGACACGCAGGGCCAAGGCGTGCAGCGCATCACGCCGGGGGGCGTGGTCGTCGCAGGCGTCGAGTATGACGTCGACTGCCTGATCTTCGCCACCGGCTTCGAGGTCGGTACCGAGTACACCCGTCGCGCAGCCTGCGATCTGCGTGGACGCGACGGCCTCACCCTGAGCGAAAAGTGGGGCCGCCAGGTCGCGACTTTTCAGGGGCTGCTCAGCCGTGGGTTCCCTAACGTGCTCTTCATGGGTGGCATCCAGTCGGGTGTCAGCCCCAACTTCACCGAGCTCTACGACGAGCAGAGCCGGCACGTCGCCTACGTTGTCAGCCGCGCTCGTCGCGCCGGCATCCGCGTCGTCGAGCCCAGCGAGATCGCCGAGCAGTCGTGGCTCGAGACTATCACCGCGTCCAACGCCGTTCGTTCTAGCTTCCAGAGCGAATGCACGCCGGGGTACTACAACAACGAGGGCCGCCCCGGCGAAGGACCTGGATGGTTCGGCGGCAACTACGGCGGAGGCGCGCAAGCGTTCTTCACGATCCTGCGCGACTGGCGTGCGGCCGACGATCTCGCCGGCCTCGAGACCACCTGACCCCAAGAGGAACCATGCACGAAGCACTCGAATCGGCGTTCTCGCTCGACGGACGCGTTGCCGTCGTAACCGGTGCCGCAGGTGGCATCGGCCGGGAGGCCGCGATCACCTTCGCCCAGGCCGGTGCTGACCTCGTCATCGCGGACGTCGGCGAGGAAGGGCTCGCCGGTACGGCGGAAATGGTGCGCGCCATTGGCAGACGCGTGGTCGTCCGGCGCACCGACGTCTCCGATGTCGCGGACGTCGACTCGCTCGCGCGGACGGCGATCGACGAGCTGGGACACATCGATGTGTGGGCCAACGTCGCCGGGGTGATCCGCTACTTCCCGATCGTCGACGCCGTCGAGCCCGACGTGCGTCGCATCGTCGACGTCAACCTGCTCGGTGTCTATTGGGGCGTAGCGGCGGCGGCACGTGCGATGGGGTCGCAGGGCCGAGGTTCGATCATCAACATCGCGTCCGCTGGTGGCGATGTCCCCGCCCCGACGCTGTCGGTCTACGGCATGACGAAGGCCGCAGTGATGCATCTCACCAAGACCGCCGCCGCCGAACTCGGTCCGCGTGGCATCCGGGTCAACGCCGTCGCGCCAGGCTTCATCGAGACGCCGATGACCTCGCCGCAGTTCACCGATGCCGATGGCACCGTCGACCCGGCTCGGCGAATACAGGTGCTCGCGGTGAAGTCGTCCTCCTCGCCGCTGGCGATGACCGGTGAGACGACCGACATCACCTACGCCATGCTCTATCTCGCGAGCGATGCATCGCGATTCATGACTGGCCAAACCATGCGCCCGAACGGCGGCGTGTTCATGGTGTGAACGACGGTGTGTCGCGAGCAAGCATCGACGGTACGCAAAGGGGGAGTTATGGGCAGGCTCGACGGAAGGGTTGCGCTGATCTCGGGCGGCGCGCGGGGTCTCGGCCTCGCGATGGTCGACGCTTTCGTGGCCGAGGGCGCGCAGGTGATGATCGGCGACGTGCTCGCGGACGAGGCCTTGAGCGTCGCGCTCCGACTCGGTGACAAGGCATCGTCGGTGCATCTCGACGTGACCGACGAAGCCGAGTGGGCGGACGCAGTCTCGGCGACCACGGCACGCTTCGGGCATCTCGACGTGCTCGTGAACAACGCGGGAACTGCCGAGGGTGCGCCGTTGTGGGAGACCTCGCTCGAGAGCTATCGGCGAGTGATCGAGGTGAACCAGGTCGGTGTCTTCCTTGGGATGCGTTCGGTCATCGGGGCGATGACCGAGGCTGGTCGCGGTTCGATCATCAACATCTCGTCGATGGACGGCCTTGTCGGGTCGCCGCGCATCATCTCCTACATCGCGAGCAAGTGGGCGGTGCGCGGCATGACCAAGGCCGCAGCGATGGAGCTCGCGCCACGCAACATCCGGGTCAACTCGATCCACCCCGGCAACGTCCACACGCTCCTGGCCTCGACCCCCGGCCAGGACCGCACGCAGGTACGCGAGATGATGGAGGCCGCGACGCTCCGGCACGCCCCCATGGGCCGCGTCGGCGAAGCGTCGGAGATCGCGAAGATGGCGGTCTTCCTTGCGTCCGACGACAGCTCTTACTCAACTGGCTCAGAGTTCGTTGCGGACGGTGGGTTCACTGCCGGCTACCCGTCGCCCGGCTCGCCCAACCCATTCTGAATGGAGCCCGACATGCGCATCGGATTCTTCGGGGGCAGCAACGTCCCCACGCTCGACGCGGTGGTGGCGAGCGCTCGGCGGGCCCACGATCACGGCTTCGATACGTTCTGGTTGCCGCAGGTCACCGGGCTCGATGCGCTCGTCGCCCTCGCGGTCGTGGCCCGCGAGGTGCCCACCATCGAGCTCGCCACTGCGGTGGTGCCGATCCAGGGCCGTCACCCGCTGCCGCTTGCCCTCGCCGCGCTCACCGTGGCTGACGCCGCTGGGCCGGGACGGTTTACCCTGGGCCTCGGGGTCACGCATCCGTCCGTTTCGGAGGGATGGTTCGGCGTTCCCTATAGCGGCATCGTCGATGCGTGCGGGGAGGTGCTCACCGCACTCTCGGGGCTGTTCTCCGACGGCCGCCGCGCTGACGTCGATGGCCGGCACCTCCAGGTGCACGCGTCCACCGCGATCCGGGCGGCCGCGCCAGGGATCGTGCTCGCCGCGATGGGCTCGCGGATGATCCGACTCGCGGCCACCCACGCCGACGGCACACTCACCTGGATGTCCGGCCCCGAGGCGGTGCGCAGCGTCGCGGGGAGGCTGCAGGTCGCGGCCGCGGCGGCCGGTCGACCGGCACCGCGGGTCGCGGTGGGCATCCCCGTGTG
>WLNW01000111.1 GCA_009699605.1 Actinomycetota bacterium | reverse complement strand
TTACGCACGGCCATCCGCGAGGACGAGTTGCTGCGCGAGGCCCTCACCGGTGAGCACGCGCACGCCCTGGTGCTCGGCCATACCCGCTGGGCGAGCGTGGGCATCGTGTCCGAACCGAACGCGCATCCCCTGAACGGCGAACAGGTCGGTGGCGCCGATGGTCCGTATTCGATTGGCGTGCTCAACGGCGATGTCGACAACTTCGCCGACCTCATCGCCACCGAGAACCTCTTGATCGCCCCCGAGATCACCACCGATGCCAAGGTCATTCCTGCGCTGCTGTCGAAGTACCTGTGCGCCGAGTCGAGCACCATCGAAGCGTTCCGGCGCACGGTCGCAGGTTTCGAAGGCTCGGTGGCCATCGGCGCGAGCACCGTGCAGTCGCCCTACACCTTGCAGTTCGCATTGCGAGGCAGCGGTCAAGCGCTCTATGTCGGCCTCGCCGATGATGCCTACATCGTGGCGAGCGAGCCGTACGGGGTGGTCGAAGAGACCTCGCGCTTTCTCCGCATGGACGGCGAGACACCGGGCAACCCCGACAACCTGAGCGGCAGCCGTGGGCAGATCATCGAGCTCGAGGGTCATTTGGCCGGAACGCTCGCGGGCATCTCCCGCATCGCGTACGACGGCACTCCGCTGCCGGTGCGCGAGCACGAGATCGCGACGGCTCAGATCACTACGCGCGACATCGACCGCGGCGACTTCCCCCACTATCTGCTGAAGGAGATATCCGAGGCCCCGTCGTCGTTCCGCAAGACGCTGCGCGGCAAGCTCGTCGAGCGTGACGGCATGTTGGGGGTCACGCTCAGCAGCACCACGCTCTCCGCGTCGCTGCGGGCGCGGCTGGCCTCGGGCGCGATCCGCCGCATCATCACCATCGGCCAGGGCACTGCTGCGGTGGCGGCCGAGAGCGTCGCGGTCTCCATCCGTGACGAGTTGCGTGAGTTCCCGATCGACGTCGACGCAATGCTCGCCACCGAGCTGTCGGGCTTCGACGTTCGCCCCGACATGTCCGACACGCTCATCATCGCGGTCAGCCAGAGCGGCACCACCACCGATACGAATCGCACCGTCGATGTCGTTCGGGCGCGTGGTGCAACCGTTGTGGCCATCGTCAACCGGCGAAACAGTGATCTCACCGACAAGGCCGACGGAGTCCTCTACACATCCGATGGCCGCGACGTCGAGATGAGCGTTGCGTCGACCAAAGCCTTCTACGCGCAAATCGCCGCGGGGTTCCTGCTCGCGGTGGCCATCTCCGACGTCGTGCAAGGTCCCGACGTGAGTGGTTCACGCCAGGCGCTGCTCCGAGCGCTTCGCGATCTACCTGATGCAATGGCGGCCACGCTCGAGGCCCGGCCCGCAATCGCGGCCGCGGCGCGTCGACACGCGCCCAGCCGGCGCTATTGGGCCGTTGTGGGCAACGGCACGAACTACATCGCGGCGAAAGAGCTCCGCATCAAGTTGTCGGAGCTCTGCTACAAGTCCATCGCGCACGACGCCACCGAGGACAAGAAGCACATCGACCTCTCGTCCGAGCCGATGATCCTGGTGTGCGCCGCCGGGCTCGTCGGTTCCACAGCCGACGACGTCGCGAAGGAGGTGGCGATCTACCGAGCGCACAAGGCGGCGCCCATCGTGATCGTCAACGAAGGGGAGAAGCGGTTCTCCGCGGCGATGGATGCGATCTCGGTGCCGCCGGTACACCAGCGACTCGCGTTCGTGTTGTCCACGGTTGTCGGCCACTTGTTTGGCTACGAGGCCGCTCGTGCGATCGATGCGCAAGCGCGACCGTTGCGCGAGATCCGCAGCGCGATCGAGAGCGCCACGGCCGCGTCGCCGTTGGCCAGTGGCGAAAAGCTCCTTGCCGGCTTGCGTCCGGTGTTCGAACGGCAAGCATCGGTGTTCTTCGACAGCCTTCGCACCGGTGCGTTCAACGGTCACCTCGAAGCAAGCACGGCGGTGCGACTCGCAGCCACGTTGCGGTACGGGCTCGAACAGGTTCCGCTCGAGTCATATCAGGTCGAGTTCGGTCGCATCGGTACGCCGAGCGTGGTGCTCGACGACCTCGTCTCGGCGACCACGCTCGCGATCGAGGAGCTCACCCGGCCCATCGACGCCATCAAGCATCAGGCCAAGACGGTCACGGTGGGTATCTCGCGAAGCGACGAGACCCTGTTGCAGAGTGCGTTGGCCAAGGCGGTCATCGAGGCAGGCACACCGCGCGACCGCCTCACGTATCGCACACTGCGCACCCTGGCCGACCTCGATGCGGCCGTGGTGGAGACACGGGGATTCATCCGCTATCGGGTCGAAGGTCTCGAGGACGACGACACCGCCACCGCATTGGTGGTCGATCGCGGCGGCATCTCCCGGTCGCTCCCGTCGCGCACCGATCGCGACCCCACGCTGCGTGGCAGCAAGCGCAAGGTTGCGCTCGAGAAGCTCGTGTACGTGGCTGTGGGCTACGACGGTCGCTCGATCATTCTCGTGCCCGAGGTAAAGGACAACCAGCCCACGGGCATCACCTTGTTACAGGTCAAGTTCCACGATTACCTGCGTCCCGCGGTCATGCGCGGGGTCTTGCAGGGATACCGCGAACGGTATGCGGCACTACGCGACATGGTCACCGAGACGGAGCCCACGTTCCGCGAAGATCTCCTCGGTGATCTCGACGTGCTCGAACTGCTCACGCTGCCGGTGGTCGAGCTTGCGGCGCGTTGGCGGTCGGAGACCCCCGACGCGATGTCGTGATCGGAATCGGGCTCGACGTCGTCGAGATCGAGCGGTTCCGCACATCCTTGGCGCGAACTCCCGGCTTGAAGACGCGATTGTTCCGCCCCGAGGAGCGCGCCTACGCCGAACTGCGCCACGATCCCACCGAGCGGTATGCCGTGCGATTCGCGGCGAAGGAAGCAGTGATGAAGGCTCTCGGGTGCGGCATCGGTGAGGTCGCCATGTTCGACATCGAGGTCGAACGGGCCGCTTCGGGCGCGCCGTCCGTTCGCTTGCACGGGTCGGCCCTGGTGAAGGCCGGCCAACTCGGCGTCGGGTATTGGCTGCTCACGCTGACCCACACGTCGCGCGACGCGCAGGCAATCGCCGTGGCGCTTGCCTGACGTAGCCCGTGGCTGACGCAGTACTCCTTGGAGGACGGGCAGTAGGTTCAGTGTGTGATCCCGATCGTCACCCCCGAGGAGATGGCAGCGGTCGACGCGGCGGCTGAGCCGGTCGACGTGCTCATCGGCCGCGCGGGTGCGGCCGTTGCGCGGCGTGCGCTGGCGATCATGGGCGGCGCCTACGGACGACGAGTCGTCGTGGTCGCGGGCCGGGGCAACAACGGCAACGACGGGCGGGTCGCCGCGCAGAATTTGCGGGCGCGTGGCGTGCAGGTGCGGGTGATCGACGCGGCCGGGGCATCCTCGCCCTTGCCGGCGTGCGACCTGGTCATCGACGCCGCGTACGGCACCGGATTGGCTCGCGACTACCACGCGCCCCGACCCGATGTTGCCGGAACCC
Organism: Actinomycetota bacterium; assembly: GCA_009699605.1. Taxonomy (GTDB): domain Bacteria; phylum Actinomycetota; class Acidimicrobiia; order Acidimicrobiales; family WLNW01; genus WLNW01. The sequence continues at coordinate 7,539 of WLNW01000111.1, read as the reverse complement.
CGGTGCTGGCCGTCGACATCGCGTCTGGAATCGACGGACTCGCCGGCCAGGCACGCGGGACGCCCGTCCGGGCTGCGCATACCGTGACGTTCGCGGCGCTGAAGCCGGGCCTCTTACTGGCCGATGGTCGCGACGCAAGCGGCGACGTCGAGGTCGTCGACATCGGACTCGACGTGTCGGTGGCCCGCGCGCACCTCGCGGAGGCCGCCGACATCGCGACCTGGATCGCGCCGCGCCTGGCCGACACGCACAAGTGGCGTGCTGCAGTGTGGGTGATCGCCGGCTCACCCGGCATGACCGGCGCAGCCCGGCTCGCCTGCGGTGGTTCGATGCGCGGCGGTGCCGGGTACGTGCGGTTGTCCGTCCCGGGCGGACATGACTTCGGTGCTCCCACCGAGGTCGTGCAGGTCGACCTCGGCCGAGACCTGCGCGTCGCCGCAGACGACGCGGAGCGCTTCGGGGCGTTCGTCGTGGGCCCGGGCCTCGGGCGCGCTGACGACCTCCGAGCGTCGTTGGCGTCGCTCGTCGCCGGCCTGGCACGGCCGGTCGTCATCGACGGTGACGCGCTCACCGTGCTCGGGCGCGACGCGCCCCGCATCCTCGCCGAGCGCACTCACCCCACGGTTCTCACACCTCACGACCGTGAGTTCGCGGACCTTTCGGGAGCACCGCCTGCTGCGGATCGCTTCGCGTCAGTGCGCGAGCTCGCGGCGCGCGCGAACGCCGTGGTGTTGTTGAAGGGACCCGCCACGATCATCAGCGATCCTGAGGGCAACGTCCTGGTTTCGAACACCGGCGACGCTCGCCTTGCGACCGCGGGTACGGGTGACGTGCTGGCGGGGCTCATCGGCGCGCTGTTGGCGCGCGGGGTTGCGCCGCTGCACGCCGCGGCCGCGGCGGCGTTCGTGCACGGCCGGGCCGCGCAGTGCGCGCCACCCGAGGGGATGATCGCCAGCGATCTGCTCGTGCATCTGCCGGCGGTCCTTTCGTCGCTGCGGGGGGAGTGATGCGGCCTACGTGGGTGACAGTCGATCTCGACGCCATCGAGCACAACGTGCGTGTGCTACGGGCCGTGTCGCATCCCGCTTTGGTCTGTGCAGTAGTCAAGGCGAACGGATATGGCCACGGGGCTGTGCCCGTGGCCCGTGCTGCATTGCGCGGCGGCGCAGCATGGCTGGCCGTGGCTTGCGTCGACGAGGCGCTGGAGTTACGCGAGGCCGGCATCGACGCGCCCATCCTCGTCCTGAGCGAACCGCGACCATCGGAGATGCGCGTCGCGTTCGATGCGGGTGTGCGCGTCACCGTCTACTCGCACGGGGGCATCGCTGCCGCGGCCGACGCCGCGCGCTCTGGCTCGACCGAACGCTGGCCAGTGCAGCTCAAGGTTGACACGGGCATGAATCGCGTGGGCGCCGCCGCAGCCGACGTGCTCGCTCTCGCGGGCGCCATCGTCTCGTCGGGGGTGCTCGAGCTCGAGAGCGTGTGGACCCATTGTGCGGTTGCCGACTCGCCTGCGGACCCGTTCACCGCCGTGCAACTCGATCGCCTCGGCGATGTGCTGAGCCTGCTCGCGGCGAATGGCCACCGACCGTCGATGGTCCATGCCGCGAACTCGGCGGGCGCGATAGCGCACCCCGACTCACGCTTCGATCTCGTGCGCTGCGGGATCGCCATCTACGGCATCGCGCCGTCCGAGGCGCTCGACGCAGCGATCGAACTTCATCCTGCGCTCACCCTGCGCAGTGAGATCGTTTACATGCGCGAGGTCGCGGCGGGAGAGGGGGTTTCGTATGGTCGTCATTGGCGGGCCATGCGACCGACCCAGGTGGCCATCCTGCCGATCGGTTATGCCGATGGCGTGCGCCGATCCCTCGGCCTCGACGGTGGCGTCGCGTTGGTGCGAGGTATCCGCTGCCCCATCCTCGGGGTGGTCACCATGGATCAGCTCATGGTCGACGTGAGCGTGGTCAACGCCGAGGTGGGTGACGAGGTCATCCTCATCGGACGCCAGGGCGACGCGGTGATCACGGCGAACGAGGTCGGCGCGCTGCTCGACACCATTGGGTACGAGATCACCTGCGCGATCAGTTCGCGCGTGCCACGGCGATACGAGGGAGCTGCCAGGTGAGTGCAACGGGGTCGATAGACCTCGGCATCGAAGGCGTGCTAGTCGGCCACCACACCGACGAGGAAGCACGCACCGGCTGCACGGTGGTGATGTTCCCCGAAGGATCGGTCGCGTCGGGGGAGGTGCGGGGCGGCGCGCCCGCGACGCGTGAGTTCGCGTTGCTCGATCCCACCAGGACCGTGGCGAGGATCGATGCCGTGGTGTTGAGCGGGGGATCGGCGTTCGGTCTCGCCGCGTGCGATGGCGTCATGCAGTGGTGCAGCATGGAAGGCCGCGGATTCGAGACGAAATGGGCCCGCGTGCCGATCGTGGTCGGTATGTCGTTGTACGACCTCGGCCAAGGTGACGCGAGCGTTCGTCCGACTGCTGCCGACGGCTATCGGGCCGCGAACGACGCGTCGAGTGGGCCGGTGTCGTGGGGTGTGCTCGGCGCGGGCACCGGGGCCACCGTGGGGAAGTGGCGCGGTATCGATCATGTGCGACCCGGTGGCCTGGGCGTGGCCGTAGTCCGCCGCGGTGCCCTCGTGGTCGCGGCGATCATCGCGGTCAACGCGGTGGGCGACATCGACGACGGCGTCGCAGCAGTGGCCATCGCGGACGGGTCGTTCACGTGGCCCGTGCCGCCCGAGCCGCCCGAGCAGTTCGGTGAGGTGGCCGGCGATCTGGCCCCCGCGGGGACCAACACCACCATTGGTGTGATCCTGACCAACGCACCGCTCGACAAGGTCGGCTGCCAGCTCCTGGCCCAGAGCGGTCACGACGGGCTCGCTCGGGCCCTCTTCCCTGCACACTCGCGATCCGACGGGGACGCGATCGTCGCAGTCTCCGTGCCGCCATCCCCCGACGGTTCGGCGTCCGACCCGGATCCGACCGAGGAATCGCCCACCTGGGAGGTCGACGTGGTCCGGATCCTCGGCACCGTCGCCGTGGAGCAGGCGGTGCGCTCGCTAACCTGAGCGCCCGTGCCTGTCACCGCCTCGACATCATCGGCTGCGCAGACCCGCGGCCTTGCCGCTGCGCTCGCCGAGCTGGCTCGGCCCGGCGATGTGCTCTTGCTCATTGGCGACCTCGGCGCGGGCAAGACTGCATTCACTCAAGGGTTTGGCGCTGCGCTCGGGGTGACCGAGCTGATCACGAGCCCCACGTTCACCCTGGCTCGCGTTTACCAGGGCCGCCTCGAGATGAACCACCTCGACGTGTATCGCCTCGAACAGCTCGACGAGGTCCTCGACCTCGGTCTGCAGGAGCTGCTCGACGGCGACTCGGTGACGTTGATCGAATGGGGCGACATCATCGCCCCTGCTCTTGCGTCCGACTACCTGGAGATCCGCATCGCCTTCGGCGCGACCGACGACGAGCGCGAGATCACCCTGGTGCCCGTGGGCAACCGTTGGTCGGCCCGCACCCGAGCGTTCACCGCGGCGATCGACCAATGGTGCGGTCCACGCCAAGGAGGCAACTGATGCTGGTGCTCGGCATCGAAAGCGCGACGACGCAGGTCGGGTGCGCCATCGGTGGGCACGAGGGCGTGTTGGCGTCCGCGCATTCGTCGCGGGCGAAGCGCCACGCGGAGATCCTCACGCCCCAGATCGATTTCGTGCGCCGCCAGGCGCGCATCGAGCTGCGTGAGATCGGCGTGGTTGCCGTGGATCTCGGCCCGGGGTTGTTCACCGGTCTGCGCGTGGGCATCGCGTCGGCGATGGCCATCGCCCACGCACTCACCGTGCCGATGATCGGCGTCGCGAGCCTCGATCTGCTCGCCTTCCCGGTGCGCTTCACCAGCAAGCTCATCGTGGCCGCGATCGATGCCCGCCGCGGCGAGCTGTTCCATGCGTTCTACCGACCGGTGCCCGGCGGTGTGCAACGCGTGTCCGACTACGAGGTGTCCTCGCCCGACGATCTCGCATCCGAGATCCTGGCCCGCAGCGAGGACTGCCTCGTCGTCGGCGATGGCGTCCTTCGCTATCACGAGGTGTTCGACGGACTGCGAAAAGTCGAGCTCGCCGACTTCGGATTCGCCTACCCCAACGCCGCGTCGCTGGTGCAGTTGGCGCACGCACAGGCCTTACGCGAGCAGTGGGTGAAGCCGTGGGAGATCACGCCGCTCTATTTGCGCAAGCCCGACATCGACATCAACTGGGCTACGCGGGACACAAAGTGACCACGCTCGCGTCCAAGGTGCAGATCAGCGCGATGGAGCGTTATCACCTCGGTGAGGTCCAGCGCGTCGACGCACTCGTGTACGTGCGTCCATGGTCGATCGCAATGCTGCGCCAAGAGCTCGACAAGCGCGACTCGCGCGAGTACATCGTTGCCCGCGTCGACGACACGCACGTCGGCCACGCCGGCATCATGATCATCGCCGACGAGGGGCACATCACCACCGTCGCCGTCGATCCGAAGTGGCAACGCCGTGGCATCGGCGCGTTGCTCATGATCGAACTGCATCGGTACGCGATCGATCGACAGCTCGAAGCACTCACGCTCGAAGTGCGTGTGTCGAACATCGCGGCGGTCGCGCTCTATCGCCGCTTCGGGTACGCGCCGGCCGGCGTGCGAAAGAACTACTACAGCGACGAAGGCGAGGACGGCCTCATCATGTGGGCGCACGACATCCACCTCCCGGCCCATAAGGAGCGCCTCGACGCGATCGCCACGGAGGTCGCCACGCGATGACCGACATGCGAATCCTCGGAATCGAGACGTCTTGTGATGAGACCGCTGCTGCCGTGGTCATGAACGGTACGCGGGTGCTCTCATCGGTGGTATCGACGCAGATAGACCTCCACGCGCGCTTCGGCGGCGTCGTGCCCGAGGTCGCGAGCCGCGCTCACGTCGAGATGCTCACGCCGGTCATCTCGCAGGCCATGCTCGAAGCGGGCATGGTCGACGGCGGCAAGGTCGACGCCGTCGCGGCCACGGTCGGCCCCGGCCTCATCGGTTCGTTGTTGGTCGGTGTCAGCGCGGCCAAAGCGCTCGCGCTCGTGTGGGACGTGCCGTTCGTGGCGGTCAACCACCTCGAGGCGCATCTGTACGCCGCGTTCCTCGAGGAGCCCGATCTCGAGCTGCCGCTCGTGGTGCTGCTCGTCTCGGGTGGTCACACGATGCTCGTGTGCATGGAAGGCCACGGGCGGTACCGCTTGCTGGGCCAAACTGTCGACGATGCCGCAGGTGAAGCGTTCGACAAGGTCGCCCGATTCCTCGATCTCGGGTATCCCGGTGGCCCAGCCATCGATCGGCTGGCCATGGAGGGCGATCCGCGCGCAGTGGACTTCCCGCGGCCCATGAAGAACGACGGCTACAACTTCAGCTTCAGCGGCTTGAAGACATCCGTCGTGAACTACGTGCGCAAAAACCCCGACGTGGCCGCAGCCGACGTGGCGGCATCGTTCCAGGACGCGGTGTGCGACGTGCTGATCACCAAGGCGCGACGCGCGGCCAAGGAAGTCGGCGCGAAGGGACTGTGCCTCGGCGGGGGCGTGGCGGCGAACTCGCAGCTGCGCGAGCAACTGCTCGACGCCTGCGTTGCTGACGGGCTGCAAGCGTTCTTGCCCGCGCGTGCCATGTGCACCGACAACGCGGCCATGATCGCGGCCGCCGGTTGGTATCGGTTGGCCTCCGACGGGCCGTCCCCGCTCGACACCGGAGCGAATCCCAGCCTGTCGCTGAGCGTGCTCGGCTCCTGATTTCCGGTATCTGAGCAGCTTGTCCTGAGCGGCACCGCCCTATCGCGGCAAGAATGCGGCGCATGGACGTCTACGAAGCGCTCTACACCACGCGGGCCATGCGCCGCGTCAAGCCCGATCCGATCCCGCTCGAGGTGCAGCGACGCGTACTCGACGCGGCGGTGCGCGCACCGTCGGGCGGGAACGCGCAGAACTGGCGCTTCATGTTGGTCGACGATCCCGACGTGAAGGCGTCCATCGGGCCGATCTACCGCGAGTGCCTCGGCAGCCTCTGGACCACGTACTACAAGCCCCGCGTCGATGCCGCGGCGGCCGATCCGTCGCTCGCCGAGAGCAAATCGTTCGTCAAGATGCGCGCCTCGGCGCAGCACCTCGCCGATCACTACGAGGGTTACCCGTTGCTGCTGTTCGGCTTCGCTCGCGGCGACGGCAGCGGTGGCTCGATCTTCCCCGCGGTCTGGAGCGCACAGCTCGCGGCTCGCGCCGAGGGGGTCGGCACCGCACTCACGAGCGTGCTTGCGTTCCGGGCGGCCGACGTGATGGAGATCCTCGGCGTGCCCGCCGACGAGAACTGGAACATGGCGTGCTGCGTCACCTTCGGCTACCCGACCGGGAAGTGGGGTGTGCCGGGCCGCGTGCCGGCGCACGAGGTCGCGCATCGCAATCGTTGGGGCGCCCCGGTCGGTTTCGATATCGACGACGCGCTGTGGCCGTGATCGACCATGGCTGAGCGGGTTCTGGGAGCGGTCGTCGTCGGCACGGGCTTCGGAGTGATTACGCACCTGCGGGCGATGCGGGCCGCCGGCATCGACGTCGTCGCGTTGGTCGGTCGCGACGCGGCCAAGGCTGCTGACCGCGCGGCGCGATTCGATGTTCCGCACTCGTCGACGGATCTACGCGAGGCGCTCGCCCTGCCAGGCGTCGACCTGGTCGCGGTGGCCACGCCACCGTTCACCCACGCCGGCATCGTCCTCGAGGCGCTGGCTGCGGGCAAGCACGTCGTGTGCGAGAAGCCGTTCGCCCGCGACCTCGCCGAGGCGCGAACCATGCTCGAGGCTGCGGAGCGCGTCGGCGTCGTGCACCTGCTCGGGACCGAGTTCCGCTTTGCGCCGGGGCAGGCGCAGCTCGCTCGCGTCGTCACGAGTGGGGTCATCGGTGCGCCGAAGCACGCGATCTTCCAGTTGCAGCTGCCCTCGCTCGTCGACCCGGCAGCAGGCATGCCCGCGTGGTGGGAGAAGCACAGCGAAGGTGGGGGCTGGCTTGGTGCGTACGGCTCGCACATCATCGACCAGATCCGCACCACGCTCGGCGAGTTCGCGGGCCTGAGCGCCAGCCTGCAGACGTTGGCACCGCGTCCGGCCATGACAAGCGACGACACCTACACCGTGCACTTCCGGCTCACGAACGGATGCACGGGTGTCATGACGAGTTCGTGTGCGTCAGGGGGTCAGTTCGTTGTCGCGACCAAGGTCACCGGAACGGGTGGTGCCGCGTGGTTGCAGGGCGACGACGTCTGGATAGACACCGGCTCGGGACCGACCCAGCTGCCGGGACCGGTTGACCTGCCGACGGAGGTGCCCGATCCACCCTTGGCCGAGTTGATGCACACGACCTACGACTACTGGCACTCGATGGGCATGGATCTTGCGCCGTACCGGCGGTTGTACGAGGTGCTTCGTGATCGTGTGCTCGGCCGCCCGGTGGCCGCAGATCCCGTGGCCGCCA
>WLNW01000110.1 GCA_009699605.1 Actinomycetota bacterium | reverse complement strand
GTCCCCTCTCTCCCCACGCTCCGCGGCGGTGTGGCTCATGCCGGCCACTTCAGCCACGCGCCTGGTCGACCACGAGACAGGCAATGTCGCAGCTACGTCACGCGGTCTCCCCGGACAGGACGCGCACATCCTCGCCCGCCGCGTCGGAGACAAACCCGAGCGCCGTCATCACCGCCCGATCAGGGCGGTCGTCCAGTCGGCGGCGATCCGCTGCTGCGCGTCGGCGAGCGTTCACAGGCGCCCGCCACCAGGTCGGCTTCGACGATTTCCTCGACCACGTCTGGCACGCCACCACGCACCACCCAGCGAGCGCTGGTCACGACAGTGAACGCATCGCCTGCTGAGCCCGGACGCGCCGCGGCCCCCGACCCGAAGGCCGAGAGCCGCTGGGCGCCACTCCGGGTTCAGCGGTTGCTGCAGGCGCCCGCCTTGAACCCCGGGTGCGGGTTGCCCTGCCGACCGGGGACGCACTGCTTCGTTGCCCTGTTCAGTAGGTTTTGTCCGCTGGACGCTGGGGGAGCAGTTGACACGCTCGGAACCAATTGTTTCCGCGGCGTTGACCGCGATCTTCCCCGAGTTGTCAGGAGTGCGCCGCTGCGGTGGCGAAGGTGGCGACAACCGCCTTCTTGTACCGCTCCTCCGGCTGGACGGCGTCAATCTTGCCGAGCCTCTTGTTGAACTGGGCCGCGGCGAACAGGTTCGACGCAAGGCCGCCGCCGAGGTAGCGGGGGCCGGCCTGACCGGCGGCGTTCACGAAGATCAGCCCGCCAAGCTGGCTCTTGGCCTCCTCGACGCTGATGTTGAGCTCCGCAGCGATGGACTTCGCGGCGTCGCCGGGCTTGTCCTTGATGAGCTTGACCGCCTTGTTCTGCTGCTGGACCCAGATGCTGACTGCGTTCGGGTACGTCGTCGCGAACGTGTCGGTGACGACGGCGAGGTCGTAAGTAGTCGTGCCCTTCTTCGAGAGGTCCTCGCTCGTGATCAGGACCTTGCCGCCCGACTTCACGAGCTTCGCAAGGTTGGGGTTCCACACGTAGGCGGCGTCAATATCTCCCGTCGCCCATGACGCCGCGATCGCGTCGGGCTGTGCGTCGATCACCGTTACGTCGGTGTCGGTGAGCCCGACCTGAGCGAGCGCGGCGAGGAGGCTGTAGTGCGACGTCGACGCGAACGGCGTGGCGACCTTCTTGCCCTTGAGATCGACGACCGAGTTGATGCCCTTGTCGCCCTTGACCACCAGCGCCTCGGCCTTGCCGATGACCGCGAAGATCCAAGGCACTTGGTAGTCGACCCTCGTGGACAGACCACGCGCCACCGCGCTGGAACCAGCCAGTCCGATGTCGATGCCGCCCGCGACGATCGCCTCGTTCACCGCGCCGCCACTGTCGAAGAGCTTCCACACAACCTTGACGTTCGGCCCGAGCGCCGCCTCAAGGAGCTTCTCGTGCTTCACAACCAGGTCCCCGTTGGGTATCAACTGGTAACCGATCGTGATGGTGTCGGGGAACTTGCCGCCGGTCGCTGCCGACGAGGAACCCGAGTCGTCGGTGGCTCCTGTCCGGCTGTCGCCGCCGCCCCCGCATCCGGAAGCAAGAGCGGCACACAACGCGAACGCCGCCATGATCCGAAGACGTGTCGTCATCTACTTACCTCGATGCAATCGGCAGCACTGATTAGTGCCAACTGTTGTTTCCGGACCGCGAGGGCCGCTAAGGCCGTCTCTCACAGAACGTTAAGCGCGCAAGGACGCTAGACGCGGTTGTACAGAAGTGATTCGGCCTGGGATCCGCGGGTGCTCCTGACCTCGGTCAGTCGATGGGTTCACGCCATGGTCCGGCGAGATGGCCACCGTCGACGACGATCCCGGTTCCCGTGACGTACGACGCCTCGTCGCTCGCGAGGAACAGCACGACGTTCGCGATTTCCTCGGGCCGCCCGATCCGGGCGATCGGCTGCTGCCGCATGAGCCGGTCCAACCGCTCGAGCACAGCCGGGGGTGCGGCATCGAGCATCGGTGTCGCAACGACGCCAGGGTGGACCGAGTTGACGCGGATGTTGTCACGGCCAAGCTCGAGCGCCGCGGCCATGGTGAGTCCGGTCACGGCGAACTTGCTGGCGACGTAGCTCGCCATGTAGCCGACACCCACGATGCCGTCGATCGACGAGATGTTCACGATCGATCCTCCACCGGCGCGCTTTATCGCGGGTGCGGCGGCGCGGATGCCGCGCCATACGCCGTCGAGGTTGATGCTCATCGTCAGGCGATGTTGTTCCTCGGTGGTCCTCACCATGGGGTGCGGCGGGATCCCGATGCCGGCGTTGTTCACAAGCACGTCGAGGTGCCCGAATCTCCGCTCGGCCTCGTCGACCGCTCGCTGCCAGTGGTCGACGTCGGTGACGTCGAGGTGCACGTAGCAGGCGCGGTCACCGAGCGCCTCCGCGGTCGCTCGACCCAGATCGTCCAGCACGTCGCTCACGACCACGCACGCGCCCTCGCGCACGAACATCGCGGCTTCGGTGGCCCCCTGGCCACGCGCGGATCCGGAAATGAGCGCGACCTTCCCCGCCAGTCGTCCGGTCATTGGTTCCCCTCTCGCCCGAGGGCCACAATATGTCAGAGGTGAGGACGCGTTGTCGTCGCACGCGTTTCCGACATGGTCGTGCCGGTCGCGGGTCTCGCGTGCGTGACGCTCGCCGACTTGGCCGAGCATTGCCGCCGAGACATCCCCGAAACGCGGTGGTTCACACAGCGTTCACCATTCGATCGCAGCACCGCAACGACGACTCCGTACGTTCGGGGAGGTATGGACACGACGGAGATCCTGCTCGACATCTTGGTGGTGCTCCTCGCCGCCAAGGTTGTTGGTGAACTGGCAGAGCGTCTCGGGCTGCCCGCGGTGTGTGGCGAGATCTTCGCCGGCATGGTCATTGGCCCCTCGGTCCTCGGGTGGGTGGAGGGTGACGGCACGCTCATCGTGCTCGGCGAGATCGGCGTGCTGCTGCTCTTGTTCAGCGTTGGGCTCGAGACCGAGCTCGCCGACCTGCTCGCGGTCGGCCGCGCCTCGCTGAGCGTCGCCGTGATCGGCGTCGCGGTGCCTTTCGGCACGGGCTACCTGGCCGCGGTCGCGCTGGGTATCGATAGCGACGCCGCGATCTTCGTGGGCGCAGCGCTCACCGCGACCAGCGTCGGAATCACGGCGCGAGTGTTCGGCGACATGCGCGCACTGACGACGATCGAGGCCAGAACGGTGCTCGGTGCGGCGGTGGCCGACGACGTGATCGGCCTCATCGTGCTGACCGTCGTCGTCGGCATCATCGCGGACAACAACGCATCGGCCGGTGGCATCGCCCTGGTCATCGTGAAGGCGATCGGCTTCCTGCTCGTTGCGTCGTATCTCGGCATCAAGTTCGCCCCGCACCTGTTCAAGCTGGTCTCTCGCTTCAGCAGGTCCTCCGGCACGCTCGTCGCCGTGACGTTCGCGTTCATGCTTGGCGTGGCCGAGTTCGCGCACCTGGCCGAGCTCGCCCCGATCATCGGTGCGTTCGTCGCTGGCCTGGCCATGCGGGCCACGCACGTCTCCGAGCGCATCCATCGCGAGTTCACGCCGGTCGGTCACCTGTTCATCCCGGTGTTCTTCCTCCAGATTGGCATCGAGGCCGATGTCTCGCAGTTCGGCTCGATCGCCGTGCTGCGCGACGCGGCGCTGCTACTCGTCGTCGCCGTCGCCGCCAAGCTTGTCTCAGCGGTCGTGCTCCGAAAGGGCCAGGGCGATCGTTGGCTCGTCGGCATCGGCATGATCCCGCGTGGCGAGGTCGGCCTGATCTTCGCGACCATCGGGCTCGAGCGGGGCATCTTCGGCGACGACCTCTACGCAGCGGTGCTCCTCGTGGTCATCGCCTCGACGATCATCACGCCCCCCATCCTGAAGATGCGTCTCACCAAAGTGCGCGAGCGGGCGGGTGCGGCCATGGTGGGCGAAGCTCGCGCGGTCGACGAATGGTTCGCCGTGAAGGACGGCCGGTTCGATCTCGTCGACGACCCACCGATCACCTCCGCACTCGAGGTCACCTTCGAGGCCGCATTGCTGGGGCGACGCGCCCGACCCGGTGATCGGCTGTTGAGCTGGTTCGGGACGCTGCCCGACGAGCCGCTCACCTGGGACCGCGAGGCGCGCCTCAAGTTCTTCGAACTGCTCGAGGTGGGCGAGGCCCGGTCGTGGCGTCTCCTGGCCGTCACCGGCGTGCTCGAGCGGGCCATCCCCGAACTGGCGGATGGGCTGAGCCATCGCCAGCGCGACCTGTCCGACCTCGATCCGCTTGGGGTGTACTCCTTGCCGCGTCTGTCGCGCCTCCGCGAACTCGGCGAGCGTGACCTGCTCGTGCACCCCGAACGCGTGGCCCTCGCCGCGTTCCTGCTCGACATGGTGCCGGCCGAGCACCGCCTCCAGCTCGTCGAACAGGTCCTCCGCCGAATGGGCGTGAGCGAGGCCACCCAGGCGAGCGTGGCTGAACTGCTGCGTGACCACGACCTCTTGCTCAACGCTGCTACCCGGTTCGACCTACTCGGCGAGGAGAACATTGCGCAGTTCGCGGCCCATGCGCAGACCGAGGAACAGGCGCGCGGCCTCTACGTGCTCGCGCTGTTGTCCGGTGACCTCGAATCTTGGGAGCTCGCTCGACTGCACGATCTCCACGGCTTGATGCGACATGTGCTGCGGTCCGATCTCGGCAACGAGGACGCGAGCAGCGTCGTCGAGGCGCGGCGTGCCGAAGCCATGCGGCGCGTCGACGAGCCGTTCGTCCGAGATCGGATCAACGTCGCCCCGCGCGCCTACGTGCTCGCCGCGAGCGTTGACGAGCTCGTGCGGCACGCGTCGATGTGCGAACCGCCGGTCGACCGGCGGTCGGTCCGGGTCGTGGTCACCGCGCTCGGGGAACGGCAGTGGCGAATCGAGTTCGCCGCACGCGACCGCATCGGGCTGATCGCACGCGAGTCGAAGGCGCTGGCCGAGATGGGCTACGACGTGTGCGAAGCGCTTGCGGTCACGTGGGGCGACCAGCAGGCAGTCGCATCGTTCCGGACCGTCACCGACCTCGTGCCGTCGGCCGAGGTGCTCCAGCGCTCCGTGATCGAGTTGCTCGATCAGCCGGTCGTCTTGCGGCCTGTAGCCGACGCAAGCGTTGAGTTCGACGATCACACCTCCCCGTGGCACACGGTGTGCCGCATCGAATCGCCCGATCGGCGCGGCTTGTTGCAAGCGGTGACCGCGGCGTTCGCGATGGCCGGTGTAAGCGTCCACTCGGCCCGCGTCGTCACCCAGGGTGACCGTGCGACCGACGTCTTCGAATTGAACCAGGGCGAGGCGACGAAGCTCTCGATGGCCGCCCGGGCGATGATCGAGCGGGCACTCGCTTACGGGGTGATGGAGGGAAAGCGTCGTCGATTCTGAGCCGGATCGGCGTAAGGATTCGATCAGTAGGCGCGAACGCAAACGGTATGCACCGCAGATAGCGAGGAAACAGTCGCCGACGACGTTTGCCGCATAAACCTTGTTGGCGCAGGCTGCTTCAACAAACGCACGGCGCGGCCACGAGCCGCACGCCGCACAGGGGGATAGCGCTCCGACAAGCAGACCAAACCAGGCCACAACAGCCCCGAGACCGACCGGGCCGCCCCTACAAGGGCATGTTCAGCACCCTGTCAGTGGTTGGCCATCTCGTTGTCGATGAGCCACGCGAATCGTTCGCGTAGCTCGGCCTTGCGAGTCGGGATGTGTTGGCTAGGCCACCCAAAGTCGACCGGCGTATAGCCCTTGGCCCGCTTTGTGGCCACGAACGACTTGTGTACCTCGTCGGCGCCGTCCGCGATGCGCATCTGGCGCGCCAGCACGTACATCTTGGCGAGGGGAAGATCCATGGTCCAACCCATCGCGCCGTGCACTTGGATGGCCCGGTCGATCACGTTGTGCAGCACCTGCGCGCCCCAGAACTTGAGCTCGGCGATCTCGACGCGGGCCTTCGATCCGCCCTGGGTGTCCCACACCCACGCGGAGTGCAACGCCATGAGGCGCAACGCCCGGATCTCGGCCGACGACGTCGCGATGAGGTCCTGGATCATCTGCTTCTCGATGAGCAACTGACCTTTGGTCGAGCGGGAGATGGCGCGCTCGCACATGAGATCGAACGCCTTGTTGCACTGCCCGACCCAGCGCATCGCGTGATGGATGCGGCCGCCGTTGAGGCGCTTCTGCGCGAGCACGAAACCGTCGCCCTCGTTGCCGACGCGATTCTCGACCGGCACGCGGCAGTTTTCGAACAGGATCTCGGCGTGGCCTCCCGAGCGGAAGTGGCCGGGATAGGGGTGGTGCATGTTGAACACGTTGCGCACGATGTTCAGGCCCGGTGTGCCCTTCGGGACGATGAAGAACGACGCCGCCTTGTGCGGCGGGTTGTCGGGGTTCGTCACTGCCATCACAAGGATGAAGTCGGCGTTCGATGCGTTGGACGCGAACCACTTGTGGCCGTTGATCACGTACTCGTCGCCGTCGCGCTCGGCATGGGTGTTGATCATGGTGGGGTCGCTGCCCGAGTAGTGCGGTTCGGTCAAGGAGAACGATGAGGTGATGTCGCCGCGCAGCAGCGGCTCGAGCCATGTTTCGCGCTGATACGGCGTGGCCCCGATCGCGATGAGCTCGCTGTTGCCCGAGTCGGGCGCCTGGTTGCCGAACACGTTCGGCGCGGTGCTGCACCGACCGAGGATCTCGTGCATGAGCGCCAGCTTCACCTGGCCGAAGCCCTGGCCGCCGAGCTCGGGGTCGAGATGGCACGCCCATAGGCCGCGATCGCGGACCTGCTGCTTGAGCGGTGCGATGGCCTTCTTCCAGTTGGTGGCCGACATGTCGTCGTAGAACAGCTCAAGGGGCTCGATCTCTTCGTCGACGAACGTCCGCATCCAGTCGAGCTGTTCTTGGAACTCTTCGTCCACGCTGAAATCGATCGCCATGTGATGCTCCCAGCAGTTGTGTGCCCCCGCGACCTTAGCGTCGCAGGTCCGGAGCCCCCGCTTGATCGAGTGCTTTCCGCCCTCGGGGTGATCCACGGGCCTGAACCGCGTGTGAAGATGGTCGTCGTGGGTGGGCGCTGATGCAACGGTGGACCGGAACGAGTGTGCGTCGTGTCGAAGACCCGCGTCTGCTCACCGGTCGCGGGCGCTATGTCGACGACCTGCTCCCCGCGGGCACGCTCCACGTGGCGTTCGTGCGCAGCCCATGGCCGCACGCGCGCATTACGGGCGTCGAGACCGCCGGTGCGCGCGCGATGCCCGGTGTGGCGGCCGTGTGGACTGGTGCCGACGTGGTCGGGCGCATTGCCTCGCGGCCAGGTGTCGGGCCGCCCGGCCTCGCCGTGCCGGTGATCGAGGCGATGTGTACCGCTCGGGTGCGGTTGGCCGGCGACATCGTGGGGATGGTCGTCGCGTCCTCGCGCGCCCGGGCCGAGGACGCGGCCGAGGCCGTGGTGATCAATTTCGAGCCACTCGAACCGGTGGTGCTACTCGATGACGCCCTCGACGACGCGATCGTGCCGCTGTTCGACGACCTCGAGACCAACGTGGTCTACGACGAGACATTTCAGTATGGCGATCCCGACCTTCATTTCGCCGGCGCGCCACGCATCGTGCGTCGCTCCATCCGGCAGAGCCGCCAGGCGAACCTTCCGATGGAGGGGCGTGCGGTTCTAGCCGAGTGGTCCGATGACCACCTGACCATCCACGCATCGTTCCAGAACCCATACGCGCTCCGCGCATCGTTGGCATCCTTGCTCGGGCTTGACGAGCGCGCGGTCACGGTTCGCTGCGCCGACATCGGCGGCTCGTTCGGGCAGAAGGCGTACCCGATGCGCGAGGAGATCTTGGTCGGGCACGCCGCGCGCGAGCTCGGCGCGCCGGTGAAGTGGATCGAGGACCGCTCCGAGAACCTGACCACGGCGGGCCATGCGCGCGACGAGAGCCTGCACGTGGTGGCGGCCGTCGATCTCGACGGTCGCATCCGCGCGTTGCAGGTACAGATGAGCGTCGACCAGGGCGCCTATCCGCTTGGCACACTGCCCAGCTCGATCATCCCCACGCTCGTGCGCGTGCTGTTCCCGGGTCCGTACGCGATAGAGCACATGCGCTTCGACGCGCGGGTGTTCGCGTCGAACAAGGGCAGCTACGTCGCGTATCGCGGTCCGTGGGAAGCCGAGACGTTCGCGCGCGAGCGGTTGCTCGACGCGATCGCCCACGACCTCGGTCTCGACCCAGTCGACGTGCGGTTCCGCAACCTTGTCCCGGCAGCCGATTTCCCGCGCGCGATGGTCACGGGGCCAACCCAAGAAAACGTCGACATCGCCGAGACCATTCGCCGTGCGTTCGATCGCATCGACTTCGCAGCGACGCGCGCCGAGTGCGCCGCAGCCCGCGCGCGCGGCGTGCTCCGTGGTGTCGGTTTCGCGGTGGTACTCGAACCTGCACCGGGGCCCCAGAACTACGCGCTGGCGCTCGGTGCTGCCGCGTCGCCTCGTAGCGCGCAGTCGGCGTGGGCGCGCCTCGGTGCCGACGGGCGGATTCGCGTGCACACGAGCCAGATACCGCACGGTCAGAGCCATCACACCACGCTTGCGCAGCTGGCGGCCGACCGGTTGGGCGTCGCCTATGGCGAGATCGAAGTCATATCCGGAGACACCGATAACACACCGTTCAACCTCGTGGGTACCGGTGGATCGCGAGCGGCGACGCTCGCATCCGGCGCGGTGCTCGGCGCGGCGAACGCGTTGCGCGAGGCCATCATCACCGCGGCGGCCGATCTGCTCGAGGCTGCTCCGGCCGACCTCGATTTGCGCGACGGCTGCGTCGAAGTGCGGGGAACGCCGTCTCGCTCGTCGAGCTTTGCCGAGATCGTCCGCGCCCACGGCCCGCTCGCCGCGGAATCGGAATACGCGATCCCGCCCGGTGGGTGGACGCAGGCCACGCACGTCTGCGTGGCTGAGGTCGACCCCGACACCTTCGAAGTCGCAGTGCTCCGTTACGTGGTGGCCGAGGATTGCGGCAAGCTCATCAACCCGCGCGTCGTCGACGGGCAGATCTGTGGCGGCGTTGCGCAAGGTATCGCCGGCGTGCTGCTCGAGCGCTTCGCGTATGCCGACGACGGCCAACCGCTCACGACGACCTTGATGGACTACCTACCGCCGCTCGCCACCGACCTGCCCCGCATCGAGATCGAGCACCTGGAACGCGAGGCGCACGGCGAGCACGAGTACCGCGGCGTGGGTGAGGGCGGGGCGATCGGTGCCCCGGCCGCGTTGGTGGCGGCGATCGAGAATGCACTCGCCGCCTACGATCTGCAGATCGGCGATCAGTACCTGCCTCCGTGGCGGCTACGCGAGTTGGTCGAACAAGCGAAAGGAAGTGCCCGATGACCGGAGCGCCATCGACGCTCGTGATCTCACTCACGCCGTTCGACGAACATGACCGTCTCGATGTCGAGGCGTTTCGCAGCCACCTTCGACGGATGCGCGACGCGGGCATAGGTGTGTACGTCGGTGGAGGAGGTAGCGGTGAGGGGTACACCCTTACCCCGGCCGAGGCGTTCACGGTGTTGCGTATCGCGGCCGAGGAGCTCAACGGTCACGTGCCAGTGCGCGCCATGGGCGTCGAGCCTCGCAGCGCAAAGGAGATGCTCGAGCTCGGCGCAGTGGTCGCCGACGCCGGGCTCGATTCGATGCAGGTGTACTCGCTCGACACCGGTCACGGCCGCATGCCTCGTGCCGACGAACTCGAGACGTATTTCTGTGACATCCTCGACGATCTACCCGTCAAAGCCGTGCTGTCCACGCACCAGTCGGTCGGGTACTGGTTGCAGGTCGACTCGCTACGCCGCCTCGTCGATCGTTACGACAACATCATCGGTATCAACGTCACCAACCCCGACATCGCGTACCTGATCCGTGTGATCGACGCGGTGGGCGATCGCATCGAAATCCACGTGGGTGGGGCCATGCAAGGACTCACGGCGCTCGCGCTCGGCGCGAACGGCTTCCTCACGTCCGAAGCGAACCTCGCCCCCAAGCTCACCCAATCGGTGATCGACCGGTGGTCGGCCGGCGATCTGCACGGCGCGGCGGACGCCTTCGCACGAGTGCTGCGCCTCTACGCCGCGATGGCCGCGGTGGGCGGCGTGAGCGGTACGAAAGCGGCGCTCAATCAGTTGGGCCTTCCGGGCGGATACCCACGCAAGCCGCGGCTCGCCGTGCCACCCGAGTGGGACGAACGCATACGCGAGCTCCTCGTGGCCCACGACATTCGTAGCCTCGAGGGCCTGGCTCAGTAGGTGGCTCGTCCGCCGCTGATGTCGTACACCGCACCCGTGCTGTAGCTGCACTCCGGCGAGCACAGCCAGCTCACGAGCGCGGCGATTTCCTCGGGAACCGCCAGGCGCCGCATCGGTGTGCTCGCGGTGACCGTGCCTTGCTGTGTCGATGCATCTGCCGACGAGGAGCCTGACGACGTGAGGATCGCCGTGCCCCCGACGCCACCCGGTGCGACCGCGTTGACCAGCACGCCGCTCGATGCGAGCTCTCGACCCACCGCCTTGGTGAATCCGATGACGCCGGCCTTGGCGGCCGAGTACGCCGCCAGGTTCGGGTTTCCGTCCTTGCCGGCGATCGATGCGATGTTTACGATGCGTCCCCGGCCGCGACCGACCATGTGGGGGATCACCGCTCGCGTGCAGAGCATGGTGCCGATCAGGTCGATCTCGATCACGCGCCGCATGATCGACGTTTCGTAGCTGCCGAACGACCCATGGGGGCCGGTGATTCCGGCGTTGTTGACGAGCACGTCGATCGCACCACTCCACTCGAGCACTGCGGTGACGAGCGCACCTACGGAGTCTTCGCTCGCGATGTCGACGGTGAACGCCCGCGCTGCGTGGCCCGCGTCGCGCAGTGCGCGTGCCCGGGCCTCGGCGTTGGCGGCATCGATGTCGGCAATCGCGATGGCATGGCCGTCGTGGGCGAGGCGTGACGCGATAGCCGCGCCGATTCCCACGGCGCCACCCGTGACGATTGCG
>WLNW01000011.1 GCA_009699605.1 Actinomycetota bacterium | reverse complement strand
CCGTGATGGTGCGGATCACGCGACGGCAACCCCAGTGGTCCGAGCGGTCACGTGCGAAGCTGCGCCCATGCGCCCACTCGACGGAATACGCGTGCTCGATGTCACCCACATCATCGCCGGCCCCACGTGCACGTTCTGGCTCGCATCCCTCGGCGCCGAGGTCATACGCGTCGAGCAGCCGAAGGGCGACGTCACCTGGATGACCCGTCCGTTCGTGGGCCCGCTCGGCGAGTCCGACACCCAGCAGACGCCGCGCGACATCCCGCTGAGCCCCTTGCGCAAACAGCGCGGCAAGCGGAGCGTGCGGCTCGACCTGCGCACCCAGGCGGGCGCCGACGTGCTGCGCATGCTCGCCCGCGAGAGCGACGTGCTCGTCGAGAACTTCGCTCCCGGGGTCATGGCGCGACGCGGACTCGGCTACGACGACCTTCGGGACACGAACCCACGGCTCGTGTACGCGTCGATCACCGGGTACGGCAGCGACGGTCCCTACCGTGATCGTGCGGCGATGGACCCGATCGTGCAGGCACTCTCGGGCCTCATGGCGAAGACCGGGTTTGCCGACGGTCCGCCGACGCGCAGTGGTGCGACGCTCGGCGACCAGGTCCCCGGCATTTGGACGGCACTCGGGGTGCTGGCCGCGCTGCGTCAGCGAGACCTCGATGGCGAGGGCCAGTTCATCGATGTCGCGATGCTCGATGCACTGGTCGCGCTGATGTGGGACGAGCCGATCGACCAGTACGAAGAGCAAGGCATGGCGGAACGGTTCGGCAATGGCGACCCGCGTGGTGCTCCGTTCGACACCTACGCCGTGAAGGACGGCTGGGTGGCCATCGCCGCGCCCGCGACGCATCAGTGGAAGCGCCTGCAGCCGCTGCTCGGCGGAGCGGCGCTCGACCCGCGTTGGGACGACCACCACGAACGGGCCCGCAATCGCGACATCGTCGGCGCGTTCGTCACCGCGTGGACGATGCAGTTCACCGCAGGCGAGGTGTGCGCCGAGCTCGACGCGGTCGGCATTCCTGCGGCGCCGGTGAACCCGCCGTGGTGGGCACGCACCGATCCGCACATCGCGCACCGCGGCACGCTCGAACGGCTGCGCCACCCCGATCTTGCCGAGCCCACCCGGTGGTTGGCGCCAGTGCTCCCGCTGCGGTTCTCCCGTACCGGCATCGACACCACCCCCGCTGAGCCGATCGGCACAAGCACCGAATGGGCGATGCGCGAGGTGCTCGGGCTCGACAACGCACAGATCGCCGCGCTCGACGATGCCGGGGCGTTCGGCGAGGCGAGCGTCAGCTGAGGCGCAGCGGCAACACGGCGTACCCGCGGTGCGACATACCCACCTCGGGCACCGCTGCCCCATCGAGCCGAAAGCGCGGTGCGCGCGCCGCGAGCACCTCGAGGCTCACCGATGCTTCGAGCCGGGCGAGCGCCGCGCCGATGCAGTAGTGGATGCCATGGCCGAAGGACAGGTGCGGGAGGTCGGCGCCGGCGTCGTCACGATTCGCGGCGCCGATCCCGATCGTGACGAACGTGCCCTTCGGGATGGTCTTGCCGGACATCACGATGTCGGTCGTGGTCTTGCGGATGGGGGTCTGCACCGGGCTATCGACGCGCAGAACCTGCTCGACGAACCGGTCGCGCGCCGCCGCGTCGCCCCGCACCTGGGCCCACTCGGCCTGGTCAGCGGCGAGACGCGCCACGAGACTTCCGAGCAACCTCGTCGTCGTCAGGTTTCCCGCCGACAGCAGCACCGAGCACACGCCTGCGACCTCGTCGGTCGCGAGGCGGTCACCGTCGACCTCGGTGTGCAGCAACGCCGAGATGAGATCGTCACCGGGATCGTGCATGCGTCGGCGGGCGACGTCGACGAAGAACTCGTGTTGGGCGGCCACGCCTTCGATCGCTCGCTCGAGTGCCGGGGTGGGCGCGCCGCGAAAGTTGTAGACGACGTAGCTGCGATCGTTCGACCAGCGCTTGAAGTCCCGGTGGCGCTCGGTCGAGATGCCGAGCATCGTCGCGATGACTCGCACCGGGAGCGGATCGGCGAAGTGCTCGACAAAGTCGGTCGGTTCGCCGCGTGTCGCCTCCAGCGCGAGCATCGAGTCGATGCATTCATGTGCGAGGGCACGTACCCACGGTTCGGCCTCGGCAATGCGACGCGGCGTGAACGTCTTCGCGAGCACGCGCCGCACGTGCGTGTGCTGCGGTGGATCGTCAAACACCAACGGCGAATGCCGGAACGCCGGGTTCTCGCTGTCGCGCACGTTTGACGAGAACTGCTCGGGGTCCGCCAACGCGGCCCGGACGTGGTCGTAGCGCAGCAGCACCCACGACTTGCTCCCCACCTGCACCGGACACTGGTCGCGCAACGTGTCGTACGCCGGAAACGGATCGACCTGTGTCTCGGGCGCCTTCAGCAGGCGCGCGGCCGCCGCCACATCGGTGAGCTCAGCACGATCATCCACGGCCGCGGACCCTAGCCAGCCCTCGGTCGGGCTCGTTGCGCGATTTTGCCGACCTGAGCGGGAATTCCGCGCAACAAGCTCGTCCGGATGACCTGTGGATGTGTCGTGTCATGGCCGAAACGGAAGTTCCGGGGCCAGGGCGATGGCCGGCGCGTTCGATGAAATGGCGCCCACCGCGGGAAGTGGTGCGTGGCAGAACACGAACTGCGTTACGCCGGCGTCGGCCAGTTCGTCGAGCGCGAGTGACTCACCGAGCCGGATGCCGAAACGTACGAACAGCTCCTGATGACATGGGGTCACGAGTGGCCCGGTGACGGCGGGGTCGATCGTCTCGAAGCACCAGGTGTCGGCACCGACGAGCGCGGGGCGGAACTGCGCGAGCCAGCGCGTCTCGCGCAGGAACACACCGGGGTTCGCGCCGAGATACCGCTGCGGATCGGTGTGCAGCAAACGTCGCCAACCGGTGTGCAGCAGCACTGCGTCGCCCGCTTCGATCTGGCCGAGGCCAGCCCACACGGCGCACGCCTCGAGGTCCTCGACCGTGATGCGGTGGTCGTCGCGCACGAGGGCCTGTCCTTCGGCCGTGTGCGAGATCGCATCGTGACGACCCTGTGCCACGTAGTACCCGAGCACGTCGAACAAGAGCCCGCGCGTCACGAGGGGTGGGCCGAAGGTGGTCGTGTCGAGCGCTCGTGAACCACCGCCGACCAGCGCGGCGAGCGAGCGGCCGCCGTAGAGCAGATCGCCCACACCGCAGTGCGCAAGTCCGTTGATCTTCGCGCCGAGGTTGAAGCTGAACGACACGCGCTCTTCGAGCGAGGTGAGGCGGTTCGGGCCCCACGGACGCGATCGCTCGGTTTCGGCGTGCTCGGTGGACGCGAAGCCGCTGCCGTGCACGTCGAGCGAGTAGGTGCGCGAGCCATATGCCGGGTAGCCCTCGAAGAGCGTCTCGCCGAGGTTGAAGGAGCGCACCCCACCCGCGCCAGCTGCGACGAGCATGGCGAGGACCGCAGCCCGCTTGTGCGCGGTGACCTCGCCGTAGGTGCCGAGCACATCCCCCACCCCGTAGGGCGGCGGCCATGCGCCGGCCTCCACGGCTGCCGCGTCGAATGGTTCGTCGTCGATGGGGTGCACAGCGAGAAGCTACGACAGGTCTGGTTGAGATTCATTCCCACTAGGGCTAGAGTTGAGAATCAATCCCACCGAGAGGAACGTGATGCGTCGGTTGCTGGTCATGGCGCTCGTGGCGACCTCGCTCGTCGCCGCGTGTGGTGCCGACGCAGGCGGGTCGCGCCAATCATCGAACCCCGACGCCCCGCTCCAGGTCGTGACCACCACCACGGTGCTCACCGACTTCGCCGCGGTCATCGGCGGCGAGCGGGTGGGCATCTACGGCCTACTGAAGCCGAACGTCGACCCCCACGACTACGAACCGGCGCCGGCCGACCTCGACGCCATTGCCAAGGCGCGGGTGATCGTCAAGAACGGCGTCGGCCTCGAGGAATGGCTGGACGACACGATCCGCTCGAGCGGCACGAAGGCCACGGTGGCCGACGCGAGTGAGGGGATCACCGTGCGCGACCTCCCGGCGGCGGACCGCGACGCCGCTCATGATCACGGCGACCCGCACATCTGGCACGACCCCCGCAACGCGACGCGCATGGTCACCACGATCGCCGCAGCGTTCACCGCAGCCGACCCGGCCGGCGCGTCGGTGTACGCCGCCAACCTCGCGACCTACGTCGCGGCGCTTCGCTCCCTCGACACCGAGATCGCGGCCGACATCGACACGCTCACCAACAAGAAGCTCGTGACGAACCACGACGCGTTCGGGTACTTCGTCGACCGCTACGGGCTCACGTTCGTCGGATCGATCATCCCCAGCTTCGACACCTCCGCCGACCTGTCCGCCTCCGACCTCCGCAACCTGGTCACCGCGATCAAGGCTGAAGGGGTCAAGGCGGTGTTCTCCGAGAGCTCGTTGCCGGCCAAGACCGCGGCATCGATCGCGGCCGACGCCGGGGTCAAGGTCGTCGAGGGCGACGACGCCCTCTATGGTGACGGCTTGGGCCCGGCGGGCTCCGACGGGGCCACTTACCTCACGATGATGCGCCACAACGCCCAGACGATTGCGTCGAGCCTCCGATGACCAACGCCCTCCACGTCCACGACCTATGCGTCACCTACGACCGTGAGGTCGTGCTGCGCGACGTGCACGCGTTGCTGCAACCCGGCGACTCGGTGGCGCTCATCGGTCCGAACGGTGCCGGGAAGTCCACGTTCATCAAGGCGATCCTCGGGCTCGTCCCGGCGTCGAGCGGCTTCGTCGAGGTCCTCGGCACCACACCCGCCAAGGCCCGGCCGCTGGTGGCCTACGTGCCCCAGATTGACCATCTCGACGCACGGTTCCCGATCTCGGTGCAACAGGTCGC
The DNA here is from genome assembly GCA_009699605.1 of Actinomycetota bacterium. Lineage (GTDB taxonomy): Bacteria > Actinomycetota > Acidimicrobiia > Acidimicrobiales > WLNW01 > WLNW01. The sequence continues at coordinate 34,574 of WLNW01000011.1, read as the reverse complement.
GCTCATGGGCCGCTACCGCCGGATCGGCTGGCTCCGCCGTCCGGGCCGCGTCGACCGCGCCGCCACGCTCGATGCACTCGAACAGGTGGGCCTGGCCGACCGGGCAAACGACTCGTTCGGCGTGCTTTCAGGTGGCCAGCGCCAGCGGGTACTCATCGCCCGCGCGATTGCCCAGGACGCCAAGCTGCTATTGCTCGACGAGCCGTTCAACGGCGTCGACTCCGTCACTCAGGACGTGCTCATCGAGGTCCTCGGCCGCCTACGTGCTGCAGGTACGGCCGTGGTCATGGCCACCCATGACATCTCCGTCGCCCACCTCGCGTGCGGGCACGCGTGCCTGCTGAACCGTCACCAGGTGGCCTTCGGGCGCCTCGACGACGCGCTCACCGCCGACACGTTGAAGGCCACCTACGGCCATCACGCCGTGATGCTGGCCGAGGGCACGGCGCTGCTCTCCACCCACTGATCGCCGGCCCATACGCTCGTGCTCGGAATCATCCGCTTCCTCACCGAACCGTTCGCACCCGCGTACATGCAGCGCGCGCTCGTGATCTCGCTTTTGCTCGCCGCGCTTTCCGGTGTCGTCGGCGTCGTGGTGCAGCTCCGCCGACTGTCGTTCATGACCGACGCGCTCACCCACAGCGTGTTCCCCGGCATTGCAATCGCGTTCGTCGCGGGTGAATCGCTCTTCGTCGGGGCGCTCATCGCCGGTGCCGTTGCCGCGACGCTGCTCACGTTCGCGGCACGCAGCACCCGCATCGACCAGGACGCGTTCATGGCGTTGGTGCTGGCGAGCCTGTTCTCGATCGGCGTGATCGTGGTTTCACGCCACCGCAGCTACTCGGCCGATCTCACCACCCTCCTCTTCGGACGCGTCCTCGCGGTCGATACTGCCGACATCATCACCACCGCCGCCGTTGCCGTCGTCGCACTCGGGGTGCTGGTCGCGATCCGCAAGGAACTCCTGCTGCGCGCGTTCGACGAGACCGGTGCCGAAGCAATGGGCTATTCGCTGCTACGGATCGACCTCGCCGTGAACCTCGTCGTCGCGCTGGTGGTGGTCGCCGCAGTCCGCGCGGTGGGCACGGCACTCGTGGTCGCTTTACTCATCACGCCTGCGGCAACGGCCCGTCTGCTGTGCTCGCGGCTGCAGTCCCTGATGATGAGCGCCGTCGGCATCAGCGCGCTGGCCGCGTGGCTCGGCCTCGTCATCAGCTACGACGCGTCGGTGCACCACGGCATACGCCTCGCCGCCGGAGCCACGATCGTCGTCGTGCTCACCGCCCTCTTTGCCGTAGTGGCGATCGCGCAGGCGTTGCGCACCGGCATGGCCCGCAGGCGCACGCTCGCCGCGGTCGCGACATGAGACACCTCCTCGATCTGTACGACTCGGGCCTGCTGCAGCGCGCGCTGCTCGAAGCCGTGCTGGTGGGTGCGTTGTGCGGCGCGGTAGGTGCGCACGTGGTGCTGCGCCGCTTGCCCTTCTTCACGATCACTGTCGCCCACGCGACCTTCCCCGGCATCGTGTTCGCGTCGATCATCGGATTAAGCGAGCTCGTCGGTGGACTCGCGTTCGCGGCCTTGCTCGTGGTCGTGATCTACATCACCACCGGCGATCAGAACCTCGACAACAACACCGCTGTCGGCGTCGCGCTCGCCGGATCGTTCGGGCTCGGCGTCATGCTGCAGTCGACTCAGGACGGCTTCTCGAAGGACCTCACGGCCATCCTTGTCGGTTCGGTGCTCACCGTCGATCACCGCGACGTGGTCATCACCTCGGTCGTGGGGCTCGTCGTGCTCGGCGCGCTGGCCGGCGCACACAAAGAACTCGTGTTCCGCGCCTTCGATCCCGACGGAGCGGCCGCGCAGGGCTACCCACGGTTGCTCGACCTCGCCCTGTTGCTCGCGGTGGCGGCCACGGTGGTGGCCACCATCCCGGCCGTCGGGACCATCCTCGCGGTCGCGTTGTTGAGCGTGCCGGCAATGACCGCACGCCTCGTCACCCGGCGCGTGAGCACGGCGATGTTGGCCGGCGCGGCCTACGGCGCCGCGAGTGGCGTGCTCGGACTCACCGCGTCCGCCGAATGGGACTTCGCCGCAGGCGCGTCGATCGTGCTGGCGTCGGCCATGTTGTTCGTTGCCACGTACGGCGTAGTCGGCGCGTCCCGGTGGACCACGCGGCGCCGGGCTATCCAGGCTGTGGCGGCTGCGTGATCGCGGTAGCGTCGCGACATGACGCTCGCGGCTGAACCACACACCTACGCCGACTACGACGAGTTGCTCGAGGACTACTACGAGCGCGGTTGGACCGACGGCCTTCCGGTCGTACCACCCACAGCCGAGAAGGTGCAGCGCTTCCTCACCCTCGCCGGGCTCGAACCCGACGAGATCCTCGGCTCCGTGCCCACGCGCGCCGTGGTGGTCACCGCCGAGCACGCAGCCATCAACGCGGTCATGGCCGGCTGCCGGCCCGAGTACTTCCCCGCAGTCGTCGCGGCGGTGCGCGCCCACCTCGACGAGATGGGCAACTGCCACTCCACCACCGGCACGCTGTCAGGCGCGGTGCAGACCGTCATCATCAACGGCCCGGTCCGCAACGAGTGGGGCGTGGCCAGCGGCCAGGGCTGCTTGGGGCCGGGGTTCCGTCCGAACGCAACGATCGGGCGCGCGTTGCGGCTCGTCATCCGCAACGTATGTCGGGCCATTCCGGGTTTCCTCGATCGAGCGAGCTTCAGCTCACCCATGCGGTACTCGTTCTGCTTCGCCGAGAACGAAGAAGCCAGCGACTGGGTGCCGTTGCACGTGCAGCGCGGTTTCGCGGCCGAGCAGTCCACGGTGACCGTCGCGTCGTTCATGAACTTCGTGCCCGCCACCGACATGACCAGCCGCACGTGCGTCGACATCGCGAACTCGATCGTCAAGACCATGCGGAGCAAAGGCATCGGCGGCGACAAGTGGCTGGGCCAGGATCACAACGTGGTGGCTATCGTCGGTAAGGAACATCACCGGTACTTCATCGAAGAGGGCTGGTCCAAGGCCGACCTGCAGCACTACCTGTGGGAACGCATTCACGAACCCACGTCGGGCCCCGACGACCGCTTCTGCAACATCGGCTACCCCGAAGGAATCCTCGTCGTCGCCGCAGGCGGTGCCGGCATGGCCGAGACGTGGCTGTTGATGCCGCACCTCGCGCACGCCATTACGCGGGTCATCGAGCCCGCACAACTCTGAACGGAAGGCGTAAGGTCTCCTCATGGCCATCATCGGACTCGATCCATCGAGCGGCCCTATCGGGGGCGGCGACACCAAGCTGCTCGCGCCGCGCCCGAACAGCCTCAGCGGTCAGGTGCTCGGCCTCGTGGCCAACGGGCTCGGCCGCGGCGAGGACATGCTCGACGCCATCGCCCGCAACCTCATGGCCACCGACGACCTCGCAGGCGTGGTCAAGGTGGTCAAAGGCAGCGTGTCGATCGCGCCCCATCCCGACGACTGGGCCCGCCTCACCGAAGGAGCCACCGTCGCCATCACCGGCTTCGGTGGTTGAGGCAGCTGCAGCGCCCGCAGTTTGCGGGACGCCGTCGAGCTCGAGTGGGCCGGTATACCCACGGCCTGCGTCGTGCACACCGAGCTCATCGGTTCTGCTCGCGCCATCGCCCGCATCAGCGGCCACGAGACCTATGAGTTCCTTGATGTGGGCTATCCGCACATCCCCACCGCGATCTGGTCGCCCGACGAGATCCAGCTCATCGCCGACACGCTTACGCCCCAGATCCGCGAGCTCTTGCTGAAGCAGCTGCCACCGCCCGAGTGATCGTGGTCAGATCACGTCGGCCACGGTGCCCGGCTGCATGCCGGCGGCGCGGATAGCCGCCACGATGGCCTCGGGGCTGAGCCCCTGCCAGCCGAGCGAGTCGATGGTCCACATGGCGCTGTACTTGTAGCCCAGCTATCGACTTGCCGTTCGCGCCGAGGGAGGTGCCGGCGTGGTGGGCAGCGCGAGGGTGGCGGAGGGCGAGGTCGAGGTCGTGCTCGACGTGGTGCTCGAAGGCGGGACGGCCGCGCCGGTGAACGAACCAGTGGCGGTCGACTGGGCATCGCCCCCTCCCGAGCAACCCGCAGCGATGTTCGCCATGACCACCAACGGCACGGTCGACAGCCGGAGCAGAGGCCGGTGCAGGGCCAGGGACCGTATTGCCGCCACATCATGTGGAAGAGATGCCTCGTCGTCGCAGGCGCGCTGCTCCCGCGGGAACACGTCAACGTCCTGAGCTAGGTTGCCGCCATGATCGATCCATACAAGGACTATGACCTCACTGGACGCGTCGCGGTGCTCACCGGCGGCGGCTCAGGTATCGGCGCATGCTCGGCCGAGTTGCTGGCCAGCGCCGGCGCTGCGGTGGTGCTCGGCGATGTCGACATCGCCGCGGCCGAAGCCGTCGCGGCCAAGATTCGCGGCGAAGGTGGCAAAGCCGTCGCACAGGCCACCAACGTGGCCATCAAGGCCGAGGTCGAGGCGCTCGTCGACCGCGCGGTCGCCGAGTTCGGCCGCCTCGACATCATGGGCAATATCGCCGGCATCATGAACACCGACCTCGTCGTCGATGTCACCGAGGAGATCCTCGAGCGCGTCATCGCGGTGAACCAGAAGGGCGTGTTCTTCGGCTGCCAGGCCGCCTTGCGCGTCATGATTCCGCAGGGCTCGGGCAGCATCATCAACGTCGCCTCCGCGGCGATCGACTACCCCAACTCGAACGTGTCGGTGTACGCGATGACCAAGGCCGCGGTGGCCATGCTCACCCGCGAGCTGGCCATCGAAGCAGGCCCGTACGGCATTCGCGTCAACTCCATCGCGCCGGGCAGCACGCCCACCAACTTCAACGCGCAGGGCCGCAAGGACGAAGCGGGAAACGTCGACCAGACGAAGCTTCAGGTCTACCTCGACCGCAACACCGAGATGTCGCCCATCGGTCGCGTCGGCGAGGCCATCGACCAAGCCCACCTCATCCACTACCTCGCGTCCGACGCGTCGAAGTTCGCCACTGGCGCGACCTTCCGCGCCAACGGCGGCGTCGGCCTGGTCTGGTAACGGCGGTGCGCGCCGTTCGTTGCATCGACGCAATGCCCGCCGTGGTCGACGTACCGTCGCCCACCGCCGACGGCGTCCGGGTCAAGGTCGCATCGTCAGGCATCTGCGGTTCGGATCTCCACCTATTGGTGTGGAACCTGCCGGCCACGTTCGGCCACGAGTTCGCCGGCACCCTGCCCGACGGACGACCGGTGGCGGTCGAGCCGTTGAAGCCGTGCCGACGGTGCGAGGCGTGCGTGCGCGGCGCGTACAACCTGTGCGTCCTCGGTCCGGCCATGGTGCTCGGCGTCTCGAGCGACGGCGGCATGGCCGACGAATGCATCGTCCCGGCCGAGGCGATCGTGCTCCTGCCGAGCGGGGTGTCGCTCGCCGACGCGTGTCTCATCGAACCGCTTGCGGTTGCGGTGCACGGTGTGCGTCGGGGCGGCGTCATGGGAGGCCAGCGCGTCGGAATCATCGGTGGTGGGACCATCGGCCTCACCTCCCTCGCCGCAGCGCAGGCCGCGGGCGCCACCGTCGACATCGCCGTACGCCACGACCGCCAACGCGCCGCCGCCGAACAGCTCGGTGCGGGCGCGGCCATGACCGACGGATACGACGTGGTCATCGAAGCCGCCGGTACCTCCAGTGCGCTCGCCGAGGCCGTCGAACGCTGCCGGCCGGGGGGCACCGTGGTGCTCGTCGGCACCTACTGGGACTCGGGCACCGAGCTCCCTGGGCAGATGCTGAGCATGAAAGAGATCACGCTGGTTCCTTCGAGCATGTACGGCCGGGTCGGGCCGTCACGCGACTTCGAGGTCGCGGCCTCGATCCTCGCCGATCGCCCCGAAATCGGTAGCGCGCTGATCACCCACCGCTTCCCACTCGACGCCGCGGTCGAAGCCTTCGCCGTGGCTCGCGACCGTGCCGCAGGCGCGATCAAGGTTGTCCTCGAACCCTGACAACCTCGGCAGGAAGAACTACGCCAAGTGGGTGGTGAACCAGTCGAGGGTGCGGGCCCAGCCATCGGCGGCCGCGGCCGCGTTGAAGACCGCGGGGCGGTCATCGCAGTGGAACCCATGGTCGGCGTCGGGGTAGCGAACGATGGCGAAGTCGACGGGCTTCGCGGCATCAAGTGCAGCCCGGAGCTGCTCGACGTCCTCGACCGGGATGCCCTTGTCGAGATCGCCGAACAAGCCGAGCCACGGCGTCTGCAGCGTGGCGGCCTCGGCAAAGAGCGAGGGGAACGGCAACCCGCCGGCGCGCACGATGCCACCGCCGTAGAAGGTGACCGCTGCGCCGAGCGCGCGCCGGGCCGCGGTGAGGAACGTGACGCGGCCACCGAAGCAGTAGCCGGTGATGGCGATCTGGCCGTCGGCAAAGCCGGCAGCCCGAAGATGTTCGAGTGCAGCATCGACGTCGACCAGGATGCCGTCGTCGCTCAGGTCGGCGAACTTGGCCATCACCGTGCCGAAGTCGTCGTACGCCGCAGTGCCACCGCCGGAACGATGGAAGAAGTCAGGCGCGACCGCGTGGTAGCCCGCCGCGGCGGCGCGACGAGTGACCTCTTCGATGTGCGCGTTCACGCCGAACGCCTCCATGACCACGATGACCGCTCTGGTCGCGGCGCCATCGGGCGTTGATTCGTAGAGGCGCATCGGCCCGTCGGATGTGGCGAGCATGTGGTCTGCATTCGGCATGTCCGAGAGCGTAGCGTTGGTGCTCGATGCCATCCTTCGAGCACGAGTCCCCTGCGTTGACGAACGTCTTGCCCACGTGTCTCGCCGACACGTTGCGCCCCACGCTGGCGGCTCGCGTTCTCAAGGTGTTGGCCCGCCACGGCGTCGCCGCGACCATCGCACGGCGCACGACATGCTGTGGCCAGCCTGCGTACAACGCGGGGTATGAGTCCGAGGCGCGACGCGTCGCCCGCCCGACCGTGCGTGCGCTCGCGAAGTCGCAGGGTCAGATCGTGGTGCCGTCGGGCTCGTGTACCGCGATGATGTCGCGGCACTGGCCTGCGCTCTTTGCCGGAACGGCCGACGAGACGCGCGCCCGCGATGTCGCCGCACGGGTGATCGAGCTGTCACAGGCGCTCGCCGCTGGCTCCGCGCCACCGGCGGCTGGCGACCGCGACAAACCGGTGGCCTATCACGGCTCGTGTCACCTCGAGCGTGAACTCGGCGAACGGGACGCGCCGCGTGCCGCCTTGCGCGCCGCCGGCCACGAGGTGCGCGAACCCACCGAGGGCTATCTGTGCTGTGGCTTCGGTGGAACCTTCGCGGTGAAGCTGCCCGCGGTCTCGGTCGCCATGGCCGACGAGAAACTTGACTCGCTCTCCGCCACCGGCGCCACCACCGTGGTGGGTTGTGACCTGTCTTGCCTGATGCACCTCGAGGCGCGAGCACGCACACGAAGGTTGCCGCTGCAGTTCCGCCACCTAGCCGAACAGCTCACGGTGCGCGGCGATGAATGACGTGGCGGTCCGGTTCGTCACTCGCGCCGATCGCGAGCTGCGCAACGATCGGGTGCGTGCCGCGGTGCGTCACACCACCAGTCTGCTCGCGGCGAACCGCTCCACCGCGCTCGACGGGCTCGCTGATCCAGACGCCGTGCGCGACTCCGCGCACGCCATCCGGCGCCGGGCCATCGACACCCTGCCCCAGCTGCTCGACCGATGGGCGGCCCGGGCAACGGCGAACGGCATCATCGTGCACCGGGCCCGCACCGCCGCGGACGCGGTGCGGGTGGTGCTCGACCTCGCCGACGCACAAGCGACCGCCGGTCACTCGCCGGTGCGCATCGCCAAAGGCAAGTCCATGGCGAGTGAAGAGATCGATCTCAACGACGCGCTCGAGGCGGCAGGGCACGAGGTGGTCGAGACCGACCTCGGGGAGTTCATCATCCAGCTCGCCCGCGAGAAACCTTCACATCTCATCGTGCCGGCCATCCACAAGTCACGCTTCGACGTGGCCGAACTGTTCACCACCGATGCCGGTCGCCCGATCGAACCCGACGTCGATGCCGAGGCTGCGTACGCCCGCGCCCGACTTCGCGAGGCGTTCCTACGGGCCGACATCGGCATCACCGGTGTGAACTTCGCGATCGCCGAGACCGGATCTGTCTGCTTGGTCGAGAACGAAGGCAACGGGCGGATGTGCACATCCTTGCCTCGTGTACACGTGGCCATCATGGGCATGGAGCGCATCGTTGACACGTGGGCCGAACTCGACGTGATGTTGGCGCTGCTCGCACGTTCGGCAACCGGCCAGGCATTGTCGGTGTACACCAACATCATCAGCGGCCCTCGTCGCGACGACGAGCTCGATGGGCCCGACGAAGTGCACGTGATCGTGCTCGACAACGGCCGTGAAGCGATCGTGGGCACCGAATTCGACGACGCTCTGCTGTGCATCCGATGCGGGGCCTGTCTGAACGTGTGCCCGGTGTATCGCAACATCGGTGGTCACGCGTACGGCACGGTGTACTCCGGGCCGATCGGCGCGGTGCTCATGCCGTTGTTGCGCCCCGATGACCCGGCGTCTCGCGAACTGTCGGAGGCCAGCACGTTGTGCGGCGCGTGCACCGAGGTGTGTCCGGTTCGCATACCACTCCACGATCTGCTGCTCCGAGAACGCCACCGCGACGCTCCGGGCGACGCATCACGCCTGCGCCGCGTCACGTTTCGGCTGTGGTCGGTCGCGTGGGCGCATCCGCTGAGCTACCGGATCAGCATCCACGTCGTCCGGGCGATTCTCCGGCTCAGTTCGCGAGTGCCGAAGCTCGCCCGTCGCGCGCCAGGTTGGGCGGGCGCGTGGACCCGCGACCGCGTCGTTCCTCGGGTGCGTCGATGACGCCCGCATTGCCCGCACCGGTGCACTATTCCGTGCCGCGGCGCGGCATCGACGGGTTCTGCGATGCCTGGCACGCAATCGGCGGTACCTCCGAGCGCATCACATCGCTCGACGAGCGCGCCGACCCCACGCCCACCGCGGACCTGGTGCACGCGACCGCGGCGATCGCGCAAACCGGCAGCATTGTGATCGACAGTTCGCGTAACGCTCGTGCCGCCAGCTTGTTGCCCGATCGATGCGCATTCGTGATCGATGCATCCACCATCGTCGACACGCCCGGCGACGTCTTGCGCGAGCGTGCTCGTTGGTGGCCGGGCGCGATGCCGAGTCAGATCGTCTTCGTGACCGGTCCGTCGCGCAGCGCAGACATCGAGATGACGCTCACCGTGGGCGTGCACGGGCCAGGCCGCGTGCACGCGATCATCATCGGTTGATCAACTCTGCCGCGTGCACGACGCCGCCGCCCATGACGGTGACACTGGGGCGTCAATCGACGGTCAGCAGGAGCGTGTCAGTTTCACCCCAGCATCCGCGCGCGGAAGCGAGCGACGTCGACATCGTCGATGCCCAGCCCGTCGCGCACGTACTGCTCGATCCCGCCATAGGTGGCGTGCATCGCGTCGAGCGCGCCGCGCGCGTATTGCGATCGGACCTCGAAGAACGGACGCAGCAGTTCGATATCGACCTTCGGTGCGGTCGTGACCGCAGGGCGGAGGGCACGATGCTGGTTGCTTTCGAGGTAGTGCTCGATGACCGTAGCCTCGTTCACGCCGAGCAGGAGCAGGAGCAGGGTGGCGCCCCATCCCGTTCGGTCCTTGCCAGCCGAGCAATGGATGACCGCTGGGGTCTCGGCGTCGATGAGCGCTCGCATCATCAACGAATAGCCTGCGACACGATCGGGCTGAGTGACGAGCGCGATCGCCCCGCGAAGCATCGCCTCGTGAGCCCGGCCACCACCGAACGCAGCCTCGATCTCGGCTGCGGTCCCTTCGCTCAACATCGTACGGATGTCGTTCGCACCGGCCGGATCGAACATGGGGATCGACACGAGCCTGGAGCCCGGCGGCATGCGGTTGTGGCCGTCGGCCTCGATGTCGCCCGGACCGCGGAAGTCGACGAATAATCGCACGCCGAGTTCGGCCAACATGGCGAGGTCGGCGTCGGTGGCCCCGCCGAAGTGCGCAGCGCGATAGATCCAACCGGTTCGAACCGTTGCGCCGTCGGTGGTGCGGTACCCGCCGACATCGCGGAAGTTGACGACTCCCTCGAGCATGAGGATCAGGCCGTGGTGGATTCGAGAGCCCGTCCGATGAATCCGTCGGGGCCCACGGTGAGGTCACCCTTGAGCGTGATGCGTTCCATAGAACGGTGCATGCCTCGAGGGGTGTCGGTGGGTGCCATGTGCGCGGTGGCGCGGTTGTCCCAGAAGGCGATGCTGCCCGGTTCCCAACGGAACCGACAGGTCAGCGATGCATCAGACATGTGCTCGTACAGCATCGCGAGCAGGTGCCTGCTCTCGCGGCGGGACAACTCGACGATGTAGTCGGTGAAGTTGTGGTTGACGAACAGCGCACGCTCACCGGTCTCGGGGTGCACCCGCACGACCGGATGCACCGCGCGGATCTCACGCGACATGAACTGACCACGGAGCTCGCTCGACATCTCGCCGCGCGAGATGGGCAACGCGTTGAGGTGCACGGCATGGAGCGTGTCGCAGAGCGCCTGCAGTGGAGCGGACAAGGTCTCGTAGGCCATGACAAGGTTGGCGAACTGCGTGTCGCCACCGTACGAGGGCACAACTACGCCCCGCAGAATCGAGGCCATCGGCGGCGCCGGCAGGAACGTGACGTCGGTGTGCCACCGACTCTCGATGTTGGGTGCGTCGACTCGTGCGTGCACCTGGTTGTCGAGCTGCAAGATCTCGGGGAAGTCGGCGAACATTGCGGGCAACGTGGGGTGTGCGGGAGTCGGCTCGCCGAACGCCCGGGCGAACGCGAGGTGCTGCGCCTGCGAGATGTGCTGATCGCGGAAGAACACCACCTTCCACTTGAGCAACGTGTCACGAATGGCCGCGACGATGGACGCGTCGAGCGGATGGGCGAGATCGACACCGTGGATCTCGGCGCCGATGACGCCGGCGATAGGTCGGACGTCGATGCCGAGCTCGGCGTCGGTCGGTGTGCCTTTGCTCGGCGTTGCAGGATCTGTGCGCACGGAGTCCCCTTGTAGTCGCAGGTCCCCACCGTAGGTGACCCAGCCGACCGGGCGCTAGGTTGCGCCCATGGCACCCGACCTGCGCTCGATCGTCGATTCACGGCACACTGTTCTGTTGCTCCAGGAGTGCCAGAAGGGCGTCATCGGCGATCTGTCCGCACTTCCCGAGATGGCTGCGGCGGCCAAGGTGACCATGATCCCGAATGTGGCCCGCCTCGCCGAGGGAGCCCGTGCCGTCGGAGTGCGAGTCATCCATGCCACCGCGGCGCACCAGCCCGACATGTGGGGGTCGAACACCAACGCCCGCCTGTTCCACGGCGCCAAGCGTTCACCGGTGAAGCTCGTCATGGGCGCCGAAGCGGTCGAGCCGCTCGACGAGATCGGCGTGAAGGGCAACGACATCGTGCTGCCCCGCCAGCACGGGCTCTCGCCGTTCCAAGGAACCGAAATCGATTCGCTGCTGCGCAACGAAGGCATCCACACCATCGTGCTCGTCGGCGTTTCCGTCAACGTCGCCATCCCGAACGTCGCCTTCGACGCGGTGAACCGGTCGTATCAAGTGGTCATCCCGCGCGACGCAGTCGCCGGGACCCCCGCGGAGTACGTCGATCAGGTCTTCGCCAACACGCTCAGCTACATCGCGACCGTGACCACCACCGACGACGTGCTCGCGGCCTGGCAATCGTGACCTCCGACGCAGCCGCGAGCGGCGTGCTGCGCATCAACCGCAGCTGCATGATCCTCCTCGACGAGCTGGAATGGCGGTTCTCGGCGAGCGGCGGCGCGGGCGGCCAGCACGTGAACACCACGAACAGCAAAGCCGAGGTGCGGTTCGACATCGCTGGTTCGGCGTCGCTCGGCCCGCGCCAGCGCGAACTCCTCCTCGAAACCCTCGGTGAGTCCGTGCGCGTGGTTGCGTCCGACCGCAGATCGCAGCTCCAGAACCGCGAGCTCGCGCTCGAACGACTGAGCGAGAAGCTCGCCGGAGCGCTGATCGTGCCGAAGCATCGTGTGGCCACCAAACCTTCGAGAGGCGCGAAGAAGCGCCGCGTCGAGACGAAGCGCAAGCGCAGCGACGTCAAACGCACACGCCAACGCCCGTCGGGCGAAGACTGACACCCACTACCCGGCAGGTCAGCGGGTGTCGATCTCGCGGTACATCTCGGCGAGGCGCCCCTCCTCGAGACCACCTTTCGCCGCATTGGCCGCCGCCCACGAGCGGAGCGTGTCGGCCAGATCCGCACGCGAGCCCACCTGTGACACGTGGGCCTGCAACGCTGCGAGCTTGCGGTCGAAGTGGTCGGTGATGTCGACGAACCGGTTTGGCTCGAGCCCCGACACCCACATGCGCTGGACCGTGTGCGGCTGATGCCCCTCAGCCAGGAGCTCGGTGTGGGCATGCGGGTTGCGCGCATCGGGGTACACCGCGCATGCCGTCGCCTCGGCGACGGCGAGGTGATCGGGATGGCTGAAGTACACGCGATCCCAGTCGCGAACGCTGGACAGCGACACCACGAGATCGGGCTGCACCTCGCGGATGACCCGGCTGATGTCGCGTCGAAGCTCGAGGGTGCACTCGACCCGACCATCGGCGTAGCGCAAGAACCGCAGGTCGGTCACCCCCACGATCGCCGCAGCCGCTCGTTGCTCGGCCTCGCGCTGATCACGCAGAGCGTCGCGCGACAGCTCGTCGGGGCCGCCGGCCTCGCCCGAGGTGACGAGGCAGTACACGACCTCGCTGCCGCCACCGGTGAGCACCGCCATGGTGCCGGCCATGCCGAAGTCGATGTCGTCGGGGTGGGCCACGACCACGAGCACGCGGCGCGGGTGATCGACGAGGTCCGGCACTACTCGCCCACCGATTGGGCGCCCATGCCACCGGGGACGTACCCGTCCATGGTCACCTTGCGATGGGTGAACACCCAGCGTCCGTCACGCATCTCGTACTCGTCGACGTAGCGACCCCAGTGGTCGACGCCGTGCGGCATCATCACGAAGTAATAGCAACGACCCTTGGCATGCGTGGAGTCGAGGAGGTCGATCTGGTGGGTCGACGTGTTGTGACGGATATAAACCCGCTTGCCACCCGAGCCCAGCTCCTTGACGTTCGACTGCGTGCCCGAGAAGAGCGTGGCGATGCCATCGCGGCCCTCGTAGCGCTCGGGCACCTCCATCACCGCATCCTCGGCGAAGAGCTCGAGAACCTCGGCGAACCGCCCGGTGTCACCGTTTGCGTTGTAGCGGGCGACGAGGTCGCGTATGGCCTCCCGTGCGGTGAGCTCCCACAACTCCATGCGTTGTCTCCCCTGATCTGTTTTGCCGGGTTTCGCCCGATGACACCGCAGTGGCGTCGCGGCTTGACATGATGGCACGATGGCCGACGAACGACGCCCCTCACCGCCCCCGCGCGGTCCCCGCAACCGCACTGCCGGAAGCCGAGTGCCCAGTGCACCCCTCACTGGCCCCTTGGTGGTCGACGAGGCCACCAACGACGCCCTCCGCCTCTTCAACGCCCGCCTCGGCGCCCAGGCCGAGAACGAGAAGGCCGAACGCCGTGTCCAGAAAGCGGCCAAGGTCAAAGACGATGCCGCGAGCCGGGTGCGCAACCTCGAAAACGACACCAAGGCCACGGCCGAGCAGCGCGCCGAGGCCGCGGCCGCCTACCGCGCCGCAATCGACGCCTGGGAGCGCGCCCGCAACGGCGAGGCCGATCCCGCGCCCAGCGCCGCTCCGGCGGCCGACGGCGCTCCGGCCGACGACGAGCCAACCGACGACGCGCCAGCCGACGACGCTCCAGCCGACGACGCGCCAGCCGACGACGCGCCAGCCGACGACGCGCCAGCCGATCCCGCGCCCAGCGCCGCTCCGGCGGCCGACGACGAGCCAGCCGATGCAGATGCCCCCGTGGCCGAGGCAGAATCGGCGGATGAAACCGACAGCACCGCTCCGGCCGATCACTGACGACGAGGTCGCGACCTTTTGGCGCGACGGCGTCGTGTGCCTGCGCCAGGTGCTACCCCAGGCCTTGCTCGAGTCCATGGCCGGGCCGCTCGAAGATGCGCTCGGCGGCGCCGCCGTAACCAACCTGTCGACAATGGGTGACGATCTCGAGCGCCACGCTGGCGCGGTCCGGCTCGTCGACGAGAACGTGCGCGCCGCGCCCGTGCCGCGCGGTCACTTCAAGGCCGGGACCGACCATTGGTGCGACCAACCCGAGTTCCTGGCGTTCGCGACGCGCTCACCCCTCGGCCCGATCGTGTCGCGCCTGCTCGGCAGCGCGCAGGTCCGCCTGTACGAGGACAGCGTGCTCGTCAAGGAACCCGGCACCCACGAGAAGACCGCGTTCCACCAGGACATGGCCTACTTCCATCTCGCGGGCGAACTCGTGTGCACCACCTGGGTGCCGCTCGACTCGGTGCGCGCCGAGTCGGGTGCGGTCCGCTTCGTGGTCGGCTCCCATCGTGATCGCACGCGGTACAAGCCGAACATGTTCGTGACCACGATGACGCTGCCCGACACGATCGGCGCCGAAGTCCCCGACTACGACGACGACCAACCCGAACAGATCGGCCGCGCGCGCATCGTGAACTTCGACACTGAGCCGGGCGACATCACCGTGCACCACGCTCGCACTATCCACGGCGCCTACGCGAACGCGAGCGCCACCCAACGCCGTCGCGCCATCTCTGTGCGCTACGCGGGCGACGGCACCACGTTCGTGCCGGTGGCCGGCGGCTTCCCGAAGCCGCACCATGCGCACCTGCACGTCGGCGACCCGCTCGACGATCGGGCCAGCCCGCTCGCCTGGCCCCGCGACTGAGCCTGCAGTCGCTATCGCTCCAGGTGGGCGAGCAGTGCGTCCTCGAACGTCCAGTCGAACTCGAGGCTCACGTCGAGCCCCGCACGTCGGAACCACGCATAGGTCTGCTCGACCATTGCCGGGAACGTGTACTCGGGCACCCATCCGATGTCGATCTTGAGGCGCTCGATCGAGAACAGCGTGCTCGAGTTCCACCGATGCAGGTTCGGGGCGAGTCGCTGGATGAGACGCGACAACATGAACATGCGACGCGACTCAGCCGCCCGCGCCTTCGCGTCGTCGCTCGTGCGGATGTCGATCAGCGCAGTCGCCGCGCGACCTTCGTCGAGCCGCACGCGGCCGTCCCACAGATCGTCCATCACCGATGATGGGATGAACACCTTGCGGGCCTCGATGCCCACGACGTCGGCGAACGTGTCAACGTAGCCGTTGTCGCTGTGGTACTGCCCGCCGGTGAGGTTGTACCGCTTGCCGAAGGTGATCGGGCGGCCCATCATCATGCGAAGCGCGCGTGCCTGGTCATCGACGTGACCTACCTGGCCGAGCGTGGAGCCGTCGCCCGGGATGAACACCGGCCGCTTTTGTAGCAGGCGGGCAAACATCCGCTGCTCGCGATCGGGCATCACGTTGTTCGGCCCGAAGACCATGGAGAACGGCACGATCGTGGCCGGAAAGCCCGTGCTGCGGTGCTCGCGGATGAGCTCGTCCTCGCACAACAACTTGTGCAGGCCGTACTCGTTCTGGCGCGGCCCCCGATCGACCGGATGGTCCTCGCTGATGGGCAGCACGCCCGACGGCGAGTAGATGACCGTGCTCCCCGCGAAGATGTAGTGCCCGGTCCGCCCGCGGAACAGCTCGACCATGAGGCGCACGTCCTCGGGGTGGTACGCGCTCATGTCCTGAACACAGTCGAACTCCTCCCCGCGGAAGACCTCGCGCATGCGCTCGTGATCGGTGCGGTCACCGATCAGCCGGCGCACCGAGCGAGGGATGTCCGCGGCGGTCTTGCCCCGGTTGAGGATCGTGACGTCGTGACCGGTGCGCACCAACTCGTGCACGAGTGCGAGCCCGTTGAACTGCGTGCCGCCCATGACCAGGACCTTCATAACGTGTGCTCCTCGGAGATCGGCAGTTCGGCGGGGATCGCGCTCATCGCAGTAGTGCGTCCGCGAGTAGGCGGTACTCCGCGAGCGGGAGGTCGCCCATGTTGCTTGGAAGCAGCTGCACGGCGACGTGCGACGCACCCGCGTCGAGGTGCGCCCGCACCCGCGCGCATACCTGCTCGAGCGTGCCCCACGCGACGATCGCGTCGATGAACCGGTTGCTCCCGCCGTTGTCGATGTCGTCGCGCGTGAAGCCCTGGCGCAGAAAGCTGTTCTGGTAGTTCGGCTGGGCCAGGTAGCCCGCGAGGTGCATGCGCGCGACTCGACGAGCCTCGGCCGGGTCGGTCTCGATCACCAGCTTCTGATCGGGCGCGAGGATCGGTTTCGCGCCGAGGATCGATCGGGCGGACGCGGTGTGCTCGGGAGTCGTGAGGTACGGGTGGGCGCCGTCGGCGTGCGAGCCGGCGAGCTCGAGCATCTTCGGCCCGAGCGCCGCGATGACCCGGCGGCCGCGTGTGGACGGCGCGTACGCGGAGAACGGCGCCGCGTCCATGGCCTCGAGGTAGGCGCGCATGGTGGCGAGCGGTTTCGTGTAGTGGCCGCCGCGCACGTCTTCGACGAGCCACTGATGACTCACGCCGAGGCCGAAGAGGAACCGCCCGGGGAACGCTTCGTCGAGGGTGCGCTGGCCGTTGGCCGACGCGACGGCGTCGCGGTTGTGAATGGGCGCGATACCCGTGGCCACCACCAGCTGGTCGGTGGCGCCCAGCAACAACGTGCTGTTCACCAGCGCGTTGCGATTGGTGGCCTCGGGGACCCAGATCGCGTCCCAGCCCATCTGTTCGATCTCGGCCGCGGCCTCTTTGGCCCGCGACCACGGCTGGCGGTCGAGCGCAAAGGTCCACAAGCCGAACCGGCCGAGGGGCGGCGGTTCCGCGAGCGTGTCGGGCTCGGTCATGGCTACCAACCGTTCCAGCGAAGATGCGAGCGGCCGCGATCGGCTCGCTTGAACTGCGTGCCGATCGTGTAACCGATCGGGAACAGCCCCGCTTGTGTGTTGTGGTCGTACGGGATGCCGAGCAGTTCGGCCATCTCGCGTTCGCGGTAGAGCGACACGGTGGTCCAGGCGCTGCCGAGCCCTCTCGACCGCAGCGCAAGCATCAGGTTCCACACGCCGGGCAGGATCGATCCCCAGCGACTGGCCTGCGTGAAGGTCGACGCACCGTCGAGACGAGCTTCGATGGTGGGCACCAGCAGCACGGGCGCGTCCTGCATCCGATCGTGCAGGAACATGACCGACTCGCTCATGCGCTCCTGGGCACGTGCGTCGCCGCCCGGGTTGTAGGGGCTCTCACCGGTGCGGTCGCGATCGATGTGGTCGCGCATGCCGCGGCGATAGAGGTCGGCCATGGCGACCTTCAACGCCGGGTCGTCGACGCACACCCAGCCCCAGTTCTGCTGGTTGCTGCCGTTCGGGGCCTGGAACGCAAGCTGGGCGCAGCTCTCGACCACGTCGCGCGGCACCGGCCGGTCGTAGTCGAGCCGCTTGCGAACCGAGCGGGTGGTGGCGAGCAAATCATCGGGCGCGAGTTCGAGGATCATGACGCGACACTACGCAAGCCCAGCCAGGCGAGTGCGTGGGACGTGGGCACGGGCGCTCGACCGTGACGCCGCCCCAAAGCGACCGCTTCTTCCACCAACTCGACGTTGGTCGGCATGCGGTCACCGTTGTAGGACTCGAGCCCTACATGGAGGTGCCCGCCACGGCTCACCGCGAGCTCGGCGATGCCGCACACGAACAGGTCAGAGCCCATCGCAGAGACGCCCCAAGGGATCGGGCACTCCCCGAGGATCTCGAGGTACGCGTCGAGCGCCTTCTCGGTGGGTGGCAGGCCGAAACGGGCCGGCTTCATGCCGTTGCGCCCGGTACCCGGATACCCGCCGTGCCCGGCCATGTAGAACTTGAGCCACGCACCCGGCGGCATCTGGCCGGCCTCCCAGTAGGCGACCACGGTGTGCAGGAAGGTCGGCTCGAAGATCGCGAATGTCGGCGCGAGCTGGTGCTCCCAGCACAGATCGATCAGGTGCGCTATGTACGCGTAACTGTTGTCGTATACGGACTCACTCGGTGCCGGCCGGCCGTCGGGCAGGCGAACTCCGAGGTTGGTGGAGCCGGCGTCGATCGGCCCGATCTGGGTGAGGCCGCGTTCGGCAAGCGCGACGACGTGGCCCCATCGCTCGTCCCAGGTGCCTTTGCCACCGACGGTCGGATAAAGCAACGCGCCCGGCACTTCGGCGAGCACGCGGGCGAAGATCTCGGCGTACGCGTCGACGTCGACGTTGCTCGTGGCGCCGTCGGGTTCGTGCGGGTGAACCACAGCGGCGCCGGCGTCGAAGCACGCGACCGCGTCATCGACGATCTCGTCGGCGCTACGCGGGACGTTCGGGTTGTCGTCCTTACGCACGACGCCGTTGATCGCGGCGTCGATGAACAGCTCGTCCCCCATCGACCGAGTCTCGCACGCGCTGCGCCTTAGCGCATCCGACCCAGCGGCACCTATGGTGCCCGGAGATGGAGACCTCGGTCCAGAAGCCGTCGGGTGCGGCGGCGCGCCACGCGTGGCTGGTGCTGGCAATGGTCATCAGCACTGCGGTGCTCACCGGAATCGGCCTGTCGATCATGTCGGTGGCCTTCCCCGAGATCCGCAAGGCGTTCCCCGGCGCGTCAGCCGCCCAGCTTTCGTGGATCAACAACCTGTTCACCATCGTCAGTGCGGCCACGTTGGTGCCGAGTGGCGTGCTCGCTGATCGGTTGGGTCGCAAAAAGATGATGCTGATCGGCATCGCGATCTTCACCGCGGGTTCGTTCATCGGCGCGCTCGCCCCGAGCCCCGCGTGGATCATGGTCGGCCGAACGGTGCAAGCGCTCGGTTCATCCGCCTACACGCCGGCCGGCGCGGCACTCCTCATCTCGGCGTTTCCTCCCGAGAAGCTCGCCACGGCGATCGGCGTGTGGTCAGTTACCGGCGGCGTGTCGGCCGCGCTCGGCCCGTCGGTTGGTGGATTCGTGATCGACCGCGGCGGGTGGCAATGGGCGTTCTGGATCAACATCCCCATCGGTCTCCTGGTGCTGCTGATCGGCCCGCGGGTGCTCACCGAGACGGCGACCGACCGCACCAAGCGCATGCCCGATCTCGCGGGAGTGTTCCTGATCATGGCAGGCGTCTCGACGATCACGTTGGGCGTGGTGCAACGCAAGACCCAACCCGGCTGGGGTTGGCTCGGCGCGAAAACCTGGCTGTGCTTCGTCGTGGGCACGGCGATCCTCACGTGGTTCATCCTTCGCTGCAAGCGACGGGAGGCCCCACTGTTGCAACTCGACCTGTTCCGAATACACAACGTCCGGGTCGGCGTCGCGGGCACGTTCGTGATCGCGCTCGCGTGGTTCGCGCTCAACTGGGCGCTCGTGCAGCACGCGATCAACGTATGGCACTGGACCGTCTTCAAAGCCGGTGTGTCGACCGCCCCGATCTCGTTGTTCTCCGGGCTCACCGGGGTGCTCAGCGGCCGGGTAGCGCACAAGTTCGGCCATCAGCGCTTCATCTTGGTCGGGTCGCTCGGCACGATTGCCACGTCGGTCTTCTTGTGGTTCGCGATGGGCAACGAGCCTGCGTTGTGGACCGCGATCGTGCCGGGCTCCATGCTGCTCGGCCTCTCGACCGGCCTGGTGTTCCCGTCGTACATCGCAACGACGCTGCTCGATATACCTGTGGAGCGCCACGCGGTCGGGAGCTCCGTCAACTTCATGGTGCAGCGCATCGGCACCACGTTCGGCACGGCGCTGGCCATCACGTTCATCGCCGGGAGCACGGGTACACGCGGCCTGCGCGAGTCACTCGTCGTCACCATCATCGGCTGCTCGATCTGCTTCGCCCTCGGCTTTCTCGTGCGACGCCCCAAATTCGCCGACGCATAGGTGCGAACACCGCTCGTTGACCAAACGCGCAAGACTCCGGCTCACGACATGCCAGGGAGCACGATGCGCGGCTTGATGCAGGATCACCAACTCGGACTCGATCACCTCTTCTCCCGGGCCGAACGCCTATTCCCGAAGAAGACGATCGTCTCGAACACCCCACGTGGCATCGAGCGAACCACCTACGGCGAGTGGGCAACTCGCACCCGACGCCTCGCTGCGGTGCTCGATGCACTCGGCATCTCGTCCGACGGCCGGGTCGCGACGTTCGCCTGGAACAGCGCCCGCCACCTCGAGCTGTACTTCGCCCCTGGGTGCACCGGCCGGGTCGCTCACACCTTGAACCTGCGGCTCTTCCCCGAACAGCTCACCTACATCGTGAACCACGCCGAGGACGAGGTCATCTTCGTCGACAAGTCGCTGTGCGCGCTGCTGTGGCCGCTCGTCGGCACGTTCAACAACGTGAAGCACATCGTGGTCATGGACGACGGCGTGGGGGCCATACCCGACAACGTCGTCGCGCCTCAGGTCCACGACTATGAAACGCTGCTCGCGTCGGTCGAACCGATTGAATTCGCGCCTCTGGCCGACGAGCACCGGGCGGCGGCCATGATGTACACGAGCGGCACCACGGGAAACCCCAAGGGCGTCGTGTACTCGCACCGGTCGATATTCCTGCACACCATGGCGGCCATGACCACCGACATGCTCGGCGTGAGCGAGACCGACGTCATCCTGCCGGTCGTGCCGATGTTCCACGCGAACGCGTGGGGCCTCGCGCATGCCGCAGTGGCCACCGGTGCCACGTTGATCATGCCTGGCCCCGACCTCAGCGCGAAGACCATTGCCGGTCTCATCGAGAGCGAGCGCGTCACGCTCGCGGCCGGTGTGCCCACCATCTGGATGGGCGTGCTCGCCGAGCTCGACGGACGCGACGTATCGAGCCTCCGGGTGATCGCGTGCGGCGGGTCGGCGGTGCCCAAGGCGTTGTCGGAGGGGTTCCGCGCGAAGGTCGGTCTGCCCATCCTGCAGGCGTGGGGTATGACCGAGACCAGCCCACTCGGATCGGTGTGCACCATCAAGTCCTATCTTCGCAACGGCACCGACGATGAGCTCGCGCAACTGCGCACCAGCGCGGGACTCGTGGCAATGGGCGTCGAGTTCCGCCTCGCCGACCCTGACACCGGCGAAATCGTCGCGTGGGACGGCGAGTCCCGGGGTGAGCTCCAGGTGCGCGGGCCGTGGGTCGCGTCGACCTATTACAACGACGACCGCGCCCAGGAATCCTTCACCGACGACGGGTGGCTGAAGACCGGCGACATCGCGGTTGCCGACGAGGAGGGCTACCTGTTCCTCGTCGACCGCACCAAGGATCTGGTGAAGTCGGGCGGAGAATGGATCAGCTCCACCGATCTCGAGAACGAGATCATGGCGTGCCCCAAGGTGAAGGAGGCCGCCGTCATCGGGGTCGCCCACCCGAAGTGGACCGAACGCCCGCTCGCATGCGTCGTCGTGCGCGAGGGCGAGACCCTCACCTCCGAAGAGGTCCTCGCGTTTCTGAAAGGTCGGGTCGCGGCCTGGTGGATGCCCGACGAGGTCGTCTTCATCGACGAGGTGCCGAAGACCTCCGTTGGCAAGTTCTCGAAGAAGACCCTGCGCGAGCGATTCGCCGACCACGTGCTGCCCACCGCCCGCTGACCGGTGTGTCTCAGGGCGTTGGTGACCGTCAGGTCCTTCGTGGCTAGTGTCCTGGGCAAACACGTCAATCGGGAGCGTCCGTCATGCCCATCGCGATCATGCGGCTCAACTTCATCCAGCCCGGCCTCGAACCCAACGAGATGTCTGCTCGCTACAAGGCAGGCATCGACATGGCCGAATGGGCCGACAAGTTGGGGTTCATGGCGATCAGCCACGAGGAGCACCACGGCGCAGCCAACGGCTGGAGCCCCTCGCCGCTCATCACGGCCGGCGCAGTGCTCGCCCGCACGAAGAACATCGGCGTGTCGATCTCGGCGCTGCTCGTACCGTTGCACGATCCGCTGCGCATCGCCGAGGACATCGCGGTGCTCGACCTGCTGAGCGGCGGTCGCCTCAGCGTCATCGCAGGCATCGGCTATCGGCCCGAGGAGTACGCCGCTCACGGCAAGGACTGGGCCGATCGCGGCAAGCTCATGGACGAGTGCATCGACACCATGCTCAAGGCCTGGACCGGTGAGCCCTTCGAGTACCGCGGCACGACCGTGCAGGTCACGCCCATCCCGGTGAGCAAGCCCACGCCGCCGTTCATGCTCGGCGGCACGTCGAAGCCGGCCGCGCGTCGAGCCGCCCGCTTCAAGCTGCCGATCTTCTTCGCCGCCCCGGTGCCCGAGCTCATGGCGTACTACTACGAGCAGTGCCAGCTCGAGGGTTGGCCCGGTTTCGCGATGATGCCGGGCGTCGGGTTCGAGCACCACTTCATCGTGGAGGATCCCGACAAGGCGTGGGCCGAGCTTGGCCATCACCTCTTCCACGAGACCAGCACTTACGCGAGCTGGCAGACCCCCGACATCAAGTCGGCCGTGCACTCGCACGCCACCACTGTCGAGGAGCTGCGCGCCGAGGGCATGTACCGCTTCGTCACCCCCGACGAGATCGTGGCGCAGGCCAAGGCCACCGGGCCCGAGTTCTCGTTCAACCTGCACCCGATGTGCGGGGGCATGCCCATCGACAAGGCGTGGGAGTCGCTGCAGCTCTACGAAGACAAGGTCCTGCCGCAACTGTCGTGAGTGACACCGCGGAAACCCCGATGGAATATCGCTTCCTCGGCGCGTCGGGGCTCAGGGTGTCAGCGTTCGCCCTCGGCACCATGGGCTTCGGTGGCGCGGCTACCGGCGGCTGGGTCGCCACCATCGATGAGCACGCGGCGCGCGAACAGGTGCGCTGCGCGCTCGATGCCGGCGTGAACCTCTTCGACACGGCCAACGGCTATTCCAAAGGCGAGTCGGAACGGCTGCTCGGCCTCGCGCTCGGCCCCGATCGCGACCGGGTCCTCGTGTCGACCAAGGTGCACTCGCGGGTCGGCGACGGCCCCAACGACGCCGGGCAATCGCGCTGGCACGTGATGCGGGCATGCGAGGACAGCTTGCGCCGCCTGGGCACCGACCGCATCGACATCTATCACGTGCACGGGTTCGATGGATGCACGCCGCTCGACGAGACGCTGCGCGCGCTCGACGACCTCGTGCGCGCCGGCAAGGTGCGCTACGTCGCGTGTTCGAACTTCGCGGCGTGGCAGATCACGAAGGCGCTCGGTATCTCCCAGCGGCTCGGGCTCGAACGATTCGTGGCCACGCAGTCGTACTACAGCCTCGTAGCGCGCGAGCTTGAGAACGAGCTGCTGCCCATGTGTGCCGATCAAGGGGTGGGCGTCCTCGTGTGGAGTCCACTGGCTGGTGGGTTCTTGTCGGGCAAGTTCATGCGCGATGCCGACGCGCCGGGCGACACCCGACGCGGAATGATCGGCGAGCTCGGCGTCGGGCACATCGACGTCGAGCGCGGCTACGCGACGCTCGACGTGGCCCGCGAGATCGCGCACGCCCGTGGCGCGTCGGTGGCGCAGGTCGCGCTCAACTGGTTGCGGTCGCGACCCGAGGTGTCCTCGGTGATCATCGGCGCCCGCACCACCGAACAGCTCGCCGACAACCTCGCCGCGGCCACGTGGACGCTCTCCCCCGACGAGGTAGCGCTGCTCGACGCAACGAGCGAACCGGTGCGCCCGTATCCCACCTGGTACCAACGCCAGTTCACCGCCGAACGTTCGAGCCGCAACGGCGCGCCCCCCGGCGCGTTCAGCTACCGCTTCACCACCGACTGAGTGGGCCCGACCCGCTCGGGGTGGCGATGAAGCGTCAGCGCGCGAGGTCGATGCCGTCCTGAGGGGGCGGGGGCTCGGGCTCGTCCGCGGTGACCGGACCCGCGGGGATCGGTGGCCCCGATCGACGACCGACCCGTTCCGCCCAGTCATAGACCGACTCGCCCGAGCGAACCATCTCGGCGGTCTCCTCGCGCAAACCGCCGAGCGGTTTCGCACGGTCGATACGCCACGGCCCGGCGCGCAGCGTGAGGTAACTCACGAAGCCGACGGGGATCGGTAGGAAGTACTGCGCGACGCGATAGAGCGGAACCGCGAGGCCGGCGGCGTCGCCATACCCGAACAGCGCGAGCATCGCGACGAGGGTGGCATCGAGAACTCCGAGGCCGCCCGGCGTGATGGGGATCACGGCCGAGACGTTCGCAATGCAGAACGCGACGAGCAAGCTGTCCAGGCGCGCGGTGGTGCCGAACGCGCGCAGGATGAGCCACAAGGACGCCGCGTCGAGCAGCCAGTTCATGGTCGCCCACACGGCGACCCGTCGCATGAGGGGCGGGTCGGCGAGCAACTCGCGCAACCGCGACGCGAGTCGGGTCACGAGCGATCCGATGCGATCCTCGTTGAGGAAACGCGTGCGGCGGGCGATGGAGCGCACGGCGCGTTCGGCCTGCTGTTGTCCACGAACGAGCGCGAGCACGATCGCCCCGAACGCCGCGAGCAGGAACACGCCAGCGAGCGCCATGGTCACGTAGATCGGACGGAACCCCGCCGCGGGGATCGACACCAGCAGGGTCAGCCACAGGATTGCGTTGAGGAGCACTGCGGAGCCCACGCTCGCGGCGACGAGACCGAACCCGGCATCGGCGCCGGGCACGCCCGCGAGGGTGATCATGCGATAGCCCATAGCGGACCCGGCGGCGCTGCCCCCGGGTACGACGTTCGTGATCGCCTTGGTGGTGAGCTGGATGCGGAACAACGTGCCCAGCGATACAGAACCGCGAGGCAGCGCAGCCCGCGTGAGCTGTGCGTAGGCGGCGAGCGACAGCGCCTGCAACGCGAACCCCATCAGGAGGAACGTCGCGCGGACTTCGCTGAGCTTGTTCAGCGCATTGCGGGCGTTCGTGATCGCGGGCAACCCGAAGTAGACGAAGACGAGCAGGAACACCAACAGTTCGATGGTGCCGCGAAGTGTCCGCCGAGCGACCCTGCTCTTGATCCACCGGCGTTTCGGCACCGACGCGTTAGTCACGAGCGAAGCGCGTCAGCCCACACACGCAACTCCCGCGCGACGTCAGGGCCAGCCGGCGTATACATGATCTCGGTGGCGCCACCGGCCACCGCGGTCTCGGCGCGCTCGCGGATCTGGTCGCGCGTACCAACCCATCCCATGGCACCGAGCAACGGGTTCGCGGTGAGCGCAACGAGATCGCGATCGGTGAGCTCGGTCACGTGCCCTTCGTGCGCGGCGAGGTGGCGTTCGCCCTCGGGTCGCATTGCTTCGATCGTCTCGAGCCAGGCCGAACCGTTCGGCAGGTTCTTCACCGCGTCGGGGTTCATCTGCCATGCGCCGTGGTACATCACCGCGGACCACGGCCCGATGGCCTCGAGCACGCGCGACGATTGGAGGTCTTCGCCATCGTCGCGCACGGTGCCAGACGTCATCTGGATCGCGGTGTCGAACCCGCTGACCGGACCGTTCATGAACATGAGCCCGTCGGCGACATCACGAGCGATCTGCACGCCTTTCGGACCGAGCGCCGACAGGATCAGCGGCACCTCGATGGGACGCTTCGGCGCCCAGCCTTCGTAGTGGATCATCTGCGTCATTGCCCCGTCGATCTCGACGACGTCGCCGGCGAGCAGGGCGCGCAATTGCTCGAGATAGCGGCGCGTGGCGGCCCACGAAAGGCCCGGCTTGCCCAGCACGTAGCGAGCGGTGGCACCGGTGCCGAAACCACAGGACAAGCGGCCCGGCGCGAGGTGCTCGAGGGTCGCGATGGCCGACGCGGTGGTCATCACGTGGCGCAGGTTCGGCACGGCGACGGCGGTACCGATCTTGATGTCGGTACGGTCGGCGATGCGCGCCAACCACACCCAGACGTCCTGGTACAGCGCAGCGGAGTCGTAGAGCCAGATGCGGTCGTAGCCGAGGTCGGAAGCAAGCTGCGCGTACTCCACGCAGTTCGGACCGGGCGGCATCGCACAGGAATACGTGATGGCAGCCATGACCATCCTTCTCTCAGTCGCTTCGACCGCACGATGGTAGGCCATCGGGGCCACGGTCCTACGCTGTGCACGTGCACGATTGCCTCGCGGTTTGTCCTCCAGGGCTCGAAGAGCTCGTCGCGGACGAGTGGCGTGAACTGCGATTGCGCCCCGGCAAACCCATCCACGGCGGTGTGCCGTTCCGGGCCACCGACCGCGAGCTGTACCTGGCGAACGTGTGGACCAGGTTGGCCACCCGCGTCATCGTCCGCCTCGGAACCTTCGTCGCGAAGTCCTTCGCCGAACTCGAGGCGCGCGCCGCGTCCCTGCCGTGGGACCTCTATCTAACCGATGGCATCACGCCGGTCTTTCGCGTCACGGCCGCGAAATCAAAGCTGTATCACACCGACGCGATCGCCGAACGACTGCATCGGGTCACCGGCACGACACCGGTGATCGAAGATGATGAGCACACTCTCGACCCTGACCGTGTGCAGCTGTTCGTTGTGCGGTTCTCCCACGACAAGGTCACCATCAGCGTCGATAGCTCCGGCGAGAGCCTGCACCGCCGCGGTTGGCGCCAGCAGGTCGCGAAGGCACCGCTGCGCGAGACGCTCGCCGCAGCCATGGTGCGCGCCTCGGGATGGACCGGCCACACCCCGCTCGTCGACCCGCTCTGTGGCTCGGGCACCATCGCGATCGAAGGCGCTCTCGCCGCATGCGGCTACGCGCCGGGCGCGAATCGCACGTTCGCGTTCCAACGCTGGGCGTCGTTCCAACCGGGCACCTGGGCGAGCGTGAACGCAGGGGTCATCAAGGCCGCCACCGATCGTGTGCGGCGACGCGACGTTCCGCCGATCATCGCCGCCGACCGCGACGCCGGTGCAGCGCGCGCCACTCTGGCCAACGCCGAACGCGCCGGCGTGGCCGACCTCATCCAGGTGCGCAACGCGGCGTTGTCGCTCACGATCTCGTCCCTCACGACCCTCGACTTCCCCGGGCTGCTGCTCACCAACCCGCCCTACGGCGAACGCATCGGTGAACGCGGACCACGATCCGGTGCCGGTGTCGGGGGACAGCGCGACCTGCGCGACCTTTACGCGGCGCTCGGTACTGCGGTACGCGAGCAGCTCCCCGGCTGGTCGCTCGGACTGCTCGTGTCCGACATGGTGCTCGCCGGGCAGGTGCGCCTGCCACTCGTCGAGAAGTTCGCCACGTCCAACGGCGGGATCGACGTGTCGATGGTCACCTACGATCCGGGGTCATGACCTATCGAGTGGTGCAATGGACGACCCGCGTCAACGTCCGCTGCTTCGTGTCCTAGGCGACGGCGTAACTCTTTGCGCGCTCGCACCGCCAGGAGCGGCAGAATCGCGCAACAAGTGGCCGACCAGCGCGTTCAGCGGACGTTTGCCTCGGGGTGCACGGTGATGAGCGCGAGGCTGCCGAGGCGATCATGCGCACCGGGGTCGCGCACTTCGACGCGCACGGTGACCGAGCCGGCCGAGCTGGCCGAGCTGGCCAGCAACGTGGCGTGCGCACGCGCCGGGCCGACGCGCACCGGAGCCATGAATCGGATCGACACGCCAGTGATGCGGCCGTCGACCAGTGAACGAGCCGCGTCCTCAGCGAGAAGCGTGTGCAGGCAACCGTGGAGGATGCCCCAAGGGTTTCGGGCGTTGTCGACCATGTCGAGTTCGACGATGCCCGGCTCGACCACGCGTGCACCGAATGTGTCGCTCATCTGCGGCCGCACCCCCGCATGCGAGGACGACTGCCGGAGGATCTCGCCTACGGGGAAGAGTTCGAGGGGTGCGCCGTTCTCTGGTGACAGCGCTCCGTGGTTCGCCGTGGCGTGACCGACGAGGAGGTCACCCTGGCCCTCGTCATAGAGACGGGCCTCGGCCAGCACTTGCGAGCGACCAGCGCGCAAGGTGTGGGCCTCGGTGCGTACCGGCCCGACGCGGGCGTCGGCGAAGATTCGCAGGTCGATGTCGGTGGTGACCACCCAGTTCGGCAGAGCCGAGAACCCAGCGCTCATCCCTACCGCCGAGTCGACGGCGAACGTGAGTGCAGCGAGACGGAGGGCGCCGTCGGCGCCGCGAAGGTCGTCGCGGACCGGCACCCACGTGGTGATGCGCAAGTCGCCCTCGTGACGGGCCGCGATCTCGAACCACGACGACAAGTTGTCCTTGAAACCTTTGGTGAGCACCGCAGCCCTTCATGTCGACATGCCCGGCCGGAGGAGTGCGCCGCGAGGCGTACCGACCCAGCACCAAAGCATGAAATCTGGATCGTAGGCCGCGCAGGCTCCCCGGTAGCCTTTGGCCC
Source organism: Actinomycetota bacterium (assembly GCA_009699605.1). GTDB lineage: Bacteria > Actinomycetota > Acidimicrobiia > Acidimicrobiales > WLNW01 > WLNW01. The sequence goes on along the minus strand of WLNW01000011.1, from coordinate 6,156 downwards.
ATGTCCGATGCCCCGAATGCTGCGCCGTATCCGAAAGTCGAGCCCAAGCCCGACTTCCCCGCGATCGAGCGCCGCATCTTGGCCGACTGGGAGGCCGCAAAGACCTTCGAACAGTCGGTGTCGTCGCGGCCGGGCGGCGACAACGAGTACATCTTCTTCGACGGCCCGCCGTTCGCGAACGGCCTGCCGCACTACGGCCACCTGCTCACCGGTTACGTGAAGGACGTCGTCCCGCGCTATCAGACCATGAAGGGTCGGCGCGTCGACCGCCGTTTCGGTTGGGACTGCCACGGCCTCCCCGCCGAGATGGAATCCGAGAAGGAGCTCGGGATGTCGGGCCGCCGGGCCATCACCGAGTACGGCATCGAGCGCTTCAACGAGCACTGTCGTACCTCGGTGCTGCGGTACACGAAGGAGTGGGAGGACTACGTCACGCGCCAGGCGCGCTGGGTCGACTTCGACAACGACTACAAGACCATGGACCTGCCCTACATGGAGTCGGTCATGTGGGCGTTCAAGCAGCTTTGGGATAAGGGCCTCGTGTACGAGGCGTACCGCGTGATGCCGTATTCGTGGGGCGCCGAGACCCCGCTGTCGAACTTCGAGATCCGCCTCGACGATGCGACGCGGCCGCGCCAGGATCCTGCGCTCACCGTTGCGTTCACCCTCGACCCGTTGCCCGGTGCTCCGGCCGACGAACCCGAGACACGCATCCTCGCCTGGACCACCACACCGTGGACCCTGCCGGCGAACCTCGCGCTCGCAGTCGGCGCCGACATCGATTACGTGATGCTCGAGCTCGATGGTGTGCGCTATGTGCTCAGCACGAACGCGCGTGAGCGCTACGCCGCGCAGTTCGCCGATGCCACACTCATCGACTCGTTCACCGGTGCAAGTCTTGTGGGTCGCGGCTACACGCCCCTGTTCCCGTACTTCGCCGATCAACCGCATGCGTTCCGCGTCCTGGCGGCCGACTTCGTCGGCGTCGACGATGGCACCGGCGTCGTGCACATCGCGCCGGGCTTCGGCGAGGACGACCAACGCGTCTCCAACGAGAACCTCATCGAGCTCGTCGTGCCGGTCAACGACGAGGGTCGCTTCACCGACGACGTACCCGAGTGGGCGGGCGAGAACGTCTTCGATGCGAACCCGAAGATCATCCGCCACCTGAAGGAACTCGGCCGCGTGGTGCGCCACGACACGATCGAGCACAACTATCCCCACTGCTGGCGCACCGACACGCCCATCATCTACCGCGCCATGTCGAGCTGGTACGTCGAGGTCACCGCATTCCGCGATCGCATCGTCGAGCTCAACCAAGAGATCAACTGGATCCCCGATCACGTACGTGACGGTGCGTTCGGCAAGTGGCTTGCGAACGCGCGCGACTGGTCGATCTCGCGCAACCGCTTCTGGGGCGCGCCCATCCCGGTGTGGCGCAGCGACGACCCCGAATACCCGCGCATCGACGTGTACGGCTCCATCGCCGAGCTCGAGGCTGATTTCGGCGTCACCGTCACCGACCTGCACCGCCCGTTCGTCGACGACCTCGTGCGTCCCAACCCCGACGACCCCACCGGCCGTTCGATGATGCGCCGCGTCCCCGAGGTGCTCGACTGCTGGTTCGAGTCGGGCGCGATGCCGTTCGCGCAAGCGCACTACCCATTCGAGAACAAGGAGTGGGTGGACAACAATACGGCCGACTTCATCGTCGAGTACATCGCACAGTCGCGCGGCTGGTTCTACACGATGCACGTGTTGTCCGTGGCGTTGTTCGACCGTCCGGCGTTCAAGAACTGCATCTGTCACGGCGTCGTGCTCGACGAGGACGGACGCAAGCTGTCCAAGCGGCTCCGCAACTACCCCGACCCCGAGGCGGTGTTCGAGACCATCGGTTCCGACTCGCTGCGTTGGTTCCTCATGGCCTCGCCCATCCTGCGCGGCGGCGACCTCCGCATCGATCGTGAAGGCTCGGGCATCAGCGACACCGTGCGGTTGGTCATCAACCCCATCTGGAACGCGTACTCCTTCTTCACGCTCTATGCGAACGTCGACGGATATCGCGCCGAGTACCGCGCCGACTCGCCCCAGCTCCTCGATCGCTACGTGTTGGCCAAGACGCGCGAGCTCGTCGACGCGGTCACTGCTCGCATGGACGCGTACGACCTCGCCGGCGCGTGCACCGACATCACCCTGTACCTCGACGCGCTCAACAACTGGTACATCAGGCGATCGCGCGATCGCTTCTGGGCCCCCGCCGGCGGCGACGACGCCGACAAGCGCAACGCGTACGACACGCTCTACACCGTGTTGCACACCCTGACCCGACTGTGTGCGCCTTTGCTGCCGTTCGTCACCGAGGAGATCTATCGCGGCCTCACCGCAGCACCTTCGGAGTCTTCCGCCGACGCCACCGCATCCATCCACCTGGCCGATTGGCCGGATGCCCACGCGCTGCCGGCCGACCACGAGCTCGTGGCCGCCATGGACCGCGTGCGCGACGTGTGCTCGACCGCGTTGCGCCTCCGCGAAGACGCAGGGCTGCGCGTGCGCTTGCCATTGGCATCTCTGGTGGTGGCCGGGGCCGATACCGCTTCTCTTGCGGGACTCACCCATCTCATCGAGGACGAGGTCAACGTCAAGCGGGTCGAGCTGTCCGCCGATCTCGCCGCGCACGCGACCTTCATCCTCCGCCCGAACGGCAAGCTGCTCGGCCAGCGTCTCGGAAAGGACATGCAGAACGTGTTCGCCGGTGCGCGCTCGGGCGCGTGGAGTTCGAACGACGACGGCACGGTTACGGTCGCCGGCCACACGCTGGCCCCGAACGAGTTCGAGCTCGCGCTCGAGTCGCCCGACGGTGTCACCGCGGCCGCATTGCGCAGTAACGACGCCGTTGTCACCCTCGATGTGGCCATCACCCCCAGCCTCGAGGCCGAGGGGCTCGCCCGCGACGTGATCCGGCTCGTGCAACAGGCCCGCAAAGACGAGGACTTCGTCGTCACCGACCGCATCCGAGTGTGGGTCGACGCGCCGGCCAAGGTGGTCGCCGCACTCGCCACCCACCGCGAATCGGTGCAGGCCGAGGTGTTGGCCGTCGAGCTCATCGTCGGGCCGCTGCCCGAAAGCCGGCGCGTGCACGTCGGACGCGTCGACACCGACAACGTCAGCTTGGCCGTCGAGGTGACAACCACCACCTGAGCCGAGCGAGCGTTGGCCGGCGACTACCGTGCTGCGCGATGAAACGGGTGGTCATGGTCGTCGGGCTCGTCGCTCTCGTGGCGTCCACTTTCGCGCTCCGTGCCACGCGCGACAACGACCAGCGGCCTCTCGACGACGTGGCCACCAAGGTGCTGTTGTGCGCCACCGAGATGGCCGACGTGTGCGCCGATCTGGGCGACGCGTCCCTCACGGTGCGCGTCGAGGACCCGGGGGCCACGCTCGCCCGACTTCGGTCGGGTGGCGGCATCGACGCCGAGGCGTGGCTTACCCCGCGGTCGTGGGCCGACCTCGCGCGACTGGGCGCCCAGTCGTCGGGCGGCGCCGATCCCTTCGACAGCTTGTCCGAGACGCTCGCTCGCACGCCGCTCGTCATCATCATCCGCAGCGATCGGCGCGCCACGCTCGAGACCTCGTGTGGTGGCGTGATCGACTGGTCGTGCATCGTGCGGCGCGGTGGTGCGACGTGGGCCGAGATCGGTGGGCCGAGTGCGTGGGGCAGTCTGCGGGTCGGGGTCGATCGACCCGAGCGCACCACGGGTGGCCTCGTCGCGCTCGCCCAGATAGCCCGCACGTTCGTGCGCCGCGAGAGCTTCGACGCTCGCGACCTCGAGTCGATCTCGTCCACGCTCGACGTGGCGGCCGCGGCGCTCACGCCACCCACCGACAAGACGGCGCTCGACACCATGCTCGAGCGTGCCGATTCCTACGACCTCGTGCTCGCGCTCGAGGCGGGCACCCGCTTGGCAATCGCAAGTCCGCGGGCCAGCGGTCAGCTCGAGCTCGTTGAGCTCGAGCCGATCACGTCGGCTGACGTGGTGCTCGCCACGATGGCCGGCCGCCGCGTCCCCATCGAAAAGATCCGCGTGCAGCAGGCCCTGACCACGAACGGCTGGCACTTCCTCGACAAGACCGAGGCCGGTGTGGCCGATGCGGCCACCCTCGAGCAGCTCGTGGCCCGGTTCTTGCAGGCGTGGACCGGCCGCTGACCGGGCTCGGGTCTATCGGGCAGCCAGCCAGGTACGCGCATCGGCGAGCATCTCGACCGAGATGGCGTGGGTGATGTCGTACTCCCGTCGGGTGAGCGCGGCGCCGTGCGCGAGCGCCGTCTTGGCGCCGGCGCGAGAGAACTCGGGTGGCACGACCTCGTCGCGTGCGGCGAGCTGCCAGAGCACGGGGAGCGTCTCGAGGCGATCGAGGTCGATCGGAGTCCCCCGGCCGACCGGGAGCCCACCACACCAATTGATCACGGCCGCGGGGCGCACGGTCGACGGGTCGAGCGCCAGGGTGAACGAAATGATCGCGCCCTGGGAGAAACCGCCCACGATTGCGTCGGCGCGGGCGACCCCGTAGCGCGCGCACGCCGCATCGAGAGTGGCTGAAAGCGCATCTGATGCCTTGATGAATGGGGGCGGCTCCCGGTCTTTCGGTATAGACCAAGCGGCCGCACCGTTGGGCAGTTCGATGGGTCCACGGGGCGCGACCAGCGCGAAGCGGCGTTCGGGGTCGATCACGGTCCCGTAGGCCAGCATCTCCTCGGGGTGGTAGCTGTAGCCGTGCGCCAGCAGGAGCAGGCGTGGCGGTTCGCCTTTGGCAGCCCGACGGACCCGGGAGCGGAGGGGTGCACCCTGCATAACCGGGCACCGTAGCGCCTCGCGACGACCACCCTTCGCGGTTCGCGCGTCCGAATCCGTGACCAGGGAAAACGCCAGGAGGCGACTCCATCGCCGCAACGTGACAAACCCGTGTCAAGTACGAGCCGAAGGTCTTGACACGCGTGGAATTTCACGGTTGTAATTGGGGACCCCCGCGGACCTCGTTTGGTCTGCTGCGCGCTTTCGGAGGCCCCTGGATGACCATCACGGATGATCGGCTCGACGCTACGACACCTGCCAACGCGTCTACCAGCGGATCGTCCACCATGCGCGTCCGCAAGCGAAACGGCGACTCCGAGGCCGTCGACGTGAACAAGATCGTCCGCGCCGTGCAGCGCTGTGCCGACGGGCTCGATGGGGTCGAGCCACTCCGCATCGCCACGCGCACCATCTCCGGCCTTTGCGACGGCGCCACCACCGAGGAGCTCGACGAGCTGTCCATCCGCACCGCGGCGGCGCTCATCGTCGAGGAGCCGAACTACTCCCGACTCGCGGCCCGGTTGCTCAGCACCTACATCGACAAAGAGGTCCAGAACCAGGACGTCTACTCGTTCAGCCAGTCGATCTCGCTCGGTCACCGCCTCGGCCTGGTGGCCGACAACATCGCCGAGTTCGTCACGCTGAACTTCCGCAAGCTCAACGACGCGGTCGTCGCCGACAACAACGCCCTGTTCGAGTTCTTCGGCCTGCGCACCGTCTATGACCGGTACCTGCTGCGTCACCCCAGCGAGCGCAAGGTCATCGAGACCCCGCAGTACTTCTTCCTCCGCGTGGCCTGTGGGCTCTCGCAGAGCCCCGACGAAGCCATCCGCTTCTATCGGCTCCTCAGCTCGCTGTCCTACCTGCCGTCCTCGCCCACCCTGTTCAACTCGGGCACCGCGCACCCGCAGATGTCGAGCTGCTATCTGCTCGACTCCCCCGAAGACGACCTCGAGTCGATCTACAACCGCTACACCGACGTTGCGAAGCTGTCGAAGTTCGCCGGCGGCATCGGCCTCGCGTATCACCGCATCCGGTCGAAGGGCTCGCTCATCCGGGGCACCAACGGCCTATCCAACGGCATCATCCCGTGGCTCAAGACCCTCGACTGTTCGGTGTCCGCGGTCAACCAGGGCGGCAAGCGCAAGGGCGCCGCGTGCGTCTACCTCGAGACCTGGCACGCCGACATCGAAGACTTCCTCGAACTGCGCGACAACACCGGCGATTCCATGCGCCGCGCCCACAGCCTCAACCTGGCCAACTGGGTCCCCGACCTGTTCATGCAGCGCGTCGAGCAGGACTGGAT
>WLNW01000109.1 GCA_009699605.1 Actinomycetota bacterium | reverse complement strand
CGTGCTCGGCCGGCTGGGGTTGCGCACGCTCGGCGCCTTCGCCGCGCTCGACACGGCGTCGGTCGTTGGTCGCTTCGGCACCGATGGTCTCCGCGCGCACCGGCTCGCCGCGGGACTCGACGAACGACCACCCGATGCCCGTGACCCCTCACCCGATCTGCGGTTCACCGCAGTGCTCGATCCGCCGGCCGAGCGCGTCGAACAGGTGGCGTTCGTGGCTCGTGAGCTCGCAGAGGAGCTGCACGCGGCACTCGATGCGCGTGGCCTTGCCTGCACCCGGGTGGCCATCGAGGCCGAGACCGAGCACGGTGAACACCTTTCGCGGCTCTGGCGCCATGAAGGGGCGTTGTCCGCGGGGGCCATCGCCGATCGTGTGCGGTGGCAGATCGACGGCTGGTTGCATGCCTCGGTCGCGGCGCGTCCCACGAGCGGGATCACCCACCTCGGTCTGGCTCCGGACGACGTGATCGCCGCCAAGGGGCGCCAGCTCGGGTTTTGGGGCGAGGAGACCGAGGCCGATTCCCGAGCCGCGCGCGCCCTGGCCCGCCTGGCCTCGATGCTCGGTCCCGATGCGGTGCTCGTCCCTGAACGCGCCGGAGGGCGTGGCCCGGGCGACGCGGTGCGGTTGGTCCCCGCGGCCGGCGTCGATCTGCGCGAGCGCGAGCTCACGCCGGTCTCCGCGGCGCGGGGTGCGCCGTGGCCCGGTCGCGTGCCTGCCCCCGCGCCGTCGATCGTCCACCACCCTCGGCCGGTGGTGCAGCTGCGCGACGCCACCGCGTCCGACGTGGTGGTCAGTGGCCGCGGGCTGCTCAGCGCGCCGCCGTCCGAGTTCGTGATCGAAGGCATGGGCCGCGAGGCCATCCCAATCGTCGGGTGGGCCGGGCCATGGATGGTCGACGAACGATGGTGGGATCCGGCCGCGCATCGACGCGCTGCTCGGCTGCAGGTACAAGGGGCATCGGGCGTGGCATGGCTCATGGTGCGCGAGGGCGGACACTGGTGGCTCGAAGCCACCTACGACTGAACGTTGCCGTGACTGCGCCGGCGTGAGATGCCGGAGGTCGATCAGCCCATCGGTCGCGTGTTTCGTGTCGTAGGCCCCTGTGACAGTGCCATCGCCAGGGTCGATACCCGCGACCGAGGGCACGAGGGACAAGACTGTCCGACGACATGACTCACGAAACCCGTCCCGAAGTCGAACGATGGTTCATCGGCCGCGGCCTGCCGCAGTTCATCGACAACTACAGCGCACGCGACGACATCCTCACCCGCATGACGCCGTTCGTCGGCGTCGTCTTCGCGGCCGAGGTGGTGCTCGCGGTCTTCGGCGAGCGTTTCGCCGGCTGGACCCAGGCGATGGTCGTCGTCGGGGTTCTCGCGATGGTCATGCTCGCGATCGCTGCGACAAATAGCGCTCGTGGCCGGCGGGCACTCCAGGCGCCCAAACGAGTGGGCCCGGTCGAGATCGGTGCGTTCGTCATCGTTCCGGCTGCAGTCGCAGCAGCGTTCGGCAGCAACCGTGCGGCGGCGGTGCCGGCGCTACTCGTGGGCAACGTCGCGCTCCTGCTGCTCGCATATCCGATCACCAGCTATGGCGTATTGCCCATGACCAGCTGGGCCGCCGGACAGCTCAGCAGCCAGTTGCGCGGCATGGCCAACCTCATGATCAAGACCTTGCCGCTGCTCTTGTTATTCAGCATGTTCTTGTTCCTCAACGCCGAGGTGTGGCAAGTAGCGAACGATTTTGCCTGGCCGATGTTCATCGCGGTGTTGCTTGGCCTCGTCCTGATCGGTTCGCTGTTCCTCGCGCTCGCCACGCAAACCAACGTGGTCGCGTTATCGACGTTCGATTCGTGGAGCGACGTCTGCGCGTACTGCGAGGGGTCGCCGCTGGAGGGCGTCTCACCTGACCTGTTCAGCGGCGAGCCAGCCTCGCGCCAGCTGCCGACCCGCGCCCGTTTCAACCTCGCGCTGGTGGTGTTCGTGAACCAGTCGATCCAGGTCTTGCTCATCGCCGCGGTGACCTTCGCGTTCTACGTCACCTTCGGGTTGTTGACGGTGCGCGAGGACACCATCGCCCAGTGGGTCTCCGACGGAGCGCTGCCTGCCCGCGATCGATATGGCGACCTCACCGTGTTCGGCCACGAGCTTGTGCTCAGCCGACAACTCTTGGTCGTGTCCGGTTTCATCACCGGCTTCGCGGCGCTCCAGTTCGTGGTGCAACTCGTGACCGATGCGACCTATCGCGAGCAGTTCGCCCGGGGCATGGCCGCCGAGACGCGTCAGGTTCTCGCCGTGCGCGCGGCGTATCTCGCTCGGCCGTCAGGCCGGTAGCCGACCGGCGGCGCGAGCGGTCTGTTCGGCCGCGGTGACCTTCGCATCGATGATGGCGAGGCCACCGTCCCAGAACTCGGGGTCGTCGAGGTTGCAGCCGACGATTCGGCCCAGCTCGGCGGGTGCCATGGAACCACCGGCTCGCAGCAGTTCGAGATAGCGCGGCACGAACGCGTCGCCCTGCTCCTCGTAACGTCGATACACCGACAAGGCGAGGAGCTGGCCGTACGCGTACGCATACACGTAGCCCGGCGTGTTGATGAAGTGCGGAATGTACGACCACCAGGTGCGGTAGCCCTCGGTGACCTCGACCGCGTCGCCGAGCATCTCGGTCTGCGTCTCGGCCCACAACGTGTTGATGTGGTCGAGCGAAAGCTCGCCTTCGGTTCGGCGAGCGGTGTGGGCCGCCTGTTCGAATCGGTTCATCGCGACCTGACGGAACACCGTGGCGATCGAATCCTCGACCACGGATGCGAGCAACGCGAGTCGGTCGTTGGGATCGTCGAGCGCGGCGAGCAACCGGCCGTTGGTGACGGTCTCGCCGAACACCGACGCGGTCTCGGCGACGGTGAGCGGCGTGACCTGATGAAAGATGCCCTGCTCGCGCGCCAGGTAGGCGTGCAGGCCGTGACCGAGCTCGTGGGCGAGCGTGAGCACGTCGCGTGTCCGGCCGGTCCAGTTGAGAAGCAGGTACGGGTGGTGGCTGGGGACGGTGTACGCGCAGAACGCGCCCGGGCGTTTGCCCGCGCGGGTGGGGGCATCGATCCAGCTTTCGTCGAAGAAGCGTTGCGCAACCGACGCGAGGTCGGGGGAGAACGACTGATAGGCGTCGAGAACGATTTCGCGTGCTTCGTGCCAACCGATCTCGGTGTCGGTGGCCGCGATCGAGGCCATGCGGTCGTAGTCGGCAAGCCGATCGAGGCCCAGGATCTGGGCCTTCAGGCGGTACCAGCGCTGGGGGATGTCGTAACGACCCTTGACCGCGGCGACCAGCGCCTCGACCGACTCGTCGGTGGTCTCGTTGCCCAGGTTTAGGCTTGAGATCCACGTGGGGTAGCGACGGAGGCGGTCGTCGATGGCCTTGTCGTTCAGCAAGGTGTTGAGCACAAAACCGCGCGTGCGCAGGCCCGGTGCGAGCCCGGCGGTGACCGCAGCTGCCGCGCCCTGGCGCACCGAACGATCTGGGTGCTGCAGCTGCGCGAGACCTTGTTCGAGCGGGGCGGTTCGAGCCCCACCGGAGCTGCCGGGAAGCTCGATCGTGATCGCGGAGGAGAGCTCGGCGAAGAGGCGGCTCCACGCCGACGCTCCGGTGACATTCTTCTCGGTGAGGATGCGCTCCTCGGGCTCGCTCAGCAAGTGGTCTCGATAGCGACGCTTGGCGCGCAGATGATGCGCCGCGAACTCGAGCGACGGGTTGGCGAGGAGCGTGTCGACCTGGCCATCGTCGAGCGCGGCCCATTCGAGGTCGAAGAACAGCAACTGGGTCCAGATGGCGGTCGAACGTTCCTCGTAGCGCGCCATGCGCGCACCGTTCTTCGGGTCGGCGGTGTCGACTGCGAAGCGAAGGGCGGCGTAGTTCCCGGCGCGACCGAGCAGGTCGGACAGTGCTTCGAACGAGCGCATGCACTCGCGGAGTTCGTCGCCGCTGAAGGACGAGACCTGGCCCCGCAGCGCCGCGAGGTTGATGGCCAGCTTCTCGGCCCGATCCACGAGGTCGTCGATCGTGCCCCCGTCGAGGAGTGGTTCGATGTCCCAGTCGACACCCGTGGCGAGCAGGTCGGCGGACTCGTCGATGGCGGGGTCAGCGCACGCAGTGACGTCATCGGTCATGGTCCGATCCTACGGTCGACCGGCGGACGCGCCGTTCGCGGTCACCGGCGCCGGCGTCGACGTCGTCGCGACGCGCGGTTGTGTTACGTTCGGCGCACGCCCAGTGGGGCATCGCAAGGCGGCTCGGTACACGGTGGATCTCTCGGAGTACACGGTGGATCTCTCGGAATCGACAGGCGACAGCTCACCAGGCGACCCCTCCTCTTCGGCGAAGGTCTTGCCAGTGGTCAAGTGGCTGGCGGTGGCCGAATTCGTGTTCGGTGTCGGCGCGCTCGTGGTGCTCGGCGAGACAAACCCGATGTACTACGTGCTGGTCGTCGCGGTCGGCGCGGTGATCGTGGCCCTTGTCGCGTATGACCAGCGCCGCCGGGAGAAGACCGAACAGCAGACGGCGACCCGCCGCGCCATCGTCGGCCAGGCGGCCGACGATGCCCTGGCCAACGCCCTCGAGTTGGCCACCGCGGCGCCCAACCTCGCGGGACCCAACATCGCGGGGCGTGCGGACGACGAGCTCGCTGCGCCCGAGGGTTCCGGCGATCCGGCCACCACCGAGCGACCTGCTCGCCCGGCCCCGCGGCGTTCGACGAGCGACCACTTCGTCGCCGCCCTGGTGGAATACAGCATGCACACCGGCGTGCGCACGATCACCCGGGCCGACCGTGAGGGGTGGACCGAAGCTCTGCGAGTCGAATACGCGCTCCTTCGTGCCGCCGCGTGCTGTGCCGAGAACGAGCGCGAGGTCGTCGGCGAGCTCGTCATGTGGGACAGCGTCAGCGTCCTTCACCTGCTCGACACCCCAGAGGGGCTGGGCGATGGCATCTCTCGTTCGGTCGTGGCGCCCTACGGCCGCCTTCCGGCCGCCACGCGCGTACCGGTGCGCCGCGATCCAGCTCGGCTCACCTGCGAGGTGGCCACGCTCGCACTTGACCCCCTCGTCGCCGATGAGTACGCGTTGAACCTGTTGTGGCGCGGTATCTACGACCATGCGCGTCGCGGCGGCGCGACCGAAGTCGTGTGGACCCTCGCCTCCGATCTCGCCGCGCTGTGGCGAGATCGCTTCGGTTTTCCCCTCGAGATCCTCGGCGATAACCGTCGCGCCGCGTCGGCAACCACCGTCACCGTGGTGATCCCGCTGCCCGAGCTCGAGATCAAGCTGCTCCGGGAACGCCCCGCCTATTACGGGTGGCTCACCGTGGGCTTCGCCGAGGCGGAACGAACGGTGTTGGGCCTGCCCATCGATCGAAGCGGGGCCTACGACCGCGTGTGCGCCTTTGTGATCGCCAAGCTCGACGACCTCAGATCGCCGCTCGCCCTGCGGTGACCCCGCCGTCGACGTAGATCACCTGGCCGCTCACATAGCGGGCATCATCGCTGCAGAGGAACGAGATGACGTCGGCGATGTCGCGTGGCTCGCCGACGCGGAGCATTGGCACCGACTTGCCCCGCTCGATCTTGCGCTCCTCGCTGTAGTTGCCCGATGTCCCTTCCGTGACGATGAGCCCGGGGCCCACGGCGTTGGCTCGGATGCCGTGGGCGCCCCATTCGAGCGCCATCTGCTTGGTGAGGGAGATCACCGCCGCCTTGGTCGCCGGGTAGACACCGACCCCGGGCGAGTTCGTCCACGCGGCGCCCGAGGACAGGTTCACGATCGATCCGCCACCCGCCGCGATCATCTTGGGGGCGAACGCGCGGCTGCACTGCACGACGCCGATGATGTTCACGGCGATCACCGACTGCAGGTCGTCGGGCGTGGTGTCGAGAAGCGAATGGAAGCGCCAGATCCCCGCGTTGTTCACGAGGATGTCGCACCGTTCGATGCGTGCCGCGACAGCCTCGACGGATCCCCAGTCGGCGACGTCGCACTGGTGCCAGCTGCCACCGACTGCTGCTGCCGTGGCCTCGGCGGCTGCTGCATCGAGGTCGAGGGCGACGACCGCATGCCCGTCCCGGGCGAGTCGCGCCGCGGTGGCCTTGCCGAGCCCGCGTCCTGCCCCGGTGATGACCGCGACGCCCATGGTTCCCCCTGCTGCTCGCTCGGCGCGTGGTGCGCCGCAGCGTTGGCGCACGGTAGCGGAACTACGATGTGACGCTTGTTGATCGGTCGACCGCGCCGCCGGCGGGCACCGCGTCGACTGCGGCCATGTCGGCGAGCACGAGCACGAGCACGGTCCGACCACATCCGCGCCGTGACCGTCGCGGTTCGTGGCCGACATTGGTGACAACGGCGAGTCGCGCGAACACGTGGTGATCTCCCGCTTCTCGGAACCGGATCTCCCCGCCGATTCGGTGACCGCCGGGCGGGGTTGTGCTACGAACATACGTTCGTTATGGTCGCGCGGTGGGCTTCAACAATCCTGATGTTCCGTGGCGAACGATCGAACGTACGCTGTCCGATCGCGCCCAGCCCAGTGGGCCGCAGTGGAGCGCCCGGTCGGTGGGCGATGATGGCCCCCTGGTCGGTGACGGGGGGGACAGCCCGGCCTGGTCGCGCAAGCGCGCACCCTATGTGCCGGCGGACCTGCCCGTTGCCCGTACCGCCCGCATGCCCTATGCCGAGCTGCACTGTCACTCGAACTTCAGCTTCCTCGATGGGGCGTCGCACCCCGAAGAGCTGGTCGAAGAAGCGGTGCGGCTTGGGCTCGAAGGGCTTGCGCTCACCGATCACAACGGGTTCTACGGGGTGGTCCGCTTCGCTGAGGCAGCTCGGGTGCAGGGGCTCCCCACGGTGTTCGGGGCCGAGATCACCCTCGGGGTGACCGGTCATTACGAACCGGGTCAGGCCGACCCCCATGGGCAGCATGCGGTGATCCTCGCCCGCGACCCGGTGGGCTACGCGCGACTGGCCCGGGCTCTGAGCGAAGCGCAGCTCGCGGGGGAGAAGGGTGCTCCGCGGGCCACCCTCGATCAGCTCACCGCGATCGGGTCGGCCGGTCGGTCCGGGGCCGATCACTGGGTCGTCCTCACCGGCTGTCGCAAGGCACCGGTGCCGGCGGCGCTCGAGCGCGACGGCCCACGCGCCGCTCGTCGCACGCTCGATGATCTCGTCGAGCGTTTCGGGCGCGACAACGTGGTGGTCGAGCTCTGGGACCACGGGTACCCGCTCGATTCGGCGCGCAACGACGCGCTGGTCGAACTCGCGATCGGCGCCCACCTCGACCTCGTCGCGACCAACAACGTCCACTACCACCGCCCGATGCGGCGCAGGCTCGCCACGGCGATCGCTGCGGTGCGGGCGCGGCGCAGCCTCAGTGACATCGACGGCTGGCTGCCCGCAGCGTCGGGTGCGCATCTGCGTTCGGGCGACGAGCAGCTGGCCCGTTTCGCTCGCTACCCGGGGGTGGTCGAGCACGCGGCGGTGCTCGCTCGCGAGTGCGCGTTCGATCTCACGCTCGTCGCACCGAACCTGCCCCCGTTCTCGTGTCCACCGGGGCTCGACGAGATGGGCTACCTGCGCCAGGTCACCGAGGAGGGAGCACATCACCGATACGGTCCGCGACACCGAGAACGGGCACGTGGCGCGTACGCCCAGATCGATCACGAGCTCGCGCTCATCGAACAGCTCGGCTTCTCCGGCTACTTCCTCGTGGTGTGGGACCTCGTGCAGTTCTGTCGACGCGCCGACATCTTCTGCCAGGGTCGCGGCTCGGCCGCGAACTCCGCGGTTTGCTACGCGCTCGGCATCACCAACGCCGACGCGGTCACGCTCGGCTTGTTGTTCGAACGGTTCCTGTCGCCCGAACGCGACGGGCCGCCCGACATCGACATCGACATCGAGAGCGGCCGTCGCGAAGAGGTCATCCAGTACGTGTACGACAAACACGGGCGCCGGCACGCGGCGCAGGTCGCGAACGTCATCACCTACCGGGCGAAGTCCTCGATACGCGACATGGCCAAAGCCCTCGGCTATGCGAGCGGTCAGCAGGACGCGTACGCGAAGGCGGCCGATCGGTGGTCGTCGGTGCCGACCACGAGCGATATCCCGGCCGATGTTCTCGAGCTCGCACGCGAGATCGAGAACTTCCCCCGGCACCTCGGCATCCACTCGGGTGGCATGGTGATCTGCGACCGACCGGTCATCGAAGTGTGTCCGGTCGAGTGGGGTCGCATGGAAGGGCGCAGCGTCCTGCAATGGGACAAGGACGACTGCGCAGCAGTGGGTCTCGTCAAGTTCGATCTGTTGGGGCTCGGCATGCTGAGTGCATTGCACTACGCCGTCGACTTCATCCGGCAGCACCATGGGCGCGACGTCGATCTCGCGACCATCCCGCAAGAGGACGCGGTCTACGACATGTTGTGCGAAGCCGACACGATCGGGGTGTTCCAGATCGAGTCACGCGCCCAGATGGCCACGCTGCCGCGCCTGCGGCCGCGCACGTTCTACGACCTCGTCGTCGAGGTCGCGCTCATCCGTCCTGGGCCCATCCAGGGCGGTTCAGTGCATCCGTACATCCGTCGGCGCAACGGCACAGAGCCGGTCACCTACCTCCACCCCTTGCTCGAGAAGTCGCTCGCGAAGACACTCGGCGTGCCGCTCTTCCAAGAGCAGCTCATGCAGATGGCCATCGACGTTGCCGGGTTCAGTCCGGGCGATGCCGATCAACTGCGGCAGGCCATGGGGTCCAAGCGCAGCCAGGAGCGCATGGAGCGCTTGCGGGTCAAGCTCTATGACGGCATGGCCGAGCGTGGCATCACCGGTGACATCGCCGATCAGATCTACCTGAAGCTCGCGGCGTTCGCGAACTACGGCTTCCCCGAGAGTCATTCCGTGTCGTTTGCCTATCTCGTCTACTCGAGCTCGTGGATCAAGCTCCATTATCCGGCCGCGTTCTGCGCTGCGCTGCTCAACGCTCAACCCATGGGCTTCTACTCACCACATTCGCTCGTACAAGACGCTCGTCGTCATGGCGTCGTGGTGCACACGCCGCACATCAACCGCTCGGGTGCGGCGGCGGTGCTCGAACCGTGTGCCGAGTCGCACAAGGGCGTCGCGGTGCGCATCGGTCTCGGTTCGGTGCGCAAGGTGGGCACCGACCTTGCGGCGCGTCTCGTGGCCGGACAGCCGTACCGGGCCATGGAGGAAGTGGCGCGGCATGTGGGCACGTCGCTCGATGTGCTCGAGACGCTGGCCACCGCGGGCGCATTCAACTCGTTGCTCGATGACGGGACGCTGGTCGATGGTGGGGTCCGGCGCCGCGCGCTCTGGGCGGCCGGGGCGGTCGCGCAGACGTCGTCGCACCGACTCGACGGCATCGTCACCGGGGTCGACGCCCCACAGCTGCCGGGTATGACGACGCGCGAGGTGGCGCTTGCCGATCTGTGGGCCAGCGGTGTCTCACCCGATGGTCACCCCACGAGGTTCCTCCGCGACGATCTCGACGCATTGGGGGTCGTGCCCGCGTCGCGACTCAAGACCCTGCCGTCGAAAACCCGCGTGCTCGTGGCCGGTGTGGTCACGCATCGCCAACGTCCGGCTACGGCCGGCGGCACCACGTTCATCAACCTCGAGGACGAAACCGGGCTCATCAACATCGTGGTGTCGAAGGGGTGCTGGCAGCGTCACCTCACCATCGCTCGCAGTGCGCCTGCGCTGCTCGTCCGTGGCCGCGTCGAGAACGCGGAGAACGTGGTCAACATCATCGCCGAACGACTCGAACCGTTGCCGCTCGGTGGGGCGTTGCGGTCTCGCGATTTCCGCTGATCGATGTGACAAGCTTCCGTAGGTGATCGTTCTTCGCCTGTTCGCCGTGCTGGGTGGGGTCTTCGTCGTCGCGGCGGTGTTGTCGGCCGCAATACGCACGGTGGTGGTGCCGCGGGGCGAGCACGTGATGCTCACGACCGCAGTGTTCGGGATGACCCGGGCCTGCTTCGGCGTCTTCGCGAAGGAGGCCCACACCTACGAACGACGCGACCGCGTCATGTCACGCTTCGCGCCCACCGCGCTGATGCTGTTGCCGGTGGTGTGGGCCTTCGGGTTGATCCTCGGCTTCGCGCCCGTCTACTGGGGCTTCGGCCGGGACTCGTGGCGTGACTCCCTGCTGCTCTCCGGGTCTTCGCTGACCACCCTCGGTTTCCGGGCGGCGGATGGCACCTGGGAGACGTTCGCAGTCATCGTCGAGGCGTTGTTCGGGTTGGGCCTCGTGGCGCTGCTGATCTCGTTCCTCCCCACCATCTACTCGCTCTTCTCGCGCCGCGAGATCACTGTCGCGAAGCTCTTCATCCGCGCCGAGAACGACCGGGGCTCTGCCGATCCGGCCACGCTCATCATCCGTTCGCATTCGATCGGCGGCCTCGGACGTCTCGACGAGATCTGGCAGGACTGGGACGACTGGTTCGTCGAGATGGCCGAGTCGCACCGGTCGTTCCCCGCGCTCACCTTCTTCCGCTCGCCCGAGCCCGATCGTTCGTGGATCACCGGCGCGGGGATCGCGCTCGACCTCGCGTCGATCTATCTGTCGGCGCTGGATGTCGAAACGGATCCCCGCGCCGCGCTCATGGTGCGCTCGGGGTACCTGTCGCTGCGCAGCCTCTGTGCCTTCTACACGATCCCCTATGACGACGACCCGTCGCCCGGCGATCCGATCTCGGTGAGCCGCGACGAGTACGTCGAAGTGCACGAACGGCTCGCACTCGCCGGCGTCCCAGTGCGGGCCGATCGGGAGGCGTCGTGGCAGGCGTATCGCGGCTGGCGGGTGAACTACGACGGCCCGCTCACCTTCCTCGCCGACTTCACGATGGCGCCGTATCAACCGTGGGTGTCGGACCGCACGGCGCCCTTCCGACCGCCGCCGACGCCCACACGGCGCGGACGACGAGGGCGCCGCAAGACGATTGGGGAGCACTCATGAGAACCACGGTCACCGAGATGCTCGGGATCGACATCCCCATCGTGCAGGCCCCGATGGGGTTCATCGCTCGCGCTCAGCTCGCGTCCGCGGTGTCGAACGCCGGCGGCATGGGGATCAT
>WLNW01000108.1 GCA_009699605.1 Actinomycetota bacterium | reverse complement strand
TCCAGGGGGTGGACTGGTACGGGTCGGGTTCCCTCGGGAGGCCGAGCACTCGTTCGCCAAGAATGTTGCGGTTGACCTCGGAGGTACCGCCCTCGATGGTGTTGGCGCGGCTACGAAGCATGCCGTGCACCTCAAAGGGCATCTCGGTGTCGGCGGTCCACGCGGTCGCGCCCGGGCCGAGCAGCTCGGCGGCCGCCATCTGGATGCGTTGGTTCATCTCGCCCTGATGCACCTTGCCGATCGACGACTCGGGCCCCGCTGCCCGACCGGCGCGTGCGTTATCGCGCACTCGTGCATTGGTCCACCCGCGCACGCGCTCTTCGCACCACAGCTTCATGAGCGACTGCCGCACAAGCGGATCGGCCCATTTGCCGTTGCGCTGCGCCAGCTTCACGAGATGCGTGACACCCGAACCGCCGATGCGCTCGACGCCGCCCGCACCCGAGCCGCTGACCATGGTGCGCTCGCCACCGAGCGCGGCGTTGACCACCTTCCAGCCCGCGCCGACCGGTCCGAGGCGATACTCGTCGGGGATTCGCACGCCGTCGAGGAACACCTCGTTGAAGTCGACCTCGCCGGTGATGTGGATGAGCGGCCGCACCAACACGCCAGGTGCGTCGATCGGGCACGCGAAGCACGTGATGCCCTGCCGCTTCGGCACGTCCGGATCGGTGCGCGCGACCAGCAACCCGAACTGCGAGTAGTGCGCCCAGGTGTTCCACACCTTCTGCCCGCTCACCACCCATTCGTCACCGTCGCGCACCGCGCGCGTCGATAGCGACGCGAGGTCGCTACCTGCGCCCGGTTCGCTGAACAGCTGACACCAGATCTCCTCGTTGCGCACGAGCGGCGGAATGAACCGGAGCCGTTGCTCCTCGGTGCCGTAGTTCAACAGCACCGGGATGATCGCCGTGACGCCCACGATGTTGAGCTTGCCCAGGTTGAGCGCGCGC
The DNA here is from genome assembly GCA_009699605.1 of Actinomycetota bacterium. Classification (GTDB taxonomy): domain Bacteria; phylum Actinomycetota; class Acidimicrobiia; order Acidimicrobiales; family WLNW01; genus WLNW01. Next base: position 10,504 of record WLNW01000108.1, on the reverse strand, counting down.
AACTCCGCGTCGATGAGCCGCGCCACTCGCGACTCAACTCCGAGGCCGCCGTACTCCACGGGCAACGCGGGCACGACCATGCCCGACGCCGCGAACAACGGATACCACTCCTCGTACTGTTCACGCGTGCGCACCGTGCGAACCGCTGCCGCTCCGCCGCGCGCTGCGGCCTCGCGCCAGGACTCGGGCACATGCGTGGCGACCCACTCCTGGACCGAAGCGGTGATAACCGCGTCGGGCGCTCCCGGATCGATCTCGAGGCGACTCATCACCATCACACCTCTCCGGAGCGGACCTGAGCCCGCAGCTCGTGCTTGAGCACCTTGCCGCTCGCGTTGAGCGGCAGCGCATCGACGAACGTCACCCGCTTGGGAACCTTGTAGTTCGCCATTTCCTTCTTGCACCACGCGATGATCTCGGTCGCGTCGGGCGTGCTCCCCGGCTTCGGGATAACGAACGCCATGCCCACCTCACCGAGACGGGCGTCGTCGATGCCGATCACCGACACACCACCGATCGCCGGATGGTCGAGCATGATGCGCTCGATCTCGGCGGGGTAGGCGTTGAACCCACCGACGATGAACATGTCCTTCATCCGGTCGGTGATGTCGATGTACCCGTCAGCGTCCATGGTGCCGATGTCGCCGGTGTGCAACCAGCCATCGATGTCGATGGCCTCGATGGTCTGATCGGGATCGTCAAGGAACCCGCGCATCACGTTGTAGCCGCGCACCACGATCTCGCCAGCCTCACCGCGCGGCATCTCGCTTCCGTCTGCGTCGACGACGAGCACTTCGACGTCGCGGATCGCGCGACCCGACGAATGTGCGACCTTCTCGAGCGGATCGTCGTAACGGCACATGGTGGCCGTGCCCGAGCACTCGGTGAGCCCGTAGCCGGTGACGACCGTCTCAAAGCCGAGCTTGTTCTTCATGTCGAGGATCAACTGCATGGGCACCACCGCCGAGCCGGTGATGCACAACCGCAGCGAGTCGAGCGCCGTGACGTCGAGGTCGGCGGTGTTGAGGATGGTCTGGAACACTGCGGGCGCGCCGGGCACGACGGAGATGCGCTCCTCGACCACTCGCTTCAACACCGACGGCACATCGAACACCGCGTGCGGGATGTTCACCGCACCGCGCATGAGGCAGGCCAGGATGCCCGAGTTGAGCCCGGCCGAGTGCAGGTATGGGAACACCACGAGGAAGCGGTCGCCGGCGCGCAGGCCGACGGCATCGGACCACGCGTCGTACACCTTGCAGATGGCGCCGTGTTCGAGCATCGCGCCCTTCGGTGCGCCCGTGGTACCCGAGGTGAAGAGGATGTGGCAGAGGTCGTGGGGTTGCACCGCGGCCGCACGTCCGTCGAGGGCCTCGGTGCTCACCGACGCGCCGCGGCCGAGATAGTCGAACAGCGAGATGCAACCTTCGGGAACCGGCCCCGACAGCACCACGATCTGTTCGAGATCGGGAAGCTCGTCGCCCGTCTCGCGCAACATTGCGACGAAGTCCGTGCCCAAGAAGTCGGTTACCGTGAACAACACGCGAGATCGGGCGCGACGCAACACGTCGACCGCCTCGCGGCCGCGGAATCGGGTATTGATCGGCACCAGCACCGCGCCGATCTTGTGACCGCCGAGCGCGGCGATCGGCCACTGCCAGATGTTGGGCGCCCAGACGGTGAATCGATCGCCGTGCGCCAGCCCGGCCGCGATATGCGCGCGTGCCGCGGAGTCGATCGCTTCGCCATACTCGCGGTAGCTCAGCCGAACGTCGCCGTCGACGAGCGCCTCGAGATCGGCGTAGCGCACGCAACTGGCGGCGATCAGCTCACCGATGGTGGACCACGGTGCATCGGTCATGCGCTCCGCTCCTCGTGCGCGGCCGCCAGCTCAGCTGGCAACGGTGGTGGCTCGGGCAGCACGACCGGGCCGTGCTCGCGCGACGGCAAGATGATCGTGGCCCATCCGTTGATGTTCTTCTGCCCGCGTTGGTTCGTGCCGGTGACCTCGATCTCGACGATGGAGCCGAGGTCGTCGGATCGCTGCACGTCGGTGACGACGGCCGAGATCCACGTGGCGTCACCCATGTAGTTGAACGCCCGGAACTCGCCCCGCACCCGGTAGAGCCACGCGTCGTCCCCGCACCAGTTCGTGCAGTAGTGCAGCAACCACGCCCATCGCATCGGACCGATGTCGTACGCGGCCGGCACACCGACCGCACGGGCCAACTCGGGCTCCCAGTGCACGCGCTGCACCACGTCCCACGCACCGAACTCGTTCTTCGTATAGAACCCGCGCATCTTCTTTCGGTTTTCGAACCCGAGGCGCAACGCCGGATTGCCGTAACCGAACCACCCGCCACCCATGTGCATGTTGATCAGATCGGTGACCGTCAGCGGACCCTTCACCATGGTGGGCAACGTGGCGCCGACCTCGATGTCCTCGAACCACAACGTGTCCGCCCCGCGCCGGTACTCGGCGTCGTAGGCCGCCTCGATATCGGCCAACTGCTCGTCGGAGTACGACGCCGCCGCGTCCTTCGGCTTGCGCGGCCTCGTGTCGGCGCCGACCGCTTCGGCCTCTTTCACCTTGCGGCGCTCGGCGTGCACGAACCATTTCAGTTGGTCGGTGACGACCTCGCCCCGCTGGTTCGCCCAGGTCAGCTTGTTCGTGACCAGCACGCTGCGCCCCGCGAACTCCGACTGCTTGTCCTCGACGTCGTGCACCACGTTCATCCGATCGAGCACGTCACCGACCATCACCGGCCGGTAGAAGCGCGACTCGTTCCCGGAGTGGAACAACTGAACGCCGCGGAGCGCGCCACGTGTCTCGCGAGCCAACGGCTCGGGCACCACGGGTGAGCGGTCGTAGCCCATTGTGGCCTCGAACCCCGGGGGCGCGACCTGACCAGCCCATCGCGTGCCCGCTCCGTAGCGGCGATCGACGAACAACGGGTTGTCGTCGCCATAGCCCTCGCAGAAGTGACGCACCGAGTCGGGGGTGCACTCGGTGTTCCACGGCAATGTCACGGTCCCGCTGCGCACCGTGGGGTTCGGATAGCCGATACGACGGCGCATCTGATCGACGGAATCGTCGGTGATGCGCCCTTTGATCAACCCGTCGTCGGCCATCGCTCGGTGGTCCCTCTGCTTACTCATGCGTGCACACTCGTGCGGCCCGCCGCCGTTGCGACCGTACCGCGCCCGCGCACCGCATTCGCACTCCGCAACCGGAGTAGTCCAGTTCAGACACCCGCCTTGTTGCGGTAGGTCGCGATGAGGGGCTGCTTGAGCGTCTTGCCCATGCCGTTGCGCGGGATGGCGTCGGTGATCTCGAGTTGCTCGGGACACTTCTGGATAGCCAGCCCGAGCGCCCGGCAATGGTCGCGCAACCCGTCGATGGTGAGCGTGGCCCCGTCGTGCAGCACCACCACCGCGCATACGCGCTCGCCGGTGCGCTGGTCAGGCAGCCCGATTACCGCGGCATCGACCACATCGGGGTGCTTGAAGAGCAGCTCTTCGACCTCGAGCGCCGAGATGTTCTCGGCGTTGCGGATGATGATGTCCTTGAGCCGGCCGGTGAGGCGGATGTTGCCATCGGACTGCACCACGCCGAGATCACCGGTACGGAACCAGTTGTCGTCGATAAAGGCATGCGCGTCGAGCGCGGGATCGATGTAGCCGAGGAACTGCTGGCTGCCGCGGAGCACGAGCTCACCTTCGACGTCGAGGCCGGCGTCGTTGCCGTCGGCGAGCACGGCGCGGATCGTGACCCCCGGCGACGCCCGGCCGACGGTGAACGTGCGCACCGCGCGCGGATCGTCGGGGGTGCACGACGTGGCGATCGGGAACTCGGTGAGCCCCCACGAGCCGGTGACCCCCGCGACACCGAGCGTGCGATGGAGTTCTTCGTGGATCTCGGCTGGGATCGGCGCGCCGCCGCCCGCGCACGCGCGCAGCTCGGGGAACAGCGGCTCGTCACCGTGTCGTTGCTGCGCCGCCATGAACGCGTTGAAGAACGGCACTGCGGAGCCGAGGAGGGTCGGTCGATGCGCGGCCATGCGCTCGGGTGTGGTCGCCGGGTCGAACGTGTCGAACAGGACGAGCTGCACCCCACCCACGAGGCTGACCGTGAGCATGGTGCTACCGCCGATGTGCGAGAAGGGCCAGGCGATCGGGTACACGTCGCGCTGGTTGAAGCCGACGAGTTCGAGCATCCCCGAGGCCGCCGCCATGATCGACAGGTCGGTGTGGCGAGCGCCCTTGGGATCGGCCGTGGTACCGGAGGAGTAGTAGAACCAACGCACGAGCGAGTCGCGACCTTCGGCACCGGGCACCGGCGCCAGCGTGGCGGGATCGCCTTGGGGAAGACGGATCTCGCCGATCACCGGCGGCGAGGCCATGTCGAGGCCGATGGTGGTGAACCCGACCTCGTCGCCGATACCGCGAGCGAGCGCGCCATGGCCAAAGCCGCGCCAGGTCTCGGGCGTGATGAAAAACTCGGTGCCCACCTGCCGCGTGATGAAACCAACCTCGCGCTCGCGCAGGATGGGGATGATCGGGTTCTGCACCGCGTCGAGGCGCGCCAACGCGCCCATGATCACCACTGCTTCGAGGACCGTGGGGATCTGCCAGGACACCACCGAGCCGGAACCGATGCCCGCGGCCGCGAGCCCCGCAGCGGCGCGACACGCCTCGTCGCGAAGCGCAGACGCGCTCAGTGTGCGGCCATGGTCGTCGGCCACCACGACGTGGTCGCCCCACCCCTCCGCGGCGTCTTCGATCAGCGCCCAGTAGGTCGGCGCGTAGGTCGGCATCGATGCACTCCTTGATCCGGACAAAGGGTGAAGAGACGGTAACCGACAGGTGGGCGGACCATATTCGACTTGCCGGTGAGTTGTTTCTATAGTTCGGCCCGATTCCGATACCGACCGGTGACCGCGAGCTGATCAGCCGATGAGAAAGCACAGGTTGCTCATGCGAGCAAAGAAACTGGCGAGGCTGGTCGCGTTCGGACTAGTGATCACCGTCATCTCCGCCGCGTGTGGCGATGACGGCGGCAACAAGGCATCGACGTCATCGGGTGCAACTGCATGGACTGGCAAGGCCAAGTGCGCCGCCGGAACGTCCATCGGGTTCTTCGGACCGCTCACGGGCGATGCCGCGAGCTTCGGCCTCAATGAAAAGCGCAGCCTCGAGCTCGCGGTGTCGGAGTTCAACGCTGCCAACAAGGACTGCCAGATCAAGGTCGAATTGTTCGACTCCCAGCGCGACCCGAAGGTGGCCCCGAACCTCGCGACCGCCGCCATCAACAACAAGAACGTCGTCGCGATCATCGGCCCGACGTACTCGGGTGAGTCCATGACCGCCAACCCGCTCTTCAACGACGCCGGCATGCCGCTGATCACCCCCTCGGCCACCAGCCCCGCACTGTCGGAAAATGGCTGGAAGGTGTTCCACCGAGCGCTCGGCAACGACAACTCGCAGGGTCCGGCCGCCGCGACCTACATCAAGAACACCGTCAAGGCCGCCACCGTCGCCGTCGTCGATGACGGCTCCGAGTACGGCAAGGGTCTCGCCGACACTGTGAAGAAGGAACTTGGCGCAATCGTCAAGGCCACCGACACCATCAAGGCCGGCCAGATCGACTTCTCGGGCACGGTCGCCAAGATCAAGGCCGCGAACCTCACCGACAAGGACGCCATCTTCTACGGCGGCTTCTACCAAGAGGCCGGCCTGCTGGCCAAGCAACTCAAGGATGCGGGCATCAGGGCCGTATTCATCGGTGCGGACGGATCGAAGGACAACGGCTTCGTCAAGGCTGCGGGCACCGCGGCCGAAGGCGCCATCTTCACCTGTCCGTGTGCGCCCATTTCGGCCATCAAGGACGGCGCAGCGTTCGCGGCCCGGTTCAAGGCCAAGTTCCCCGACAGCGACCCTGAGGGCACGTTCTCGCCCGAGGCCTACGACGCGTCGAACTTCATCCTCGCGGCCATCGGCGCCGGCAAGGTCACCCGCGCCGACATCAACACCTACATCTCCACCCAGTCGTGGGTGGGCCTGACCAAAACCTTGAAGTTCGACGCCAAGGGCGAACTGTCCGCGGTCACCGTGTACGCCTCCACGGTCAAGGACGGCAAGATCGTGTCAGTCGGTCCGATCAAGTAACGACGGCTGAGCATTACGAACTGGATCGGACACAGTTGGGGCCGGGAAGCGATCCTCGGCCACGACCCTGCATGACCCTCACCCGCGGGTGAGTGCGTCGCGGTAGCCCTCAGGCGTCTGGTGGACCACCTCGAGGTGCGGGCCCGAAGCGAAGTTCATCCGCGCCACCTGACCACCACCGATGACGAAGGCCTGACCGTTCTCGGTGCATTGCTCGTGACACAGCCACGCGACGGGCGGCGCGGCGAGTGCCGCGTCGGGCGCCCCACCTCCGGGCCGTGAAAGTCGCGTTGCGCCCCACGGCAGCACGCAGTTCGCGAACACGCCGAGCGCGGCGCCCTCCAACGCGATGTTGTTCGTGAGCGCCAACACCGCACCCTTGGCCGCGGCGTAGTGCGCCCGGCCGGCGAACCCGAACACCGCGCCCGAAGACGTGGTGACCACCCGCCCGTACCGCTGCGCAACAAGGTGCGGCCATGCCGCGTGCACCACGTTGAAGGTGCCGAGCACGCTGGGGCCGAACACGGCCTGCACGTCGGCGGCCGTGAGGTCGGCGAACGGCTGGTGCCATGACGTGCCCGCGTTGGCCACCACAATGTCGACACGACCGTGCGCGGTCAGCGCGGCGCCCACGAGTGATGCTGCACCGGCGGGCACCACGACATCGGCCGCAAACGCCTGCGCTCCCGGCATGGTGCTCGCCGCTTCGGCCGCCGCGTCACCGTCGATGTCGTTGACGAGCACCGAAGCGCCTCGCGCCGCGAGCAACGTCGCATATGCCAGGCCGAGTCCTCGTCCTGCGCCGGTGACCACCGCGACGCGCCCATCGAACCGCAGCTCGCTCATGCCGGTTCGGGCGCCGCGAGCAACTCGGGGTCGATGCCGTAGAGGAGCGCTGGGTTGTCGACGAGAACGGCGCGGCGAGCCTCGGCGCTCTGCGATCCCAGCAACGAATCCACGACATCGCGCGAGTGTGGGAACGTTCCTTCGCTGTGCGGGTAATCGGTGCCCCATAGCACGTTGGCCGCACCGATCACGTCGATCGCATGCGACGCGAGCGGGTCCTCGCAGAACTGCACCCACACCTGCCGGCGCACGAAGTCGCTCGGCAACGCGCCGTCGCCGAAGCGAATGCCGCGCGTCGCGCGCTGGGTGTAGGTGTAATCCATGCGTTCGACGAAGTGGGCCAACCAGCCGATCTCGTGCTCGGCCGAGACCACTCGCAGCTGCGGATGACGTTCGAGTACGCCGGCGAACACCAGGTCGGCCAACACGTTTCGCACGTAGAGATCGGCCGTGGAGAACGCGGTCTGCACCGGGCGCGGCGTATCGGTCTGCGCTCCCGCGATGACCACTGCCTTCTCGCGCACCGCGTCCGCACGGTACGTACCGATGTGAAAGGAGATGGGCACACCGAGGTCGGCCGCGGTGGCCCACACGCGGTCGAATCGCGGATCGGCGTATGTCTGACGATGCGGGAGCGCTACGGGAAGCATCGCCGCGGCGAGGCCGCGCGTAACGGTTCGTCGCAGTTCGCACGCCGCGTTCTCCGGATCGTCGGAGTTGAGAACCGCCACGCCTCGCAATCGCCCCGCGCCACTGCGGCAGAACTCGGCCAGCCAATCGTTGTAGGTGCGGCACGTGGCGTTCACAAGCTCGGTGTTGCGGACTGCGTAGTGCTGCATCTGCTGCGTCGGGTACAGCACCGATACGCCGACGCCATCGGTGAGGTTCTCGGAGACGTAGCGCTCGGGCGACCACAGTGCGTCGCGCACGTTATCGACCGCGTCGGCAAGCAGCAGCGCCTCGACTCCCTCGGCCCGCTTCCCGGCCTGTGATCCGCCGGCGAAGGAGTTGGTGCGTTGACCATCGACCCACCACCAGTCGTTGCCATCGTCGGCGCGCGCCACCACCGGCGCGCGATCGCCCCACTCGGCGCGCAGGGACGCGTAGAGGTCGGTCGGCTCGATCACGTGCGAATCGGCGGACACGACGTACGTGCTCACGCCCGCGCCACCCCGCGGAACCGCACGACGAGCGACTCGAACTTCTCTGCCGGATCGAACGGCACCCGTACCGGCTCGTCGACCAGTTCGAGGTCGTGGCACCGCTGCACCATCGCCGGGATCGCCTCGGTGAGGTTGGCCCGCGCCAGCGCCTGACCGAGGCAGAAGTGCGGTCCGTGCCCGAACGACACGTGGCGATCGTCGCCGCGCGCGATCGAGAACCGGTGCGGGTCGACGAAGCGGGCCAGATCGCGGTTCGCGGCCTGCCTCGACATGAGCACCGCATCACCCTCGGCAAGATCGAGCCCGGCGATGTGCAAGGCGCCGAGTGCCTTGCGACGCGACGACCGGAACGGCGGCGCGTAGCGGAGGCACTCCTCGACCGCGCCGCGATCGAGTTCGGGATCGGCGCGCAACAACGCCGCTTCGTCGGGGTTGCGGGCAAACAGGTACGCCGCGTTCGCGATGGCCGCTTGGCTCGAGCCGATGGCGCCACCGATGATATTGACCACCATCGCGTAGAGCTCGGCCTCGGTGAGCCGCTCGCCCTCCTCCTCGACGTGCACCAGCGCCGACACGAGGTCGTCCTGCGGATCGGTGCGGCGCCGTGCGACGAGGCGATGCGTGTAGTCGTACAAGCCCACGATGCCGTCCTCGGCCCGTTGGCGACGCTCGGGGGTCATCGGCCAACCAAAACCTTCCTCGGTGCCGAAGTGCAGCGCCTCGATCTCATGGCGGTCAGCGTCGGGTATGCCGAGGAACGCGCAGATCGTGAACAGCGGTACGTCGCGTGCGTAGTCGAGCTGCACGTCCATCTCGCCGCGCTCGCCAACCGCGTCGAGCAGCCGGTGCGCGTTCTCGCGAGCCAACGGACGCACCCGCTGAACCTGCATGGGCGTGAACGCCCGACCCACCAAGCGGCGGAGCCGACGGTGATCGTCGTGCTCGCGCGCGTTCAGCGAGAGCGCGCGCCATTCGCGGAACGGTCCGTCGAAGATGCCGAGCCGGTCGAGCGCGTCGAGCCCGAGTGGCACCATCAGAGGATGCGCGGAGATCGCTTCGACATCGTCGATCGAGAGCACCACTGCTTCGCCCGATTCGCTCACCGCAGTGCGGCACTGCTCGCGGGCTGCGTCGAACAGCGGATACGGGTCCTGCCAGAACGCACGCGTGCGCATGGGCAGCACCATCGGCTCGGCGGTGGTCATCGGTTGCGGAACTGTGGTTCGCGTCCCTCGGCCTTGGCCGCCTTGAATTCGGCGTAGTCGTCGGAGGTGTACACCTGTGCCTGCAGGATCGCCTCCTCGTCGATCGATTCCTGCACGAGCCGCGTGGCCATGCGCCGCAGATCGCGACGGAACATCTTCACGGTGAATGCCGGCAGCTTGGCGATCTGTTGCGCCATCTCGAGGCCCGTCGCTTCGAGGTCGTCGTCGGGCACGACGCGCGACACGATGCCGTGACCGAGGGCTTCCTGCGCGCCCATGACCCGACCGGTGAGCGCCATGTCGGATGCCAGGCCGTGGCCCGCGATCTGGAACAGACGCGCGACGCCCCCGCTGTCGGGCACCACGCCGTGCTGGAGCTCGGAAAGCCACAGGCGAACCGATTCGCCGGCGATGCGCAGGTCGCACAGCAACGCTCGCTCGAACATGCCGCCGATGGTCCAACCGTTCAACGCACAGATGATTGGCGCCGGGCACGTGAGCAGCATCTGTGTCCAGTTGTGCCCGCGCTCGATGTGCTGCAGGTTGCTGATGCCACCCTCGCGTGGGCCACCGAGCTCTTTCAGGTCGCGCCCCGACGAGAACGACGGTCCGTTGCCCCGCCACAGCACGCAGCGGACATCGGGGTTCACGTGGATGGCGTAGAACACCTCCCACAATCGCTTGTTGAAGGCGTCGGACGCAGCGTTGTGACGCTCGGGACGATTGTTGGTGACGATCGCCACCGCCCCGTCGTACGACAACAACACGGGCTCTTCTGGCACAGGTGCTTCCCCTCGTTCGCCCCGCAGCGATCGTAGGCCGATCAGCCGTATCAATCCACGAGCGCGCCTACGGCACCAGCACCGAGAACGGTGGCGGGCCATCGTCGCGTTCACCGGCCATGGTCGCCAGCAGTTCGGAGACGCCGTCGAGTGCTGCGACCCGCATAGGCACATCGGCGAACGGATATGTGCCCGCCGACAGCAGACGCACCGCGGCTTCGAACTCCGGGCGATCGGTACCGCGAGTACCGATGATGCGCAGCTCCTTCAACACGATCACGTCGGGGCGGAAGTCGGGCACGGGCGAGTCGCCGTGGATGCCCGCCACGCACACCGTGCC
>WLNW01000107.1 GCA_009699605.1 Actinomycetota bacterium | reverse complement strand
GCGCCGCAAGACGATTGGGGAGCACTCATGAGAACCACGGTCACCGAGATGCTCGGGATCGACATCCCCATCGTGCAGGCCCCGATGGGGTTCATCGCTCGCGCTCAGCTCGCGTCCGCGGTGTCGAACGCCGGCGGCATGGGGATCATCGAGATGTCCTCGGGGCAACTCGACGTCATCAAGGACGAGATCGCGAAGATGCGCGACCTCACCGACAAGCCATGGGGCGTCAACGTCGCGCAACTCATGGTGCGCGATCCGTCGATCGTCGACTTCATCGTTGACCACGGTGTCCGCTTCGTCACCACGTCGGCTGGCGACCCCGGTTTGTTCGTGCCCCGGCTCAAGGCGGCCGGGGTGACCACCTTCCACGTGGTGCCGTCGCTGCGTGGCGCGCTGAAGGCCATCGCGGCCGGGGTCGACGGGCTCGTGGTCGAAGGCATCGAGGGCGGTGGGTTCAAGAACGCGGACGGCGCCTCGACCATGGTGCTCGTGCCGCTGATCGCCGCACGCGTCGGCGTGCCGATCATCGCCGCGGGAGGTATCTGCGACGGCGCCTCGATGGCGGCCGCGTTCGCCCTAGGTGCGGAAGGCGTGCAGATGGGCACGCGCATGCTCACCGCTGCGGAATCGCCGGTGCACGACAACTGGAAGCAGGCGGTGGTCGCAGCGGCCGAGACTGACACCGTCATCGTGAACCGCTACGCGAAGCCGTCCATGCGTACGTTGCGCACTGAGCTCACCGTCGAGGCCGAGCGGATGACGCCCGCACCACCCCTCGGACTCGACGGCGTGCGGCGGCTCTACTTCGGCGGGGAGATGAACGCGGCCTACGCGATGAGCGGGCAGGTGGCCGGACGCATCGACACCGTGATCCCCGTGGCGCAGATACTCGAGGAATCCTGGCGTGACTGCCGGGCCATCCTCGACGCGCTTGGTGCTCGCGCGCGCGCTGCGCCCGACTCGCGTACGTAAGAGGCGCTCAGAAGTGCGCGACGGCGGCGACCGTGCTGCGCACGAGCGTGTCGACCTCGAAGTACTCGGCCGGAGGCAGGCGCATGGTGGTGGCCACGAGGTTCGAGGGGATGGATTCGACGCGCCGGTTGTAGGCGCGGACGTTCCCGTTGAAGGCCCGGCGGGCTGCCTGGATGCGGCTCTCCGTCGTGACTAACTGCCGCCGCAGATCGAGGAAGTGCCCGCTTGTTCGGAGGTCGGGGTATGCCTCGCTGATCGCGAGGAGCTGGCGCAGACCGGCCACCAGTTGGTTCTCGATGCCCGACCGGTCGGCAGGCGAGCTCTTCGCCGTGAGGGCACCGGCTCGCGCCCGCATCGTCGCGTCGAAGGTCGCCCGTTCATGAGCTGCGCAGCCGCGTACAGCGTCGACGAGGTTTGGGATGAGGTCGTAGCGGCGGTGCAGCTCCGTATCGAGGTTCGACCAAGAGTTGGTGATCGTCTGGCGTTCGTCGACGAAGCGGTTGTACGAGACCACGAAGGCCACGACGACCGACCCGATGACCCCCGCAGCGATGATCAGAGCCGTCATGGATCTGCTATCGACCGCCACGCCGGTCGAGTCAAGGCGTTCGGTCTGGGCCGGACGGCCTGATCGTGCACGTGCCGCGCTGCGGCGAGTCGGATGGGCTCGGTCAGCGAGTGGTGACGGTGGTGATGATCTGCGCCGTGACCGGCTTCGTGGTGGTGGGGGCCGGCAGCTCGCGACCCGACGAGGAGCATCCGCCGATGGTTGCCAGCCCTAAGGCGACGACCGCGAGCGCCCCGGAGACGCGATGGTCACGCATCGGCGTAGCCACGGAGCTTGGCCGCCGCCGCGACCCGTTCGATGCCTACTGCGTAGGCGGCACGGCGCAGTGGCACGGACTTGGCCTTGGCGAGAGCGGCGACGTTGGCGTACGACTCGCGCATCCGGGTCTCGAGTTCGTCGTTGAACCGCTGCTCTGTCCAGCGGAACTGCTGGATGTTCATCGCCCACTCGAAATACGACCCGACGACGCCACCGGCGTTGGCCAGCACGTCGGGGATGACCACGACCCCCCGCTCGTGAAGGATCGAGTCGGCCGCCGGCGAGGTGGGGTGGTTCGCCGCTTCGAGGACGACCGTCGCGGCGATGTCGCGTGCGTTGGCCTCGGTGAGGACGCCGCCGAGCGCCGCGGGCACGAGGATGTCGCATTCGAGCGTCAGCAGCGTGGCGTTGTCGACCGGCTTGGCGCCGGGCAGCTCGTGCAGTGGCCTGCGTTGTTTCGCGAGCGCGAGGAGGGCGGCGATGTCGAGACCGTCGGAGGCGTACACGCCGCCGTCGACATCCGAGACGCCCACCACCGACACACCGGCGGCCGCGAGCAAGATCGCGAGGTTGGAGCCCACGTTGCCGAAGCCTTGGATGACCACCCGGGTCTTGGCCAGCTCGAGTGATGCCCCGGTGGCGTACGCGTCGAGGACGGCGAGCAGTCCGCGGCCGGTGGCGGCTTCGCGGCCGGGGGCCCCGCCGAGCTCGACCGGCTTGCCCGTGACGATCCCGGGGCTGTAGCCGTAGGCCCGGCTGTACTCGTCCATGAGCCACGCCATGACCTGCGCGTTGGTGTTGACATCCGGGGCGGGGATGTCCTGGTACACGCCGAGCACATGGTGGATGGCCGAGGTGAACCGCCTGGTGGTGCGTTCGAGTTCGGCCGCTGACATGCCTGTCGGGTCGATCTCGATGCCGCCCTTGGCGCCACCGAAGGGCACATCGACGATGGCCGTCTTCCACGTCATAAGCGACGCGAGCGCCCGCACTTCGTCGAGGTCGGCGGCGGGGTGGTAGCGGATGCCGCCCTTGTACGGCCCGCGTGCGTTGTTGTGCTGCACCCGGTAGCCGCGGGCGACGAGCAAAGACCCGTCGTCGAGGCGGATCGGCACCTGCACCGCAAGCTCGCGGTCAGAGGTCGCAAGCACATCGATGAGCTCGGGCTCGAGGTCGATGAGCTCCGCTCCATTGCGGAAGAAGACGGTCGCGGCTTCGTGGGGGCTCAGCTCGGGCACGGGCCGATGGTACCGACGATGGACTGGAGCGACGCGCCACTGCCCGATCGTGCGCTCGCACCGCGGCTCGGAATGGTCGCGCTACCGTGCCACGAATGGACCCGGCTCTCCGCATGATGACGGTGCACGCCCACCCCGACGACGAGTCGTCGAAGGGGGCCAGCACCGTGGCCCGCTATCGCTCCGAAGGGGTCGACACTGCGCTCGTGTGCTGCACGGGCGGCGAAGCCGGCGACGTGTTGAACCCGGCGCTCGACACCGCCAACGTGCGCGACAATCTGGCGGCCGTGCGGCGCGCCGAGCTCGAGCGGGCCGTGGCGATCATCGGCTACAACCACCTGTTCTGGCTCGGCTATCGCGATTCGGGCATGGCGGGCACCGATCACAACGCCCACGAGGAATCGTTCGCGCGGGCGCCGCTCGACGAAGCGGTCGGCCGGCTCGTGGCCCTCATCCGGCGGCAGCGGCCCCACGTCATCGTGACCTACAGCGACGATCAGCAGGGCTACCAGCACCCCGATCACCTGCGGGTGAACGAGATCAGCATTCCGGCGTTCACGCTCGCGGGCGACCCTGCGGCCTATCCCGAGCACGGCGAGCCGTGGCAGCCGTTGAAGCTCTATTACACCGTGTGGTCGCGCGATCGCATCCTGGCCTTGCATGGCAAGTACGTCGAGCTCGGCATCGACTCGCCCTACGACGATCGTTGGTTCACCCGGCCGGCCGACGACACGCTCATCACCACGCGCGTCGAGGTCAGCGAGTTCTACGAGGCCCGCGTCGAGGCCCTGATGGCGCACGAGACACAGGTCGATCCGACCTCGAAGTTCTGGTTCGGGCTCCCGTCCGAAGTTGCGCGGCACGTGCATCCGTGGGACGACTACGTACTGGCGCGTTCGCTGATCGACACCGTGGTACCTGAGGACGACCTCTTCGCCGGTGTGCGCGAGCACCTCGGCGTCTCGTCGGCAGGGCCGGCTGGTTCGGTCCGATGAAACTGCTCTCCGACGAGTGGCTCGCGTTCGTTTCCGAGCAGGCTGCGGCGTTGCCCCGGTCCGAAGGTGCCTCCCTCGTCATGCAACACGTCGTGTCCGGCAGCCCGTCGGGCAAGGTGCAGTGCTGGGTCGAGTTGCGCGACGGCGAGCTGGTCGACCTCGCGGTGGGCAAGCGAGCCGACGCGACGTGCACGATCACGTGGACCTACGAGGATGCACTCGCCGCGCTGCGGGGCGCCGACCTCGACGTCGCGTTCATGCGCGGGCGCCTGAAGCTCGACGGTGACTACCGCTCGTTCATGTACGACCTCCGCCCGGTGTTCGCGAGTCCCGAGGGGCAGGCGCTGTTGGCGGCCGTGCGCTCCGTGACCGAAGACTAACGAGACGAGCTCAGCGCGTTGCGTCGAGCGTGCGTGGGTGCGCGTCGCGCAGTTGGCGGTACCCGATGCGCTTCACGCCGAGTTGTTGCGCGATCTCGCCGACGCCTCCGGCGACCGACAGCGCCTCGAGCATTGCGACCCGGTCCGCCCATTCGTCGTCGACGGCGCGTAGCTCGTCGGTCGCCAGCGCCGGGGCGACGATCAGCTCGGTGACGCCGGGTTCGCAGGCGTTGATCGCGGCGATCAATTCGTCACGACCACCGGACACGATCACCACCCGGTCGGGCATGGCGATGCCCTCCTCGAGCGCCAGGGCGCGGAGGGGGAAGCCTGCGGCGCGCTCGGCGTCGGGGCCGCCGAGGCGGATCGGCAGCGCGAACTCGCACGCGAGGTCGAGGTAGACGTCGAAGAACTCGGGCCGGAACACGAGAGCGTCGAGATGTGAGGTCAGGTGGGTGATCCCGAAACCCCACACGATGGCCCGCTCGATCTGCGCGCGGCATTCGCGGCGGACCTCGTCGAGGTCGGCGTGATCCCACAGGTCGGTGAGGGTGCGTGGGAAGCCGCCGTCGCCATCGAGCAGCGATGGCGCATGGGTGAGCGGGCCCCAGCGGAGCACCTCGTGCTCGGCGTTGAGGGTGAGTTGCACGCCGATGTCCTCACCGCGGTAGGCGAACATCGCGTGGCGGGCCCAGGGCGCGGGCATCATCAACGCGCTGGTGGTGACGACGCCGCCGCGCATCGACTGGTAGATGCCAGCGTTCGCCGCATGGCAGGTCCCCAGGCGATCGGCGGACACGATGGCCAGCCGATCGTCGGCCTGGTACCCGAGTCGTTCGGTGAGCGTGGTCACCGGGTCACCTTACCGCGGACGCCCCGACGCGAGACCGGGGCCGATGCGCCCCGTCAGCCGGCGCGAGTGGTGGACGGGGCGGCCGCGCGGCCAGGCTCGCCGCATACGCCCCAAAGCCCCGCGCCCTTTTGGCGAGCGTCGGCTTGGGCGTCGCGGAAGATGGACGCGTAGGTCACGTTCGGTTCGATGAGCAGCACCGAACCGAACCCATCTCGTACGAGGACGAGGTTCACGAACAACCCATCGGAGGCTCGATACAGGTAGGCCAGAAGGCGGCCGTACTTGTCGCGGGCCTCGGCATCACGCTCGAGGCGCACGGCGGTACCCGGAGGCAACAGCGATTTGGTGCGGGCGCTGGCTTCGGGCCCGAAACATTGCACGGGCTTGCGGTCATCGACAGTCTCGGGGGTGTCGACCCCGATGAGCCGCACCGGCTCGGTGGCGCCATCGACCTTGACCTGGACCGTGTCGCCGTCGACCACCCGCACGACGACCCCGTTGGCCGGCACCGATTGCGGGAGGGGCTGGAGCCGGGGCTGTATGCCTCCTCGCTGGTGCCCGAGGATGAACCACGCCGACGCGGCGACGACGAGGCAGAGGCCGAGTGCGACGAGCGGGCGGGACATGGGCTGAGCAAGGACGGTAGCACCGGTCCCGCAGGCAAAGGAAGGCTCAGGCCGCGGCGGCGTGGGTGTGGGCGTGGGCCACGACGGTGAGTGCGTCGTCGGCGCTGGCGCCGGCGGTGGCGCGGGCTACGGCCAGCACTCGGCGGGCCTCGGCAAGCCCCTGGCGACCAATGGCCCGTGTGGTGTCATCGAGCAGCCAAGGGGCCGTGGCCGTGGGGAGGAGGGTGAGCTGCGTGGTCATAGATGAAGTATCCCCAGGGGGTGTGACAGCGAAACGTGGGTGACCCAGTGCGGGCCGCCCGGGAGGCCAAACTGGCGGGGTGGCCCGGCCGGCTCATCTGTCTCGGCCGCTCCGGCTCGCACCAGGTGTGCGTGTACGCGATCGACGTGAAGCCCGGCATCAACGCGTTGCTCGGTCGCCAGCATGTCACCTCGACGTAGCACAACGACCTCGTGCAACAACGTCGCATGGTGACCTCGAACTAGGGTCGCCACTCATGCAGCGCTACGGCATGACGATCCCCTTCAGCGGCACGCCGCTCCACGAGCAGCGCGAGCTCTTCGAGGAACTGGTGGCCCACGGTTACACCGACCTGTGGTCAGCCGAGGCCAACACCACCGACGCCTTCACGCCGCTCGCGCTCGCGTCGGTATGGGCGCCGACTGCTCGCCTCGGCACCGCGATCCTGCCGGTGTACACGCGCGGCCCCGGCCTCCTCGCGCAGTCCATCGCCAGCCTCGCATCCGCCGCACCCGGCCGGTTCGTCGCGGGCATCGGTGCGTCGTCGAACGTCATCGTCGAAGGGTGGAACAACGTCCAGTTCGTCGAGCCCTACAAGCGTGTGCGCGACACCCTGCACTTCCTGCGCGCCGCACTGGCCGGCGACAAGATGTCGGTCGACTACGAGACCTTTTCCGTCAAGGGGTTCAAGCTCGGCATCGTGCCGGAAGCGCCCGTTCCGATCCTGGTCGCCTCGCTCCGTGAGGGCATGTTGCGCCTCGCTGGCCGCGAGGGCGACGGCGCGATCGTCAACTGGCTCTCGGCCGACGATGCGGCCCGCGTCGCGGGGATCGTCAACGCACAGGGTGCCGGCAAGGAGATCGTGGCGCGACTGTTCGTGTGTCCCAATCCCGACAAAGAACAGGTACTACCCGCGGCGAAGTTCGCGATGGCCGCGTACCTGAATGTCCCGGTCTACCGAGCGTTCCACGAATGGTGTGGACGATCCGAGATGCTTGCCGAACACTGGGCCGCGTGGGACGCCGGTGATCGCAAGGGCGCACTCGCGAAGATCCCCGACTCACTCGTCGACGAACTCGTCATCAATGGCACGCCCGACGAGTGTCGGGCCCACATCCAGCGTTACATCACCAACGGAGTCACCACGCCTGCGTTGCTCATCATGGGGTTCGGCGGCATCGACGTGCGGCAGGCCGCGCGCGATCTCGCGCCGCGCTGACCACATTCTGCAACGCGGCGTGGTGCTCGGCGCCCACTCATGCCTCGTCGGCGAGCGCGCCGACGATGCGGAAGTGCTCGGTAAGGTCGTCGACGGTGACATGGGCGTTCAGTCCGCTCGGGTTCGGCATCACGTATACGAGGGTGCGGCCGATCGACTCGGGTTGTTGTCCGGTGGCGGCGTGTTTGTCAACGCCGATGCGCCAGCCGGTGAGTCCGACGACGCACAACACGCGCGGCTCGAGCAGATGACACAACCGGGCCACACGCGCCGCGCCGGTCACGTACTCGTTCCGCGAGAGCTCGTCGGCACGGGCGGTGGCCCGCTTGACGAGGTCGGTCATGCCGATGCCGTCGGCGTCGAGGGCATGGCGCGGGTCGCGATCGACCGTCAGGAGTCCGCTTGTTAGCGCGGCCGGCCAGAATCGATTTCCTGGTCGCGCGAACCCGACGCCGACGTCGGCCGCGTAGAGACTCGGGTTGAGTCCGCACAACAGCACGCGGAGCTGCGGTCCCGCGCGATCGGGAAGCGTGCGGGCGCGTTCGATCCATACGTGTCCGGCACTGCCCGGTGTGTTGATCTTCGGTGCGTCGATGCCGACGAACCCGCCGCCCTCGATGAGGTCGCGTTGCTGTTCAGCTCCCATCGTTGCGGCGAAGCGGACGAGGAGGCGGTCACCGACCTGATGGGTGTCATAGGCGTCGGCGAGCGCACGTGGGACGCCGATCGCCGCGTGGTGGCCGAGGTCGAGTACACGCGGGTCGAAGGCGATGACGATTCCCTTCCGGAGCGGGGGAGGTGCACGCATCGACCTCGGGCGGCCGGCGGCAGGCGCATGGTAATTCGGGGGCCTGGTGCGTGCGCGAGGACGATCAGGGCTAACGTGCCGAAAGAGCGTGCAGGTTGGCTTGAGATCGAAAGGGTGCAGTGGCGATGACAGCGACGAAGGAAGCCCAGACGATCACCGAAGCGCTAGCGCTCATCGATCAAGGCCTAGCCGACGCCCAGCGTCGCAACCTGATCGCCAGCGATGAAGTGTCGAACCTCTTGCTCGACGTCCGTCTGCTGCTCGCCCCGATCGAGCACGACCCCCTCAGCTGATCGATCTCGCACCGCTCAGCGGTCGAGTAGTTCCTGCAGGCCGAATGGCGCTCGTCCGAGCGGCCATGCCTTCTTGGCCAGCGCGCCGAGGGCGACACCGATGGCGACACCCCCGACCACGTCGGACGCGTGGTGGATTCGTACATGGACGCGGCTCAGGGCCACCACGCTCGCCACGCCGTAGTACAGCGGCTTCGCCCGGCGCCCGTCGGAGAGCAGCGCCGCGGCGACGAACGCCGCGCTGGCGTGTCCACTGGGAAAGCTGCTGGTACGGGGCTGGCGCAGCCGATGGGGCCGTTCGGCCTCGACGATCGGGCGAGCTCGGCGAAACAGGGCCTTGACCGCACCGTTCACGAAACCCGACTCGAGGCCCATGCAGGCGCTGGTGCGCAGCGCTCGCGCAACACCGTCGCGGAGGAACACGCCTTGCCCGACGCCGGCGAGGTGCCAGATCAGGCTCCAGTCGCCGAGTTCGGACGCGGTGTAGAAGACGCGATCCACCACGGCGACGCCGCGTACGTGGTCGAACAGTGATTCGACCGCCGCGTCGAACTTCGTGACGGCCGCGAAGCCGGTCACGTGAGCTTCGAGAAGAGCTTCTTGAGCTCCTGGCCGTTGTTGCGGAGCACCTGGTAGCCGGTCTCATCGCGGATCTGGTCGAGATGGTCGCGCATGTCCTCGGCCACGAGGTGCTCGTTCACGTAGCCGTCGGTGAGGCCGACGAAGTACCGGGAGATCGTGCCGCCACCGACGCTGTAGGTCTCGCCGGTGACTGCGCACGACTCGTGGGCCAGGTAGATCACGGCAGGCGTGACCTTCTCGGGTTGGAGCTTCTCCTCGAGCTCGGGCATGAGGTCGGCCGTCATGCGGGTGAAGGCCACCGGGGCGATCGCGTTGACCTTGATGTTGTGCTTCGCTCCTTCGAGCGCGAGCACGTTGGTGAACCCGACGAGGCCCATCTTGGCCGCGCCGTAGTTGGCCTGACCGAAGTTTCCGAGGATGCCGCTGTTCGACGACGTGTTGACAATGCGGCCGTACGCCTGGTTGCGCATGTGGTTCCACGCGGCGTGCGTGACGTAGAAGGCACCCCGGAGGTGGACGTCGATCACGGCGTTGATCATGTCGACGGTCATGTTGTGGAACGCCTTATCGCGAAGGATGCCGGCGTTGTTGACGAGGATGTCGACCCGCCCGAACGTGTCGAGTGCCGATTGCACGATCGACTGTCCACCTTCGGGGGTGGCCACGCTTTCGACGTTGGCCACCGCCTCGCCGCCGAGGGCGATGATCTCGTCGACGACCTGTTGCGCGGGGCCGGTGGAACCACCCGACCCGTCGACCAAGCCGCCGAGGTCGTTGACCACGAGGCGAGCACCTCGTCGGGCGAATTCGAGCGCATGGCTGCGGCCGAGGCCGTTGCCGGCACCGGTGATGATGGCGACTTTGTTGTCGAAGCCGAGGTCGCTCATTGCGCGATTCCTTGTATGCATGGGCCGGTGTGAGCACCGGCCGGGTGCGGGGCTCGGGCAGGACAAGGCTACTATTCGTTGGCTATGGCGAAGAACTCCGACACATTTCGCAAGGGTTCGAAGGTCCTCGCGGCCATCGACCTCCGCGGCGTCCCTTCCGGCACTGAGGGCGTCATCCGCATGGTGGCGGGCATCACGTGGACCCGCTATCGCGTCGATTTCGCCAACGGGGTCACGTTGGGTTCCATCGATGGCTCCCACCTCCGAGGGCGCGCGGCGTAGGCGCGAGCCCTCAGTACGCGCCCGGCTTTGCGAACATGCCCCGCCGCCAACGTCGTGGCGTCACGAGCACCGCTCGTGGGTAGTCCTCGAAGAGCCAGCGCGCGAAGTTGCGCCTGGTCCACGAGGTGCTGCCCGCGATGCGAACCGCCATCTCGGCGCTACGGGCATGAGTGAGCACCCGCGCCAGTCGTAACGACATGCGGTGGTCGGCCACGAGGTGGCGTCCCATGGCCGTGGTGTATCGGGAACGCACGCCCGCCGGGTCCTCGGGTGACCCGGCGATGACGGCCTGCGCCGCGAGCACACCTGATTGAAGTGCCTGACCGATTCCTTCTCCGGTCATCGGGTCGGTCGCCGCGGCGGCGTCGCCCACGAACAGCGCACGCCCGCTTGCCAGTTGCACCGCATCGACGCGAGCGGGGATCGGCCAGGCGCGATGGGGCGATTCAGCGACTGCGCCGGGCCCCAGCACCGCGCGAATGTGGGGTCGTGCAAGGATCTCGGGCCACAGGCGCTTCATGTCACGGGTGCGGATGGTGGCACCGCGGGTGATGCCGAAGCCGACGTTCGCTCGGCCATCGGGCAAGGGGAACGACCACACATATCCGGGCAACAGGTCGGGCTCGAACCATACGTGGAGCTCGCTCGCCGCGCGGGGCGCGACGGAGTGGAAGTACTGCCGGAATGCATGCCACTCGCCTAGGTAGCCCGCGACGTTGGCCCCGAGCGCCTTGCGCAACGGTGACCACATGCCGTCGGCCCCGATGACATGGCGGGCCGTGATGGGTTCGATGCCCTCGGCGTGAACGACCACGTGATCGTGGAGGGTATCGATCCGGGTGAACGCGTGACCGTCGAGGACGGTCGCGCCTGCTTCGCGGGCGAGCGCAACGAGCGCCGCGTCGAGGTCGACACGACGGGCCACGACCGCGAACTGCCCTTGGCCGCGCGGGAGGGGGAACGTGACTGTTCGGTGCCGGGGACTGTGCACGATCACGTCTTCTACCGGTTTCCATGACGCGACCGATGCCGGCTTCAGCCCGAGGTCCTCGAGCAACCGCAGGGCACCAGTAGTGAGCCCGTCGCCGCAGATCTTGTCGCGGGGGAACGTGGCCTTGTCGATCACGACGACCGTGCGTCCGGATCGGGCGAGCATGATGGCCGCTGCAGTGCCCGATGGGCCTGCGCCGATGATCGCGACGTCGACGGTTGCCACCACGTCGACGCTACCGGCGAAGCTTGGCGTTCTTCGCCTTGGACGCGCGCCGGGCCGGTCGACCGAGCTTGAGTGCTTCGTCGATCCCGCGCCCGGGGCATGTGGTGAAGGCGTCGCCGTCGCTCATGCGGTCGT
>WLNW01000106.1 GCA_009699605.1 Actinomycetota bacterium | reverse complement strand
GCTCCACCGACGATGAGGTGACCACCGACCGACAGCTGGGTCCAACCCATCGCCGGTGCCCCGGCGAGCACAGTGCCAAGTAGGTCGACCGACTCGACAGTGAACGCCATGTGGTTGAGGCCAGGCCGCAGGTGGCTGCAGAGCATGCCCAGCGTACCCACCAGGTGCCGAGACAGCCCGGGTACGGACAAGCCGTCCGCGCTCGGATGTCTCGATGGTCACGCGGCCGGCGGCGGATACTTCGCGTCGAGTTCGTCGAGCCAGGCTTGCGCGCTCGAGTCGCTCGGGGCGCGCCAGTCGCCGCGCGGAGACAACGATCCACCCGAGCCCACCTTCGGGCCGTTGGGCATCGCGGTTCGCTTGAACTGGCTCGTGGCGAAGAACCGCCGCACGAACACCCGCAGCCACTTCACGATCTCGTCGGTGCTGTATGCACGTCGGTGATTGGCCACGAGCCGATCGGGCCACGCGCCGCGTTCCTTGTCGCTCCACGCGTGCGCGGCGAGGTACACGATGCGGCTCGGCCGCATGCCGTAGCGGAGGGTGTAATAGAGGAAGAAGTCGTGCAGGTCGTAGGGTCCGATGATCTCCTCGGTGCGCTGCTCGATCTCGCCGTTGGCGCCGGGGGGAACCAGCTCGGGTGAGATCTCGGTGGCCACGATGCGATGCAGAACGTCATGGGCGACGTGCTGCGGGTCGTCGCCATCGGCCACCCAGCGGATGAGGAACTGCAGCAGCGTCTTAGGTACCGACGCGTTGACGTTGTAGTGCGACATCTGATCGCCGACGCCATAGGTACACCAACCGAGTGCGAGCTCGCTGAGATCGCCGGTGCCCACCACGATGCCGTTCACGAAGTTGGCCAAGCGGAACAAGTACGACGTGCGGGCTCCGGCCTGCACGTTCTCGTACGTGATGTCGTATACCGGTTGCCCTGCGGCCGCGGGGTGGCCCAGGTCGTTGAGCATCTGCATCGAGGCCGGGCGGATATCGACCTCGGTGGCGGTGACCCCAAGCAAGCGCATCAACTCTCGCGCGTTCTCGAGCGTGCCCGCGGTGGTGCCGAAGCCCGGCATGGTGACGCCGTGCACGCTGGCGCGCGGCAGGTTCAGCTCGTCCATGGTGTGGCACGCCACGAGCAGCGCCTGTGTGGAGTCGAGCCCACCGGAGACGCCGATGACCACGTGCTCGATACCCGTGGCGACGAGGCGGGTGGCCAGCCCGCTCACCTGGATGCGGTACACCTCGGCACAGCGCTCGTCGCGCGTGTGCGGGTCGGAGGGGACGAACGGGTAGCGATCGACGTCACGCTGCAACGGCACATCGATCGCGTGCGCATCGAGCGTGAACTCGATGCGCCGCATCGCGAGGCGCTCGCGATGATCGGTGGCGCAATCGGTGAACGACGTCATGCGCATGCGGTCGGCCGCGAGCTGCACGAGATCGACGTCGGCGGTGACGAGCTGATCGGTGGGGATGAACCGCTCGCCCTGCGCGAGCAACCGACCGTTCTCGTAGATGAACGCGTCGCCGTCCCACGCCATGTCGGTGGTCGACTCGCCGAAGCCGGCGGCGGTGTAAAGGTACGCGCCGATGAGGCGAGCGGATTGCGACTCGGCGAGCTGGCGCCGGTACGCGTGCTTGCCGATGGTGATGTTGCTGGCCGACAGGTTCACCAAGACGTTCGCACCGGCCATTGCCGCGAACGTCGACGGCGGGATTGGCACCCACACGTCCTCGCAGATCTCGACATGCACGCGCATCTCGGGCAGATCGCTCGGCGAGAAGATGAGGTCGGTGCCGAACGGGACGTCTTCGCCGTCGAAGCGGAACGTGGTTGACACCGCGTCGCGCGCCGCGGCGAACTGTCGCTTCTCGTAGAACTCGCGGTAGTTCGGCAGGTAGCTCTTCGGGACGGCACCCAGCACACGACCACGGTGGATGGCCACGGCAGTGTTGAACACGCGGTCGTCGATGCGCAGTGCCGCACCCACCAAGATGAGTGGCCGCAGGTCGACGCTGGCATCGACGATGGTCTGCAACCCGCCGCGGATGGCGTCGAGGTGGGCGTCCTGATGAAACAGGTCATCGTTCGCATAGCCCGACACCCCGAGCTCGGGGAAGGCCACCAAGGCCGCCCCTGCGGCATCGGCCTGACGCGCCAGCTCGATCGTGGCCGCGGCGTTGCGTACCGGTTCGGTCAGGTAGAGGCGGGGCACGGCGACTGCCACGCGGCAGAAACCTTCGCCGTACAAGGACTCGCGTCCGCTCATCGTGGCTCCGTACCCGACGCCCCCAGCCCATCCGCAGGCAGTCGATATCTGTCGACGGTACCGCAACCTCCACCGGTGTCCCGCACGCTGGGCGACGATCTGCCAGGCTCGGCTATGCCAGACGACGCCTTCCCACCTGGGTTCTTCGACCGGGCCGATGCCTCCGACGACGCCGTGTTCTATGTTCCGAACCGATTCGTCACCCACATCGACGACACCGCGATTGCTGCGGTGGGCCTGCTCTACGAGGAACTCGGACTCGACGGTGATGTGCTCGACCTGATGTCGTCATGGGTCTCGCACTTCTCGCACACACCGCGCAACCTCGTGGTGTTGGGCATGAACGCCGAGGAACTGGCCGCCAATCCGCAAGCGGCGTCGTGGTGCACA
The DNA here is from genome assembly GCA_009699605.1 of Actinomycetota bacterium. GTDB lineage: Bacteria > Actinomycetota > Acidimicrobiia > Acidimicrobiales > WLNW01 > WLNW01. The sequence continues at coordinate 8,899 of WLNW01000106.1, read as the reverse complement.
CGCGATCTCAATGTCCACCCGACGCTGCCGTTCGACGACGCCAGCTTCGATGCCGTGACGTGCTGCGTGTCGGTCGACTACCTCACCCGACCATTGAAGGTGTTCCGCGAGGTCGTACGCGTACTCCGCCCGGGTGCGCCGTTCGTCATCACGTTCTCGAATCGATGGTTCCCGACGAAGGCGATACGTGCGTGGCTGACCACCGACGACCACGGCCATCTCGCGATCGTTCGGAGCTACTTCGCCCACACCCCCGGGTTCGATCCGCCCGAGCACGCCCTGCGCACGCCCGTTGGCTCGCGCACCGATCCGCTCTATGCGATGTGGGCACGTCGCTCAGTCGTGTTCGGTTGACGGCGTCGCAGCCACGACAATTCGCCACACTCGCTCAGCGGTGAGGGGTAGATCGATGTGGCGCACGCCGAGGTGAGCGAGCGCGTCGACCACCGCGTTCTGCACCGCGGGGACCGAACCCGTGGTGCCCGACTCCCCCACCCCCTTCGCGCCGATCGGGTTCGCGGTGGTCGGCGTGACGGTGTCGGAGATCTCGAAGCTCGGTAGTTCGGCTGCGCTGATGCAGCCGTAATCGGCGAGGTTGGTCGTCAGCGGATTGCCATCGCCGTCATACCGGATCTCCTCGTAGAGCGCCTGTGCGACACCAGACGCAATGCCGCCGTGCACCTGACCCTCGACCAACATCGGGTTCACGATGACGCCGCAGTCGTCAACCGCGATGAACCGCTCGAGGTGCACGGCTCCAGTGTCGAGATCGACCTCGACCACCGCGACGTGCGTGCCGAACGGGAAGGTCGGCTTCGTCGGGCCGAACTCGTGCTCGACCCGCAACGATCCGCCGGCCTGGCGCGCCACGTCGGCCCAGGAGCACGCGACCGCGGGCGTACCCGCGACGTGGAACCGCGCCTGCGCACGATCGAACACGACGTCATCGACATTGGCCTCGAACAGCTCTGCGGCATGCGCCTTCGCGTGTTCGACGAGACCCCGCGTGGCCAGCACGACGGCCGAGCCGCCCGTCTGCAGCGAGCGCGATCCGCCGGTGCCGTTACCCCACGGCACGAGTGCCGTGTCACCGTGAATGACCTCGATGTCGGCGAGCGCTACGCCGCTTTCGTCGCTGGCGAGCATCGCAAGCGCCGTGTGCAGCCCTTGCCCGTGAGGCGAACTGCCGGTACGCACGAGCATTCGCCCGACGTCATCGACCTCGACGCTGCCGTACTCCCCCGAGCCCAACGGGTTCGCGATCTCGACGTAGCTCGACATGCCGATGCCGAGTACACGTCGCTCCCCCGAGCCGAGCCGACGCGCCTGCTCGGCTCGGAGTGCGGCGATGTCGGCCGCGGCCAAGGCTTTGTCCATCGCCCGCTCGTACTCGCCGGTGTCGTAGCTCACACCCATCCCGTTGGCGTGTGGGAACGCCTCGGGCGCGACGAAGTTGCGCCGCCGCACATCGGCAGCCGGACGTCCGATTTCGGCAGCGAACAGTTCCACCATGCGCTCGATGGCGGCCGCCGCTTCGGGCCGACCCGCGCCTCGGAACGAACCGGTGGGCGCCGTGTTCGTGAGTGGCGCCAGCGCCTGGTAGTCGACCTTGGCGATGTCGTAGCAACCCGGGGTCAGCACGCGAGTCATGCGCGTGGTGGACCCGATAGCCGGGAACGCGCCTGCGTCGCGCACGATCACCAACGAGAACGCGACCAGCTTGCCGTCGCGCGTCCCGCCGAGCTTGCCATATTGCACCTGCGCCCGGCCGTGGTTGAGGCTCACGAGGTTCTCGGTGCGCGTCTCGACGAAGCGCACCGGTCGACCAATGCGGCGCGCCAGAAGCGGGAGCAACAACTCCTCGGGTGTGCCCGCATGCTTCGCGCCGAACGACCCGCCGACGTCGGGCACGATCACGCGCACTCGCTCAGGGTCGAGGCCGTACACCTGACACAGCAGTTCCTTGGGCGGATGGGCGCGCTGACATGAGGCCCACACCGTGAGGTCGTCGCCGCGCCAGATCGCGACACCGACGCGCGGCTCGAGGGGCACCGGCGCCTGGCGGTTGTTCAGCAACCGTGCCTCGACCACCACCTCGCAGCCGTCGAAGAAGTCCGACGGGAGCTCGTGACGGCCACCGAACGACAGGTTCGTACCTGCGGCTTCGTCGACGAGGATCTCGTCGAGCAACGCCTGCTCGGGGTCGATCACCGGCGTGAGCGGTTCGTAGTCGATGTCGACCAACTCGGCTGCGTCGACCGCCGCGGCGTAGCTCTCGGCGACTATCGCCACGAGCGGTTCGCCCACGTACCGCACCGCGTCACGAGGCAAGAGCGGCCGCACCATCGCGGGGTTCATCGACGGCGGCGAGGGAAGCGGCGCGAAATCGAGATCCTGGGCGGTGACCACGTCGAGCACGCCCGGTGCGGCCGCCGCAGCCGACGTGTCGAGGCGCGTGATACGACCCTTGGCGATCGTGGAGCGCACGTACACCACGTGCGCGACTTCGGGCAGGTCGAGGTTCGCGACGAACTGCCCGCAGCCGGTGAGCAGCGCCAGATCCTCGATGCGCCGCACCGGCGTGCCGAACAGCAAACCGTCCCCAACCATTTCGCTCACCGCTCCCCCTTCGATCACTCGCCGGCGCACAGCCCATCACACCCCGAGCGATCGGGCGGCCACAGACGACTGAATCGCCCGACGTCACACCCGGAGCGTCAGCCGCCGAGCTCGATCATCCCGTAGCACGCGGCATCGCCGAGGGTCCCGGCGAAGAAGGCACATCGTGCGCCATAGTCGGCCCCGTACGGCACGGTCGTGGCGAGAACTCGCCTACCGGTGAGCTCGTGTTCGCCGAGTGCGGTGTGCAGCACCACACGCGCCGTGGGCTCGTCGTGGAGTTGATCGAGACCGGTGACATCGACGATGGGTTCTCGGGTCGCGCCGTTGCTCACGTAGCTGTGGTTCCACGACGAATCACCGCGACCCGTTCGGCTGATCACGAAGTGCCCATCGGCTGTCGCCCCGAAACCGAACTGGTGCGACAGCGATCCACCGCTAGGCCGTGAACGCACACCCCACGAATGATCGTGGAACCCCACACCCATGATGGGGCTCGTCATTTCGCCATCGTTGTACGTGCCATCGATACGCCCTACCGACTCGTAGTGATGTTGCTCGAGACCCGACGCGAGATCGGGAACGGTGAACGCCGACGGATCGTGTTGCGCGCGATACGCGACCAGTGCGGTCGTGGCGCCGTAGGAGGCGGATGATCGGTACTCGCGGAGCGGATCGACGCTCGTGATCCGCCAGCCGAGCACCGTGAGATCGGTGAGGTCGTCACGCGGGCGCTCAGTGGCCCGCGCACCCGACGACTCGTGCACACCCGTGGCATCGAGATGCCAGCCCCACAGCACAGCACGATCGTCGGCGGGCCGGAGGTACAGGTGTTGGTAACCGGCGATGGAACGCTCGGGATCGAACCAGATGAACGCGCAGCTTTCCTGCCATGCCGGGTGGCCGTCGGCCACATGACAGCAGTCGTCGATCGGGGCGAGCACCAGCGGCGTCGATCCCGTGGGCAACGACATGACCTGCTCCCTCCGCGCCACCGGTCGGCCGGCATCCGCGCGAGTAGTATCATTTACCACGACGAGTTCGGCTGCACGGGGGACCGGATGCGGAGTCCGAACGCAGACTTGCTCGAGCGCGGCGCCGTTCGCGCCGCCGTGGCCCGCTGGCTGGGCGACATGACCGGCGAGGTGATCGCGCCCACCATCGTCGACACTCGCAAGCCGGACACCTCGGGTTCGTCCCACGACGTCACGTTTCTGACCGCGCGCTTCTCCGATGGCATCGTGCGCGAGTTCGTGCTCCGGCGCGGCATCGACGACCAAGCGTTGTTCGTCGATGCCGACCTGGCGCGCGAGGCGCAGTTGATGGACGTCGTGCACCGGACCGGCGGCGTGCCGACGCCCGAACTCGTGGGGTTCAACCCCGATCCGTCGGTGCTGGGTACCCCGTACCTGGTGATGGCCCGAGTGCCCGGCAACGTCGCCCCGGATGCCCCGTCCTACAACACGAGCGGATGGCTGGCCGACGCCGCACCGGTCGAACGGCGCGACCTGTGGCAGCAGGCGATGCACCTCATGACCCGCGTCGGCACCGTGGATCTGAACGAACTCGTCGGGCTGTTCCCCGATCGTCAGGGCCTGCACGCGGAGTTCGACCACTGGTGGCGCAACACCCTCTGGGCCAACGACGGCGCACCGTCGTCCAGCATCGCCGAAGCCTTCGATCAGCTGCGCGCCACCATTCCGCCCGACACGACGGCCGCGCTGTCGTGGGGCGATGCGCGCATCGGCAACATCATCTTCGACAGTGGTAGCGCGGCCACGATCATCGATTGGGAGATGGCGTCGCTCGGCGGCGCGTACCTCGACGTCGGCTGGTGGCTCATGACCGACCTCGTGCACAGCACCCAGATGGGCTACACGCGACTCGACGGCCTCGGCACGCGCCGCGAGACGATCGAGCTGTGGTGCGCCGCGACTGCGCTCGAACCCGACGCCATCGCTTGGCACGAAGCGTTCGCGGCACTAAAGCTCGGAGTCACGATCGGTCGGATGACCCGTGTGGCCCACCAGCGCGGCCTGCTGTCCGACAATCTGCTCACGATGGTCGAGGACAATCTCGGCACACGGATCCTCGCCGCGTTGCTCGAGGTACCCCCTCGAGCGTGATGCCCAGCGGCGTCAGCTGCAGCCAGAGGTGCTGCCGCATTCGACGCACACGAAGCAGCTGCCGGCGCGTTGCATCTGGATGCCGCAACTCATACACAACGGCGCGTCGCTGGTGCGCACCCGAGGCGGTTCGTAGGCCGGTGCCGCGTGGGTGACCGCCCGCGTCGGCTCGTCGGATACGAGCGATGACCGAATGACTTCGTCGTCGAGGTCCCACGTCTGTTGCCCCGCGTCGCGCGGCGCGGCCGACGGAGGGTCGGGCGTGATGTCGAGCCCCTGCCGACTTTCGGTGGTGGCCTCCTCGACGCCGGGCAGCGTGGGCTGAATGCGCTCGCCGGTGGTGAGGATGTTGAGGTCGCGACGCTCGGCCGGGGACAGGTACTCGATGGCCAGGCGACGGAACAAGTAGTCGATGAGGCTCGTCGAGATGCGGATGTCGGGATCGTCGGTCATGCCAGCGGGTTCGAAGCGCATGCCCACGAACGCGGCCACGAACGACCGCAACGGAACTCCGTGCTGCAGGCCGTGGCTGAGCGAGATTGCGAACGCGTCCATGATGCCGGCCAGGGTGGAGCCCTGCTTCGACACACGCACGAAGATCTCGCCGGGGCGACCATCGGCGTACTCGCCCGCGGTGACATAGCCCTTGCAGTCGGCCACGCGGAACTCGAAGGTGCGCGACGAGCGCGAGCGCGGCAACCGCTCGCGTACCGGCTGGGGCACGATGCGCTCGATGACCCGATCGACAATCTGCTGCGGCAACGGTGGGCCGCCGAGCGATGCGGACAGCACGGCGTCGGGCTGAATGACGGTGGCCGCGGGAGCGGCCGATGCCAGGTCGAGTTCGGGCGTGGGCTTGACGGTCTTCGTGACCGACAGCGGTTGGCCGACCTTGCAGTTGTCGCGATAGATGGCGACGCATTTGAGGCCGAGCTTCCACGCCTCGATGTGCAGCAGCTCGACTTCGTCGATCGTTGCTTCCTCGGGCAGGTTGCATGTCTTCGAGATGGACCCGCTGATGAACGGCTGCGCTGCGGCGAGCATCTTGACGTGACCGAGGTAGTGGATGACGTTGTCGCCCATGGAGCATGCGAAAACCGCAAGGTGCTCGGCCCGCAGGTGCGGTGCGCCGATGACCGACTTGTGCTCTGCGATGTGGGCGATGATCGCATCGATCTGGGACGCCTGATAGCCGAGGCGGCGCAGCGCTCGCGGCACGGTCTGGTTGACGATGGACATCGAGCCGCCGCCCACGAGCTTCTTGGTCTTCACGAGACCGAGGTCGGGTTCGACACCGGTGGTATCGGCGTCGAGCACGAAGCTGATGGTGCCTGTGGGCGCGAGCACGGTGGCTTGGGAGTTGCGCACGCCGGTGACCGGGGCGAGCTCGCACACTTCGTCCCATGCGCACTGGGCGGCTCCGAGCAGGTCGGCTCCGACGAGCTCCTCGTCGATCAGGGCCGCCGCTTCGCGGTGCATGTTGAGCACGCGCAGCAGGTGCTCGCGGTTGGGCAGGTAGCCGGCGAACGGACCCATCCGCGACGCGATTCGGGCTGACGTGAGATAGGCCTGGCCGGTCATGAGCGCGGTGAGCGCACCAGCGACCGCGCGACCCTCGTCCGAGTCGTACGGCAGCCCGAGGGCCATGAGCAGCGCACCCAGGTTGGTGTAGCCGAGGCCTATCTGGCGGTATGCCCGGGTGATCTCGCCGATCTTGTCGGTGGGGTAGTCCGAGTTGCCGACGAGTATCTCTTGCGCGGTGAACGTGACCTCGACCGCGGCGCGGAACGCCTCGATGTCGAAACCATCGATGCCTTCGCCTTCGTCGTGCAGGAACCGCAACAGGTTGAGGCTGGCCAGATTGCACGCGGAGTTGTCGAGGCTGAAATATTCCGAACACGGGTTACTTGCCGTGATGCGGCCGCTCTCGGGCACGGTGTGCCAGCGGTTGATGGTGGTGTCGAACTGGATGCCCGGATCGGCGCACTCCCACGCGGCTTCGCTGACCTGATGAAACAGGTCGCGCGCCTTCATGGTGCGCAGCACGGTGCCGCTGAGCCGGCCGACCAGCTCCCAGTCGCCGTCGTCGAGCACGGCCTGCATGAACTCGTCGGTGAGTCGGATCGAGTTGTTCGCGTTCTGGTACTGGACCGAGAACGAATCCTTGCCGTCGAGGTCCATGTCGAACCCGGCATCGCGCAGCACGCGCGCCTTGCGCTCCTCGACCGCCTTGCACCAGACGAACTCTTCGATGTCTGGATGATCGGCGTCGAGCACGACCATCTTCGCGGCACGTCGCGTCTTGCCTCCGGACTTGATGGTGCCGGCCGACGCGTCAGCGCCCCGCATGAAGCTGACCGGGCCACTGGCCGTGCCTCCACCAGCGAGCAACTCGGTCGAGCCGCGGATGTTGCTGAGGTTGACGCCGGCCCCGGAGCCGCCTTTGAAGATGCGACCTTCTTCGACGTACCAGTTGAGGATGGCGTCCATGCGGTCGTCGACCGCGAGGATGAAACACGCGCTCGACTGGTTCGGCACCCCGGGAACGCCGATGTTGAACCAGACCGGCGAGTTGAAGGCCACCCGCTGCGTGATCATCAAGAACTTCAGCTCGTCACGAAAGACCGAGACCTCGCGGCCATCGGCGAAGTAGCCGTCGCGCTGGCCCCACGCGGCGATCGTGTCGACGATACGGTCGATCACCTGCCGCAAAGACCACTCGCGATCGGGCGCACCCACGGTGCCCCGGAAGTACTTCTGGGCGAGGATGTTCGTCGCGTTCACCGACCAGGTCGCTGGGACCTCGACGCCGAACTGCTCGAAAGTGGCCTCGCCGGTCCGCCAATCGATGATGCGCGCGTCGCGACGCTCCCACTCGACCAGGTCGTAGGGGTGCACCCCCTCGGTCGTGAACATGCGACGTATGCCGATCACGGCGTGCTCGGGCGCCAAGGCCATGCAGAACTCCTTCGATACGAAAGAAAAAACGCCCGCGGGCCGGGTGGTGTTCCCGGCGCGCGGGCGTCGGTGCACGAGTCGCCGCCAGCACTTTCAGGTACGGGCCGCTCCCCTGCTTACGCAGGCTCGCGGTTGCTGTGCGCTCTTGCGAACGCGCAGCCCCCAAGGAGCCGTCTGACCCACCGAGAGTAGAGACGTCAGCCGCCATCCGAACGCGGGGCCGCGACTCGTGCGGACGCACCTTACGCACGCAAGCCTGTGGAGCAAAAGAGGCATCCCCTGTGAATTGTCGGTGGATATCTGCCAACTTCATCCACATGCCTGCGGATCATCACCGACCGTGTTCATCTGACCCGTAACGCCCACAATTTGAACGCCAGGAGAGTTCACCAGAGACCTCGACGCGCACAGTACGTTCAGGGGATGCGCCAGCTGTTGCCAACCGCCATCGAGGATGTCGAGGTCTTCTCGGTATATGCAGATGATCTCCGTGTCCCACACGCCGATCGACCGTGGTTGCTCGCCAACATGATCTCGAGCCTGGACGGCGCAACCCACGTAGACGGGGTGTCGGGCGGGCTCGGCGGACCCGCGGATCGGCAGGCCTTTCGGGCGATTCGCGCCGTGGCCGACATGATCCTCGTGGCCGCGGGCACCGCCCGGTCGGAGAACTACCACCCGATCACCACCACGCCCGAGATTGCCGCAGCGCGAGCGACACGGGGTCAGGCGGATCGGCCGAGGCTCGCCATCTTGACGCGTCACCTCGATCTCGATCTCGACGGTGAACTGTTCACCGCGCCTGAACCACCGATCGTGTTGACGACCGCCGCCGCGCCGCCGGGTCGACTTCGTCACGCACAAGAGCGCACGACGGTGCTGCAATTCGCCGGCCTGCGCATCGACGTGCGTGAAGCACTCGTGGCCCTCGGCCACCTGGGCGCCCGCGTGGTGCTGAGCGAAGGCGGTCCCACGCTCATCGGTCAGTTGGCCATGGCCGACGTGCTCGACGAACTGTGCCTGACGATGTCGCCGATGGTCGTGGGCGGCGACGCGTCGCGGGTCACCGATGCGACGACCCCGCCGATCGACCGCCGCTACACCCTGACCCGGGTGCTCGAACAGGACTCGATGCTGCTCGCCCGCTACGTGAGGACCTGACCCCCGAAAGCCCGCCTGGCCCGCGCCGCACACCG
>WLNW01000105.1 GCA_009699605.1 Actinomycetota bacterium | reverse complement strand
GGTACGCGCGGTATCGCCTGCGGCCCGACGCGCTGCATGAGCGTCGATAGCTCGAGATCGTTGCGCCTGACCTTGGCCGCGACCAGGCCACGTCCGGTGTGCCACGTGGTCATGAGGGTGAACACCACGCCGGCGATGACCAGCGGGAACCATCCACCATCGGGGATCTTGAACAGGTTCGCACCGACGAAACCAAGGTCGATGACGAGGAAAGTCGAGCACAACAGCATCGCGGGCGGCCGCTTCCAACCGAACCGCTCGCGCAGCACGACGTAGAAGAGGATCGTGGTGACGGCCATGGTGGCCGTCACCGCGAGCCCGTAGGCCGACGCCAGGTTGGTGGACTTCTGGAAGCCGACCACCAGCCCGATGCAGGCCACCATGAGAACCCAATTGATCGAGGCGATGTAGATCTGGCCGTACGAGCCGGCCGAGGTGTGGGTGATCTTGACCCGGGGGATGTAACCCATCTGCACCGCCTGCATCGTGAGGGAGTACGCGCCGGAGATGAGTGCCTGTGACGCGATGACCGTAGCCATGGTGGCCAGCCCGACGAGGGGCCACACCGCCCACTCGGGAGCGAGCCGGTAGAACGGATTGTCGATCGCCGAAGGGTCGCTGATCACGAGGGCGCCCTGGCCGAAGTAGTTGAGCAGCAGTGCGGGCAGCACCACGGTGAACCAGCCGATCTTGATCGGTCGTACGCCGAAGTGGCCCATGTCGGCGTAGAGCGCTTCACCGCCGGTGACGACGAGGAAGATAGAACCGAGGGCCAAGAAGCCATCCAAGTTGTTCGACGTGACCATCTGCAGGGCGTAGAAGGGGTTGAGCGCCTTGAGCACGACCGGGTTGTCGAGAATCTCGACGAAACCGAGCAGGCCGATGACCGCGAACCAGATGACCATGATCGGCCCGAACACCTTGCCGATGCTCGCGGTACCGCGGCGCTGCACCGCGAACAGACCGATGATGATGACGACCGCGATCGGTACGACCCAGTCGTCGAGGCGGTCGGTCTTGACCTTGGTGCCTTCGACCGCGGACAACACCGAGATGGCCGGTGTGATCATGCCGTCGCCGTAGAGCAACGCCGTTCCGAACAGCCCGAAGAGCACGAGCATGCCGCGCTTGCTGCGCGACTTGGTGTTGGCGCGATCTCGGCCGAGGACCAATGAGGTGAGGGCCAAGATTCCACCCTCGCCGTTGTTATTGGCCCGCATCACGAAGATGAGGTACTTGACCGTGATGATGATCATCAGCGCCCAGAACACGAACGACAGCACGCCGAGCACGTTGTCGTTGGAGGTCGCCAGCGAGTGGTGATGGCTCGCGAACGACTCGCGCATGGCATACAACGGACTGGTTCCGATGTCGCCGTACACGACGCCCAAGGCACCGACCGTGAGTGCGGCCACACCTGCCGGTGCGTGACCAGTTCTCTGACTCATCCAGGACCTCATTTCCAGCCGGGAACCGTACCCGTCCGAGTGCGAACCGGACTCGGCAGCGATCATGAATTCTCCGTCTCGCGCCGGGCGCGAGCGTCGATTGGCATCGATCGGCCGCGGGTCCATAGGGTGTTTTCCGATCACGGAGGACCCCCGATGCCGGCGATCGTCACCGAAGGCGTAGTCAAGACGTTCGGGAAGGTGCGCGCCCTCGATGGCCTCGATCTCGAGGTCGACGAAGGCACGGTGCTCGGGCTGCTCGGCCCCAACGGCGCGGGCAAGACCACCGCGTTGCGGGTGCTCACCACCTTGCTGAAACCGGATAGCGGCAGGGTCAGCGTCGCCGGCATCGACGCACTCGCGCGGCCCGACGAGGTGCGCCGGGTGATCGGTGTATCGGGCCAACACGCGGCCATCGACGAATACCTCACCGGGCGCGAGAACCTGGTGATGTTCGCCGAGCTCTACCAGTTGCCCCGCCACAAGGCGCGGGCGCGCGCCGATGAACTCCTCGAGCAGTTCGCGCTCGAGGAGGCGGCAGATCGGCCCGTGCGGGGGTACTCGGGTGGCATGCGCCGGCGGCTCGATCTGGCAGGCGCGATCGTGTCTCGACCGAAGGTGCTATTCCTCGACGAGCCCACCACCGGGCTCGACCCACGCAGCCGGAACGACCTGTGGAGCGTGATCGACGACCTCGTGCACTTGGGTACCACCGTGCTCCTCACCACGCAGTACCTCGAGGAGGCCGACGAGCTCGCGCATCAGATCGTGGTAGTCGATCACGGCAAGGCGATCGAGCGGGGCACCTCCGATCAGCTGAAAGCCCGCGTCGGCGGCGAGAGCCTCCGCGTCGTGCTCGCCCAGTTGAACCAGCTCGACGCAGCGGTGGCGATCCTGCGCCGCATCACCACCGATCCGTCGAACTTCGTCGTCGATGCACGATTGCGGTCGATCAACCTTCCCGTCGGTGGCATCGACGCGCTCACCGAGGCGGTGAGCCGCTTTCGTGCCGCCGACATCGAGCTGCTCGACATCGCGCTCCAGCGCCCGAGTCTCGATGACGTGTTCCTGGCGCTTACCGGCCACACCGCCGACCATGGAGCAGCGCAGTGAACGCCGATGTACGCGCCATCGTCCACGATGGGCTGGTCGTCACCCGCCGCAACCTCCTGCGTATGAAGCGCGTCCCCGATGTGGTCGTGTTCGCGGCGATCCAACCATTGATGTTCGTGCTGCTGTTCGCGTACGTATTCGGCTCGGCGATCAAGGTGCCGGGCATCAGCTACCGCGAGTTCCTCATGGCCGGCGTATTCACACAGACGGTTGCATTCGGCTCGGCGAGCACCAGCGTCGGTCTCGCCGAGGACCTGCAGCGAGGCATCATCGAACGGTTCCGTTCACTGCCGATGTCGCGCGCTGCTGTGCTCATCGGCCGCACGTCGGCTGATCTGTTGAACAACCTCGTCGTCACCATCGTGCTGATCGGCACGGGGCTGCTGGTCGGTTGGCGGATGAGATCGGGCCTGTTCGACGCGGCGAGCGGGTTCGTATTGTTGCTCGTGTTCGCCTATGCGATGAGTTGGATCAGCGCGTTCATAGGCCTGAGCGTGCGCAGCGTCGAGGTCGCGCAGAGCGCCGGCTTCATCTGGCTGTTCCCCGTCACGTTCGTGTCGAACGCCTTCGTGCCCACCGCCGGCATGCCGACGGGATTGCGCAAGATCGCCGAGTGGAACCCAATATCGGCGGTGACCACCGCGTTGCGCAAGCTCTTCGGCAACACGAACGACCAGATCGCGCCGATGAACCGCTGGCCCGAACGCCACGCCATCGCGCTCGCGGTGATGTGGTGCGTGTTGATCCTCGTGACCTTCGTGCCGCTGTCGGTCCGCCGCTACCGCGTCGCCGCCACGCGCTGAAGCGCCATACCTCCCCGGGAATGTCGGCGGGTCAGACGGTGTGGACGGGTGCCTCCGGGCGTAAGGTCGCGCTGGATACGCGGAGCGAAACACCCAGGCGGTCCAGCAGGTCGTGATCGGAGGAGTCGCCGGGGTTGGGTGTGGTGAGCAAACGATCACCGAGAAAGATGCTGCTGGCGCCGGCGTGAAGGCACAGCGCCTGGAGCTCGTCGCTCATCTCGGTGCGGCCAGCCGACAGGCGGACAACTGACTTCGGCATCATGATGCGAGCGGCCGCGATGGTGCGAACCAACTCGAACCCGTCGAGCGCCTCAACACCGTGCAGCGGTGTTCCCGGAACCTGGACGAGCAGGTTGACCGGCACGCTCTCGGGGTGCGGATCGAGCCCCGCGAGCTGCACCAGCAGACCAGCGCGCACGGTGCGCGACTCCCCCATGCCCACGATGCCGCCGCAGCACACCTTGATGCCCGCAGCTCGCACGTTGCCGAGGGTCTCGAGGCGATCGTCGTATGTGCGCGTGGTGATGATGGTGCCGTAGAACTCGGGCGACGTGTCGAGGTTGTGGTTGTAGTAGTCGAGCCCGGCCTCGGCCAGGCGCCCGGCCTGACGGTCGGTGAGCATGCCGAGGGTGACGCAGGTTTCCATGCCGAGGTCGGCGACCGCTTCGATGTGCTCGACGATCTGCTCGACCTGGCGGTCGTTCGGCGAACGCCATGCGGCACCCATGCAGAACCGGGTCGCGCCGGCGGCCTTCGCGTTCTGGGCCGCAGCGATCACCTCGGCGGTGGGCATCAGGCGCTCGGGGATGAGGCCGGTGTCATACCTCGACGACTGCGGGCAGTACGCACAGTCCTCGGGGCATGCCCCGGTCTTGACCGACAACAGCATCGCGCCCTCGACCACGTTCGGGTCGAAACCTGCCCGGTGCACGGCTTGGGCATCGGCCAGCAGATCATGGAACGGGCGGCCGAGAAGCGCAACGGTTTCGGGTATCGACCAGTCGTGACGCAGCTCGCTCATCTTCACAGGCTCAATTGAACCACCCCGTGCGGTCAAGTCGTGGCCTCGGCCGCACGGGCGACCCGCTCCGTCGCGGTGCGCAACGCCTCCTGCGCCCGGTCGAGAAACGCTACAGCGCCCTCGTGGGCACCCGGATCGGCGAGGTAGCTCCACACGAGCAGACACGTCGGGCCGTCGTCACGGATGGTGGTTGTGCCCTGGTAGAGCGCGACGGGCGCCCCAGAGGTCAACGCGTAGCACCGACGCCAGGGCTCCTCGAGGGAGAGTGTCTGCTCGACGAGGTCATAGTCGCCCAGCCGGAAGGCAAGGGTGGCCCCTGGCCCGTGTGGTGCCGGATCGCCTTCGACGGCGTACCCGGCTGCGCCGACGAGTTCGAGCAGCGAGCGCCACACCTCGGCGCGAGGCGCGGCAACCGAGCGCTCGACCACGAAGGTCTTGTACGACGGTCTGGTGCTCATCGGGGTCCTATCGAAAAGCCGGAAGCACGTCATCGGCAAACGTGCGCATCCAGGTGTACTGGTCGGACACGAACTGGCTCACGACGATGTTCTGCACGCCGTAGGACTCGACCTCGTGCAGGCGCTCGACACAATGCGCAGGTGGCCCGGCGATGGTGCCCTGGCGCGCCAGGTAGTCGCGCAGACCCCACTTGTCGATGAGTTCGTTGTTGGGGTTCGCTCCGCCGGGTTGGGCGTGGTGACGGGACTGGTACTCGCCCATGAGCCCGCGTACGCGTGCCTTCATCTCCTCCGGCAGTCCCTTGCCTTCGAGCGTGAACCGGAACACGTGGTTCGCGGTGCCCGCCAGTACGGACGGGATGAGGTTGATACCGTCCTCTTCGGACGGGGCGAAGATCAGGTTGCACATGTGCCAGATCTCGATGTCATCGACGTTCCGGCCGGTCTCGGCCGCACCCGCGGCGATGTTCTCCATCGCGACGTCAAGTCGCTCCTTGGTCAGGCAGTTCGACAGCACGACACCGTCCGCGAGACGACCCGCCAGTCGCTGCGTGCGCGGGCCCTCGGCGGCGAGCCACACCGGAACCGGCGTCGGGTCCTCGAGCCAGTGCAGACCGAGGGTCGCGCCGTTCCAATCGACGCTGCGACCTGCGGTGAGCTCGCGGACGGCGTGGGTGCACGCTTCGAGCTCGGCGACGGTAGCCGGGCTGACACCGATATTGCGCAGTGCGCTGTCACCCGACGACATGCCGTAGCGGAACCGGCCGTTGGCGATCTGCTGCACCGACGCACACGCCGACGCCACGACCGCCGGATGCCGCGTCATGGGGTTCGAGACCGTGATGGCCAAGTTCGGGCGCTCGGTGAGCATCGCCGCGAAGGTCATCATGGTGAAGCATTCGGCCCAGAGGGATTGCGAATCGCCGCACGTGAGCATGTCGAAGCCGATCGCGTCGGCCTCGGTGAGCCATCGGCGATACTCGTCGAAGGACCGGATGGTTGTTCCCGTACCGAACTGCATCCGCGGGACCCTACCCGAACCGAACTGGTAGTTCTGGAGCGCGCCGGGGCGCGCTCCAGAACTACCAGTTCGCAGGAGGAGGAGAAGGCGGTGAGTACCGCGGCGTTCGTTGAGAAATCGGTGAGGAACGCGGCATCGTTCACCCCGCTCTCACCTTCACAGGTAAGTATGGATTCGTGAGCAACTCGAACTCCGCCATAATCCTCGTGGTCGACGACGATCGCGCCATTCGCGAGTCGCTCGACCGTGCGCTCGCCCTCGAGGGCTATCGCGTGGTCTCGGCCGCCGACGGCGCGCAGGCGCTCGACCTCATCGTCGAACACAAACCCGATGTCGTCGTGCTCGACCTCATGATGCCGAACGTCGACGGGCTCACCGTGTGCCGGCGCCTGAGGGCTCGTCAGGACCGAACCCCCATTCTCATGCTCACCGCGCGAACCGAGACCTCCGAGCGGGTGTCGGGTCTCGACGCGGGCGCCGACGACTACTTGCCGAAACCGTTCGACCTGGACGAACTGCTCGCGCGCATCCGCGCGCTGCTGCGCCGCACAAGGGTCGAGACCGACGACGCCCACCTCCGGGTCGCCGACCTCGTCCTCGACACCGCCGGGCGGCGCGGGTCGCGCAACGGTCGCGAAATCGAACTCACCAAGACGGAGTTCGATCTGCTCGAACTCTTGGTCCGAAACGAGGGTGTCGTGCTCGACCAGAGCACGATCTACGAGCGCATCTGGGGCTACGACTTCGGCCCCGACTCGAAGAACCTCGCGGTCTACATCGGCTACTTGCGCCGCAAGACCGAGATCGACGGCGAGTCCCGTCTCGTGCACACCGTCCGCGGGGTCGGTTACGTGGTGCGACCCTGATGGGACTTCGTCTGCGGATCGTGCTGTCACTCGTGGTCCTCGCCGCGGCGTCGACCACGCTCGCATGTGCGACCGCGTATTGGACGACCGAGTCGCGCCTGTACCACGAGGTCGATCGTGCGATCGACGACGTACAGAACCTGCTGGTGCGCAACGAACGACCGAGCATCCGTCCCGGCAACAGTGGCGGGAACGACAACCCGTCCTCGCTGTTCGGAGCCGCCGGGACGTTGTACCGCGAGTTCGAGAGCCGGAGCCGTCAGCTCGTCTACGCCACGCAATTCCTCGACTCTTCGGGCAACGTGGTCGTGTCGCCCTTGTCGGAGTTCAGCACCCGCACGCTTCCGGTCGACGCGAAGGACAAGCAGATCGCGACCGACGGCGGATCGCTCCGCCGGGACGTCGCAAACGACAGCCGTGATCTGCGCATCCTCACCACCGCCTTGCCCGGTCGCGGTGCGGTCCAGATCGCTCGCGATCTCACCGAGACCCACACCGTCCTCGACTCGTTACGCATCCGCTACTTCGCCCTCGCCGTCTCGGTGAGTGCGGTGGCCGCCGCGATCGGTCTGTGGATTGCGCTGCGAGTCACGCGACCGCTCGTTCAGCTCACCACGGCCGTCGAGTTGGTCAGCAGCACCGGGCAGTTCGGTCACGAGGTCGCCGGCGAGGGCAACGACGAGACCGGACGCCTCGCCGCGGCTTTCAACCGCATGTTGGGCGCTCTGGCCCAGTCGCGCGAACAGCAGCAGCAGCTCGTCCAGGACGCTGGGCACGAGCTGCGCACCCCGCTCACGTCCATCCGCACCAACGTGTCCGTGCTGAAGAAGCACGATCGCCTCACCCCCGAGCAGATGGCCCGCACAGTCGATGACATTCAAAGCGAGCTCGTCGAGCTCACGACCCTCGTCAACGAGATCGTCGAACTGGCCACCAACGCGCGCTACGACGAACTCCCCCAGGTCGTCGACCTCCGATCGATCATCGAACGCAGCGCTGAACGCGCCGAGCGACGCACCGGCCGTGGCGTCACGGTGGTGGCAGATGGCTCCATGGTCAACGGTCGCGTCAACGCGCTCGAACGCGCGATCGGCAACCTGGTCGACAACGCGGCCAAGTTCGACGACTCCGGCCGACCCATCGAGATCACGGTGCGCAATGGCCAGGTCGCCGTTCGCGACCACGGGCCGGGGCTCGCCGATGACGACGTCGCCCACGTGTTCGATCGGTTCTACCGCGCCCCGGCCGCCCGCTCGAAGAACGGCTCCGGGCTCGGTCTGGCCATCGTTCGCGACATCGTCATCGCCCACGGCGGAACGGTGAGCGCGGCCAATGCTCCTGACGGCGGCGCCCTGATCACCATCGAATTGCCCACGGCCTGAGCCTGCGCCGAGCCTAGGTGCCAGGATACTGACCATGGCAGACGTGTTCTCGGCTGAACTCGCCGGCAAGGTGATCGTGGTCTCCGGCATCGGCCCGGGCCTCGGCCGAGCCATCGCGCTCGCGTGCGCCGACGCTGGGGCGCGGGTGGTGGTCGCCGCGCGAACCGAAGAGCGCGTCGCCGAGCTCGCCGAAGAGCTACGCGCCCGGGGGACGCCCGCGCGCGGCGTGGTCGCCGACATCACCGAAGCGTCGGATCGTTCAGCTCTCGTCGCGACGACCCTCGACGAGTTCGGGCGCGTCGATGCACTCGTGAACAACGCGTTCGTCATGGGGCCAATGGCTCGAGCCGACGCCACCGAACCCGAGCAGTGGCGCGCGGTGTTCGAGGTAAACGTCGTCGGCACCGTCATGCTCAGCACTGCGTTCGCCGACGCGATGCGCACCACGGGTGGCGGCTCCATCGTCATGATCAACTCGCAGGCCGCGCGACGGGGGGCCGCCCGACGCGGCCCGTACGCCGCGTCGAAGGCCGCACTCCTCGTCGCAGCGCAGGTGCTGGCCACCGAGCTCGGCCCCGAAGGCATCCGGGTCAACTCGGTCGTGCCCGGGCAGATTTGGGGCGGCGCGCTCGAAGCGCACTACGAGACGCTCGCCGAGCGACGCGGGATCGCCGTCGCCGACGTCATCGCACAGGTCACCCGCGACATCCCGCTACGCCAGATCACCCGGGCGGAAGAGATCGCATCGGCCGTGGTGTTCCTGCTCAGTGACCGCAGCGCGGCGATCACCGGACAGTCGCTCGACGTCAACGGCGGGAACTGGTTCCACTGACGCCGTGCCGCCACGGCCACGTTCTTTGGTCATCGGACACCCCTACGGTGCTCCGATGACCAAAGAAGCGCAAATACTTCGCTACTCGGCGCTACTCGTCGGCGGCCCAGTGGGTGCGCAGATCCTGGAGCCAGTCGGGGTACTCGAGCGGCGGATCCGGCAGTGGGGTTACGCCGTGCTTGGCGAGGGCCGCCTCGAACGCCTCGGGCTCCTCACCCCATGAGCGCGGGTCGCCCATCATGACCTCGTACATCACGGTGCCGTTAGGACCGGCCACGAAGGGCCCGAACGCGCCGCCGAGGGGCAGTTCGATGTGGGTGCCAGCCGGGCAGTGCACATCGCCGCACCACACGTCGCCTTCGAGCACGAAGACGATGTGCGGGCTGAAGTGGCCATGGCGCCGCACAATCATGCCGGGGTCGTACTTCGCATAGAGCGACAGGTACTGCGGGTCCGCGGAGAACGCGAGCCACTTCTCGTGGACGAACGATTCGGAGCCGTCGGCGTTGCGCTGAGCGCGGACCTTCTGCCACGGGTTGTCGGAGTGGTCGAGGTGGCGGATGGTGGGCCCCAACCCATCGATCTTCGGACTCTCGGGTGCAGACATGGCTCTCCCCTGGCGAACTTGGATGCGTCGTGCAAACGGTAACGCACCGACTGGTCGCGAGCGCCGCTCGGTGCGGTCTGGCATCGTGGGGCATGGCCGCTGACGCAGAGCGCAAGTACATCCGCTATGAGGTCGACGAACGAGTCGGCGTCATCACGTTGGCCCGCCCCGAGAAGGCCAACGCGCAGAACGAAGTGTTCCTCGACGAGCTCGACGCCTGCTTCGATCTCGCGGCCGCCTCGCGCGATGTGCGGGTGATCGTGCTGCGCGCCGAAGGCAAGCACTTCTCGGCCGGGCACGATCTCAAGGTCGACGACGAGCAACCGAAGCTCGCCAACGACGACGGCTCGTGGTGGCTGTCGGAGCTCTACGACTGGGAATGTCGCAAGTACCTCGGGTTCGGCCTGAAGTGGCGCAATATCCCCAAACCGACCATCGCCGCAGTGCAGGGCAAGTGCATCGCGGGCGCGCTCAACCTCATCTGGCCGATGGACCTCATCATCGCCGCCGACAACGCGACCTTCTCCGACCCGGTCGTCGCGCTCGGTGCGTGCGGGGTCGAGTATCACGGCCACACGTGGGAGTTCGGTGCGCGCAAGGCCAAGGAGATGTTGTTCACCGGTCGGGCCATGACCGCACAGGAAGCCGAGCAGATCGGCATGGTCAACCGTGTCGTGCCCCTCGAAGAGCTGTGGCCGAACGCTATGGCGCTCGCGCACGAGATCTCGCAGTTCCACCCTTTCGCCCTGCGCCAGGCCAAGCGAGCCGTGAACCAGACGCTCGACGTGATGGGCCAACACGCCGCATTGCAGTCAGCCTTCGACATCCACCACACCACGCACGGCAATGCCATCAGCGTGAGTGGCTACCCGGTGCTGGCCTCGCTCGACGACATGAAGGGCCGACTCAAGGACCAGTAGTGGCGACGGCCGTGGGTCCGGTGAGCGGTGCCCATTCGGGTTCTCGCTTCTCGGCGAAGGCCCTCGGTCCCTCCTCCTGGTCGGGGTGACCCCACATGCCCGCGAGGATCTGCGCCCCGTTGCGACACGAGTCGGTGAGGCCCGCCTCGAGGGCGCCCCACAGCGCTTGCTTCGTGGCCCGCATCGCGGCCGGTGAGTTCTTCGCGATCTTCTCGGCCAACTCCTGGGCATGCGCTCGCAAACGATCGGGGGGGTCGATCACCTCGCTGACGATTCCGAGCTGGCGGGCGCGTTCGGCGGTGAGGCGCTCGTGGCGACCGACGAGCGCCATGCGCATGACGGCCTCCATGGGCGAGGTCCGCGCGAGCGTGATGCCCTCGTACGCGACCACCTGCCCGACCGACACGTGCGGGTCGACGAAGGTAACCCCGGCGGCGGCGATGACAATGTCGGCGTCGGCCACGAAGTGCAGCCCGCCCCCGGCACACACCCCGTTGACCGCCGCGATCACGGGCTTCCAGATGTTGAGGTGCCAGCTCGTGAACCGCAGTTGGGCGTCGCGGGTCTGGCGGCTGAACTTTCGCATCGCGTCCTTGTCGCGGGCGAGTTGCACCACGTCGACACCAGACTGGAACGCGGGGCCGTTGCCGGTGTTGACGATGACCCGAACGGCGGGGTCGGCGTCGAGCTCGAGCCACGCATCTTCGAGCTCGGCCATCATGGTGGCGTTCATCGCGTTGCCGGCGGCGGGCCGGTTGAATATCAGCCAGCCCACACGGCCCTGCCGTTCGACCTCGAGCGTGCGGTACGTCGCCATCAACGGAAACTAATACGCTGCACACCCATCAGCGACATAACGGGGGTCGGTCATGGGTGAGGGCAATGGGTTCGTCCCACTGGTACCGCTCGAAGAACTGCCCGACGACTTGCGAGCGCAATGGGAGGTCACCCCACGGGCGGGGTTGCAGGACTTCCTCCGGCTCATGGCCAATGCGCCCGACTTCTTCCGCGGGTTCAGCGACCTCAACGGCAAGATCCGCGCCAACAACCACCTCGGCCCGCGAACCACCGAGCTCGTCCGGCTCGCGGTCGCGCAGACCACGCGTTGC
>WLNW01000104.1 GCA_009699605.1 Actinomycetota bacterium | reverse complement strand
TCTACGGAGGCGACGACGCTGCGTATTCATGCCGAGTTCGTCACGTTGTGCGGGCATTTGAACGTGTTGCACGCGCGCGTGGTGGAGCTGGTCGCCGAAGCACTCACGGTGAACGCCTGGAGCGGCCCGGGGTTGCGTAGTCCCGAGCATTGGTTGGCGTGGCAAACCGGCCTGTCACCAGCACGGGCCAAACGCATGGTCGCGATGGCTCGGCGTCGCGACGAGTTGCCGGCGACATTCGCCGCGTTCGGAAACGGTGAACTGTCGGTCGATCAGGTCGCGGTCGTCGTCGCGCATGCCAGGTCACACACCGACGTCGACGTGTGCGAGCAAGCGAAGAACGCGACGGTCGGCCAGCTTTCGGCGACGTTGTCGCGGTTCCGCTACGCGGACGACAAGCCAAAGGACCCCGACCCCGCCGACGAGAAGCCAAACGACCCGGCGTGGCTCGCCGCGAAAGCCAAACGCGAAGCCGCGGAACGCGACGCCGCAGAACAAGCACGGATCGCGGCGGCTTTGGCGCCGGGCCGGTTGTCGCACGGCTTCAACGACGACGGCCGTTTCTCTCTGCACCTCGAGCTCCCCGCGGACGAAGGCGCCGTCGTCGACCAAGCATTGAAAGAAGCGCACAACCGGTTGTTCCACGCCGGCCGCCAAGACGTGTCGTGGGCCGACGCCCTCGTCGACGTCGCCCACCGGTCCTTGGGCGCGGTCGACAGCCCTGATCGCCGCGACCAGTACCGGACCTACATCCACCTCGACACCGAAGGCACCTGGATCGACAACGGCCCCGGCATCCCGCGTTCGCTGTTCGAAAAGTTGACGTGCGACGGTGTCGTGCGGCCACTGTGGGAAACCGAAGGCCTACCAGTGAACGTGGGCCGCAAACAGCACGCCGTCCCGGTCCACACCCGCCGCGTGGTCCTCGACCGCGACCGGATCTGTCGCTACCCCGGATGCGCGAACACACGCCACCTCGAAGTGCACCACATCCTCCACTGGGGCCGCGACCACGGCGTCACCGATACCGAGAATTTGGCGGCGCACTGCCCGTTCCACCACGACGCCATCCACCGCGGCCACTGCACCGTCGAAGGCAACGCCAACCAGCCCGACGGACTCATCCACCGATTACAAAACGGCTGCATCATCCAAGGACACGTCAAACCCGCACCACCCGGCACCAACAAGCCACCCGGCCCACCACCCGGACACACCTACCGCCACCCACTCGGCGAACCCATCCACAACGACATGGTCTGGTACGCCTCCGCCCCACCCCCCGAACGCGAAACCGAAGCCGCCTGACGGCAGCCTGCGGGTCAGCCGTCGGCCAGGGCCTTGCCGATCTTCAGCAGTTGGGCAGTCGCTCCACCAAAGGTGAGCTCGATCGACTTCGCCCACAGGAAATAGCGATGGACGGGGTAGTCGCGATCGACGCCCATGCCGCCGTGCAGGTGCTGCGCAGCATGCACGACGCGCTGACCGCCGTCGGCCGCCCAGAACTTGGCGATGGCGACCTCGTTCTCGGCCGGGAGACCTTCGCTGATGCGCCACGCGGCCTGCAGCGCGGTGAGCCGAACCGCTTCGGTGTCGATGTAGGCATCGGCCGCGCGTTGGCCGACGGCTTGGAAGGTGGCAATCGGGCGGCCGAACTGCTCGCGGGTCTTGGTGTACTCCGCAGTGATGCGCAGCGCTGCCTCGCACACACCCACGGCGATAGCCGCCAGCGCGGCGGTGCCGCGCAACGTGATCCAGGCCACGATCTCGCCGCCTCCGCCCACCGCGCCGAGGACGCCGATGGCCGGCGCGCCGGCCAGTTCGATCTGCGCTTCGGGAATGCCGGTGGTGGTGTCCTGGCGCACGAGGGTGACGCCTGCACCCTTCAGATCGACGACGAACACGGTGTTGCCCGACGGTGTGTCGGCGGGGATCAGCGCAAGGTTGGCATCGAGACCCGCGGGCACGAAGTCGCGGCGACCGGTGAGGGTCCATTGACCGTCGGCTTCGACCGCGGTGGTCGCGCGTCCCGCGACCAGGCCCGCGGTGGCAACCGAGGAACCGTCGGCGAGCGATGGCAACCACGCGGCCTGCTGGTCGGCGGTACCGAACTCGGCGATGGGCAGCGCACCGAGGACGATCGAGGCCATGTAGGGGAGCTTGGCGACGGTGTGTCCGATCTCCTCGAGCACGAACGCGACCTCGAGGAAGCCGAGCCCCGCGCCGCCATATGCCTCGGGCAGCGCGATGCCGAGGAGCCCCGCATCGGCCAGCGCACTCCATGCCTTGTGATCGAACCACTCACCGGCACCCTCGAGCTCCTTGTGGCGATCGGGGGTGACCAGATCGCCCAGGATCCGGCGGGCCAGATCGCGGGTGGCGTTCTGTTCTTCGTTGAGTGCAAAGTCCATTGCAGGAGTTCTCCGTGAAGGTCGCGGGTGAGTCGCGGTGGATGAGTCGATCAGCGATCGGCGCGGGGCATGCCCAGCCCGAACATGGCGATGATGTCGCGCTGCAGCTCGTTGGTACCCCCGCCGTACGTGAGTATGAGCAGGCCGCGCATGGCTTGTTCGAGCTGGCCGGCGAGCACGGCCCCTGGCGACCCAGTGGGGAGGTAGCCCGCCTGGCCGACGATCTCCTGGCACCCTCGCAATGCTTCGAGGAAGAACTCGGTGCCAAATGCCTTGGTGGCCGACGCATCGGCCGGGTGCAGGCTGTCGGTCTGGGCCGACCAGGCGATCTTCCAGTTGAGGAGACGCAGAAACTCGAGTCGGGCATAGATACGGGCCAGGATGAGCTGCGCCCATTGCTGGTCGATGACGCGGGTTCCGTCCTCGAGCTTGGTTGCACGAGCCCATTCGCGGGTCTCGTCGATGTACTTCTCGATCATGCCCGAGCTGCACAACGTGACCCGCTCGTGGTTGAGCTGGCTCGTGATGAGGCGCCAACCGCCGTTCTCCTCGCCCACCCGATTGGCGACGGGCACCCGTACGTCCTCGAAGTAGACCTGACAGATGTTGTGCCCGGGCAGCAGGTTGAGCGGCACTGCGGTTATGCCAGGCGTGTTCTTCATGTCGACGAGGAGCATCGAGATGCCCTTGTGCTTGCTCACCTCAGGGTTGGTGCGCACCGCGAGCCAGCACCAATCGGCGTCGCTCGCGAGCGATGTCCAGAGCTTGGAGCCGTTGACGATGTATTCGTCGCCATCGCGCTCGGCGCGGGTGGTGAGCGCCGCGAGGTCGCTGCCCGCCGACGGCTCGCTGTAGCCGATACAGAACTGGATCTCGCCGCCGAGGATCTTCGGCAGGAAGTACTGCTTCTGCGCGTCGGTTCCGTACGCCATGATCGTGGGTCCAACGGTGTTGATGGTGAGCATCGGCACCGGCGCACCGGCCCGCATCGATTCGTCGAAGAAGACGAACTGCTCCATCGGACCGTGGCCCTTGCCGCCGTACTCAACGGGCCAGCCCTGACCGAGCAGGCCGTCCTTGCCGAAGCGCGCCACGACCTCGCGGGTGTTGGGCCCGATGCCGTGATCGCTCGCCACTCGCTCCCGCAGCTCGGGGGTGAGCAGGTCGGCGTAGTACGCGCGTAGTTCGTGGCGGAGCGTCTCGTGTTCTCCGGTGTACCCGATCCTCATGGACGGCAGTCTGGCATGAGGGAATCGTCACCGCGAGAAGCGGAGCAGCACCTTCTCGGCGGAGAGCACGACGGCCAGCACGACGACGGGCAGGGCCCAGGCGCCGACGATGCCGACACCGACGCCGTACTCGAACCCGATCCGGATGACGCCGACGACGCTGGACACCGCGGCAATGAGCGCAACGACCCGTACGCGGCCGACCAGCCGTTGACGGCGTACGGCGACGACGTCGTTGGCGAGCAGGTCGTAGTCGAGCTCTTCTTCGAGACGCATAGCCCAGGCCCAGTCCTCGAGATCCGACTCGACGAGCACGCTCGCGCCGCGAGCGGGCTCGTCGAGGGCCATCGAGAGCGGGACGGGCGGATCAAGTTCCACGATCGAAATCCTTCACCTTCGTAACCGAACTGTCAAGAAGGACCCGGGTTCGTCATGTTCCGTGGCCAATTCCGGGCCGAAACCCGCCATTCAAGCGGTCACGGTCATTACCAACCCATTACGAACGGCGCATGGC
Source organism: Actinomycetota bacterium (assembly GCA_009699605.1). GTDB lineage: Bacteria > Actinomycetota > Acidimicrobiia > Acidimicrobiales > WLNW01 > WLNW01. The sequence goes on along the minus strand of WLNW01000104.1, from coordinate 7,526 downwards.
CACCGTGCGCTCGCGGTGGGTGGTCGGTTCGGCTACCCGAAGGGTGCTGCTCGGTCAGCACGCGCCGCCGGACACCGAAAATGCCTGCCCGGACGTGAAGCTGGCCCCCGGACCGCAGAGGAACGCCACGACCGACGCCACTTCGTCAGGCGACTGGTAACGGCCCATCGGCACCATGTCGCGCATCCACTGATCGGGGCTGCGACCGCTCGCCTCGGCGTTGCGCGACAAGCCGGGGTTCATCGGCCCGTCGCCGGCGTCGACGCAGAGTGCGTGGATCATGTTGACCCGGATGTCGTGCGGAGCGAGCTCCTTCGCGAACAGGCACGTGAGCGCCTCGGCACCGGCCTTCGCCGCGCTGAACGCCGGTGGTCCCGAACCGAGTCGCACGGCGGCGAACGACCCGAGGTTGACGATCGCCCCGCCGTTGCCCTGGCTGATCATCTGCTCGGCCACCGCTCGGTTGAGCACGAACACACTCCGCAGGTTGCGCTCGCAGGTGGCGTCCCAGTCGTCGAGGCTGATCTCGAGCAGCGGACGGTCGCGTTCGGGCGACGTTCCACCGCCGAGGTGACAGCAGATGTCGAGTCGGCCAAATTCCATAACGGTACGGCGGACCGCTCGCCCGACCGAGTCTTCGTCGGCCGAATCGATGTCGATCGCTACGGCGCGGTGTCCATCGGCCGTGAGCTCGGCCACCAGTGCCTGCAGCGCCTCGGATCGCACCACGGTGGTGTCACGATCGGGGGAGTCGTCGCCCGCGGCGGCCACCTTGTCGGCGCACACCACCGCAGCGCCGCGGGACGCGAGCAACCGCGCGGTCGCCGCCCCCATGAAGGGCCGTCGGATAGCGCCGGTTACCAACGCCACCTTGCCGTCGAGCTCACCCATGGCCGCTTCCTCCCCGGTGTCGAGCACTCGCCCGTCGCACGCTGGCGGACGTTACCGAACCCGGCACGCAACTAGCGTGCCGACTCATGCGCTTTCGAAGCCCGGGCACGCGCGAGTCGCCGTCGCCTGCGGTGCACGTCCTCCTGTGTGCCAGGCGAGTCGTGCTCGCGTGCGTGCTGCTCGCGACGCCGTCGATCGCCGGATGCTCCGACGACACCGACCCCACGCGTCGCGTCACCGACACCACGGCCAGCGTCACTTGGCGCGCCGAGATCATCGCCCGGAAGGCGCACGACACGAATGTGTTCACCCAGGGCCTCGAGATCGACGGCACGGTCCTCTACGAGTCGAGCGGTCTGTACGGCCGATCGTCGGTACGCGCAATCGACCGGGCGAGCGGGCGGGTGCTGCGCAGCTACGACCTCCCCGCGACCATGTTCGCCGAGGGCCTCACGAGAATCGGAGACCGCCTCGTCGTACTCACCTGGCAAGAGCGAGTCGCGTTCGTACTCGATGCCGCGACGTTCACCGAAGTCACACGGCTCGAGTACGACGCCGACGGTTGGGGTATCTGCGCGCTCGGCGAAGAGATCATCACCAGCGACGGCTCCGCCCGTTTGACCGTTCGCGATCCGCAGACCCTCGTCGCGCGGCGCACCGTAGTCGTCTCCCTCGCCGGTGCCGCGGTGACCAATCTCAACGAGCTCGAATGCGCGAGTGGGGCGGTGTACGCCAACGTGTGGAGAACCGACCGCATCGTGCGCATCGACGCCACCTCGGGACAGGTGACCGCGATCGCAGATATGCCCGAGTTGCGTCCAAGATCCACCACCGACGATCCCGACGGCGCACTGAACGGCATCGCCTACGACGCAACGAACGCTACGTTCCTGCTCACCGGCAAGCGATGGCCCGAGATGTTCGAAGTCCGCTTCGTGCCAACGTCGTGATGCCTCGGTCCCAGCCTGACACAGTGGAGGAACACCAATGTCACCGATCGTGATCGAACGCGATGGCCACGTCGCGATCGTGCGAATCGATCGCCCCGAAAAGCGCAACGCTCTCGACCCAGAGGCGTTCTGCCGACTCGCCGACGCGTGGACCGAGTTCGCGGCCGACGATCGCGTGCGCGCGGTCATTATCACCGGCACCGGTGACATCGCCTTCAGCGCAGGCGCAGATCTGGGCCAGGTGATCCCGCTCTACTCCGGGACTCGCAAGCCCGAGAACGAGTGGGACCACCGCATCCTGGCCGACACCCGCATCCTCACGAGGGGCGTCCTGAAAGGCGTGGCCTTCGACAAGCCGATCATCGCGGCGGTCAACGGACTCGCGATCGGCGGTGGGTGCGAGCTCGTACTCGGCACCGACATCCGCATCGCCGCGCGCCACGCCACGTTCGGGCTCGCCGAGGTGAAGCGGGCCATCATGGCGGGCGGCGGCGGCACGACGCGCATGGCCCGTCAGCTCCCCCACGCCATAGCGATGGAGGTGTTGCTCACGGGCGACTCGATCACTGCGGACGAGGCCCTGCGGTATGGCCTGGTGAACCGCGTCGTCGACGCGTCCGACGTGCTCGACGAGGCACTCCGGTTCGCAGCACGCATCGCCCAGAACGGCCCGCTCGCCGTGCAGGCCATCAAGCGCACCGTGCGCGAGAGCGACGGGATCCCCATCGACAAGGCGTTCGGCATCGAGGCGCGCGAAGGGCATGCGCTGAGCTCGACCCGCGACGCCGTCGAAGGCCCACTCGCCTTTATCGAAAAGCGCCCGGCGAACTTCGAAGGGCGTTGACCGTGAACGAACGTAAACCGGTCCCCACTGCGCTGCTCGTTCTCGTCGCGGCCGTTCTCCTGGCCCTGCTCGTGCTCTCAGCGGTCACCGGGCAGTGGGCGATCCTCGTGCTCGGCGCAGTTGCCGTGGGTGCGATGGCCGTACCATTCCGCAACCGCACCTGAGCGCTCAGGCTCCGCCGAACAGCATCTTCGACACGCCGTACGAATGGCCCGCCACGTAGCCGCCGTCCACCGGTAGGGCAACGCCGGTCACGAATGACGAATCGTCGGACGCGAGGAAGAACGCCGCTCCCGCAATCTCGTCGGGCCGGCCGAAGCGACCCAGCTTGTGCTGCGCCTTGATCTGATCGGCGTAGGGCATGTTCGCGACCACGCTCTGAAGCAGCGGCGTGTCGATGAAGCCGGGGCAGATCGAGTTCGCGCGGATACCGGCCGCGCCGTAGTCGCACGCGAGGTTCTTCGTGAGCAGGACTACTGCCCCCTTCGACGCGTTGTAGGTGCTACCGCCCTCGCAACCCTCAAGTCCCTCGACGCTGGCCACGGTGATGATCGACCCACTGCGCTGCGCGATCATGGCGGGGAGCACGGCTTTGGCGGTGAGGAACGTGCCGGTGATGTTCACGTCTTGCACGAGCTGCCACGACTCGAGGGTCATGTTGTGCACGAAACCCCCGCCCGCGATACCGGCCGCGGTGACGACTACGTCAATGCGTCCGTGCGTCGCCACGATGTCGGCGGCTACCGCAAGCTGGCCCGCTTCGTCGCGCACGTCGAGTACGTGGAAGCCCGCCGCCGGCGCCGCGGCGACCACCTCGGCCCACGAGTCGTTGGTGCGAAGGTCGGCGCCGACAACCACGGCACCCTCGTTCGCGAACCGACGCGCGCACTCGAGACCGATGCCGGACGCAGCGCCGGTGACATAGGTGACTTTTCCCGCCAGGCGACCCATGAATGCTCCCTTGTGATGCGACTCACTAACCATAGGAGCGCGGCCACATCGGATCCAGGGGTGGGCCCGGCCGCGCTCGCGGTGGCGGGGGTCGATGGATGTCGTGGCGGCTGGGTCGTGGTCATCACGGGCATCGAACCGGGTTCGCCGTCGACGGTCGCCGTGGTGCCCGACATCGCCCCGGTGACCATCGACCTCGGCTCGGGCCGCCTCGCCGCGGTGGGCATCGACATGCCGATCGGCCTCGCCGCCGACGGACACCGCGCGGCCGACGTCGCGGCGCGTCGGTTGCTCGGCGCGCGACGTAGCGCGCTGTTCCCCACCCCACCGCTCGACGTACTCGGGGCAACCGATTATGCAGATGCGCTCGCGCGATGTCGCGCCGCGAGCGGCAAGGGACTGTCGATCCAAGCGTTCAACCTGCTACCCAAGATGCGCGAGCTCGCGTCGCGTATCGAGCCATCTATGCAACCCCGACTGAGCGAGGTGCACCCCGAGACGTCTTTCGCTGTGGTGCGCGGGGAACCATGCGCCGAACCGAAGCGCACGCCCGGCGGGAGCGCCGAACGACGAGACGCGTTGCGCGAACACTTCGTAGATCTCGACGACCTGATGCAGACCATCCCGCGGGGCGCGAAGCCCGATGACGTACTCGACGCATTCGCCGCCGCGTGGACCGCACGCCGCGTCGCGACCGGTCGCGCACTCGTACTGGGCGACGACGACGAGCGCGACGCGCGCGGCTATCGGTTGACGATCAGCGTCTGAGGTGCGCGTCGAGGAACGCCGTGCACGCCTCGGTGCGCGCCACCCCGAACGCCGACAGCTCGCTTCGAACGATCTTGCAGAACACACATCTCGGTGCCTCCACGGGTCCTGACACGAGAGGGCTGCAAGTTCCTCGGCCTCGAGTTCGTAGGCTCTGGTGCATCAGCCGAGAACCCACCACCGAGCCGCCGCTGTACGGCCTCGACATCGAGACCGACACCACCGTCGACGGTCTCGATCCGACTGTGGCGCCCATCGTCGGGGTGGCAATCGTGGGCCCCGGCGTCGAGCTCGTGCTCGACGGATCCGAGTACGAGTTGCTCGTGGCGCTCGACCGTGCCGTCGCCGCGCTGACCCCCGGCGTGCTCGTCACCTGGAACGGCTCAGGTTTCGATCTCCCGTTCCTCGACGATCGGGCGCGCCTCATCGGCGTCGACCTCGGCCTACGAATCACGCACGACCCGAGCATCGCGCTCTCGCGAAACCCGCTACTCGGGCACCCGGGCGCCTACCGGGGCCGGTGGTACCACCACCGTCACCTCGACGGCTACCGGCTGTACCGCAGCGAGATCGACCCGAAGTCTGGACTGTCGTGCGGGCTCAAGTCGCTGGCGCGCCACTTCGGTCTGCCGATCGTCGAAGTCGAGCGCGATCGCATACACGAGCTCGACCGGGACACGCTGCGTCGTTACGTCACGAGCGACGCAGCCCTCGCGCGCGAGCTCGTGGCGCGCCGCTGGTCGACCGCGCAACACGCGATCGACCCCATCAGCTGAGGGGCTCGTACCCGGCCACGGTGTGGGGATGCGAATCGAGGTGCACCTTGGCCTCGGGAACGCCCGAGAACCGACCGTGACTCCAGCGGATCTCGACGTGGCCGTCGATGGTGCGCTCCGTGCCGAGCACGCGATCGAGCACGACGGCACGCCACCGCACGATGGGTTGGCCGACCACGTGCGGCCACGCGTCGAAGGCCCGGAACGCGAACCGGGCCCGGAAATCCCACGGGGTGAGGACGCGATACCGCAAAGGATCGTGCTCGTCGGTGGCCCCCAGCACGAAGTAGGGCGACGGCTGCAGTCGCAGGATGCGCCAGAGGAACTCCTCGCGCACCGCCGGGGTGAGGCTGGCGTTCCAGCGTTGCGCGGATACGACCGACACCGAGCGCACGAGCTCGTGATAGGGCTCGGCGGTGCCGGCCGACCATGTGCGGGGCAACGACTTGAACACGCGCCGGTGATCGGTGCGGAGGTCGCCGACATCGGCCGGCAGCTCATCGCGTCCCATCTCGGCACGGCACGCCGAGTACAGATCCTGATAGGCCTCGGGGGCGACCGTCGCAAACCAGTCGACGCGCTCGCCACGCCGGTCGGCCAAGCGGCGGTCGAAGAGGTGCGCCGGCGAGACGTTGTGCAGGATCGTCGAGCCGTACTTGCATGACAGCAGGTAGACGTGGTCGACCCGGAGGTCAGCCGGGATCTGCTCGTACCCCGGCGGCTTGTGCGGACCCTTCCACTCGACCTGCCACGGCGGCCGGCCACGCAGTCCGTCGTTGCTCCGTGCGAACGCCTCGCCGTTCGCCCACGCCACGACGAACTCACGACGATGCGTACCTTGTGCGAACGCGTCCTCGAGCCGTTCGAAGTGGACGGTCTCGACATTGCGCACGAGCGCCGAGCGGACCGTGATGGCGTGCTCGAGCGACGCGAAACCGAGCATGCCGAGCCCGGTGACGATCTCGGTGATCTCGGTGCGGGCTGTCGCCACGTGTTGTGCTCCCTACGCCCGCAACGTGGTCATGGCTGGTCCTTCGGAAAGAACGGAAGTCGCGCTGCGGAATCACCCGCGGCGTAGATCTTCAGTCGTTCGACCGTGGCTTCTTGGAACACGTCGAGCGCGTCGTGGACCAGCCCGAGCTTGCGACCTTGCTGCAGCGCCTTCCACGCCGGGCCGGCCGCCGGGACCGAGTCGGTGGTGAGTACCAACCAGCGCGGGTCGGTGGACGCACCCCGGCGTTCGACGAGTGCCGAGCGCCCGAGGCTCTTCCAGATGGCGTCGGTGCGCCGCAGCCCGGCGCGGATGCTGCTGGAGGTGCCCGAGAAGTCGACGTACCAGATCCCGCCGGTGGGGTCGGTGCACACGAAGTCAATGACCATGCCGGTGGAGAGCTTCACATTCGACTCGACCGAGACGAAGCCGACTTCGCCCAGGACTTGGGCGGCGATGTCCTTGGCCTTCTTGCCCTCGCGGGTGGCGAGCGCGCGCGGCGAGAGCGTGCTGGCTTCGTCGCCAGTGACCGGCACCGTGACCCGCAACGGCGCCGTGGCCCGCTCCCGCGCGCCGACGATGCGCGCGTCGGCGGCCGCGACGTAGGCCGCATCGGTGTCGAAGCCGAGGTAGTGCCGACGGCGCTCGACCGCGGCGACCGCCGTGGTGCCCGACCCCATGAACGGGTCGAGCACGAGATCGCCGACGTAGGTATAGAGATCGATGAGCGTGGCTGGCAGTTCGACGGGGTAGGGCGCCGGATGCCCGACGCGGGTCGCGCTCTCGGGCGCGATCTCCCACACGTCGGTGGTGGCCTCCATGAAGCGGTCGACGTCGATCGAGACCTCGTGGGGCAGGCCACGATTCGCCCGTGTGGGCCGATCGATCGCCCGGTCGAAGCGGCCCTTGCTCGCGACGATGACGCGCTCGGTGACGTCACGCAGGACCGGGTTGGCCGCGCTCTGGAAGCTTCCCCACGCAACAGAACCACCGGCGCCGAGCGCCTTCTGCCAGATGATCTCGCCCCTGAGCAACAACTTGAGGTCGTCCTGCAGGATGGTGACGACGTCGGCGGCGAGCGACCGGTACGGCTTGCGACCGAGGTTGGCCACGTTGATCGCCATGCGCCCACCCGGCTCGAGCTTGTTCGCGCTGAGGGCGAACACCTCGCGCAACATGGCGAGGTACTCCTTGTAACTACCGGGGATGTGGCCCGTGCCGATGGCCTCCTCGTACTCCTTGCCCGCGAAGTACGGCGGCGAGGTCACGAGCAACGCCACCGAATTGTCGGCCACGAACTCGTTCGTCGCGAGCAACTCGCGGGCGTCGCCGAGAATGATCCGGTCGAGGACCTT
>WLNW01000103.1 GCA_009699605.1 Actinomycetota bacterium | reverse complement strand
TTCGCCGCGCCGAGCCCCGACAAGCTCGCCCGCATCGCCGAGGTCCTCGGGATGAGCCTGGCCGACATGTACGCCCATGCCGGCTACGCCGTGCCCGACGACCTGCCCGGCTTCCACGCCTACCTGCCGGCCCGCTACCGCGACCTCCCTGAGTCCGCGATCGGTGAGCTGATTGACCTGTTCGAACGCCTCGTCGCCCGGCATGGCCTCGCCACGCCGGCCGCCGACGAATCCGCAACGGAGGCCGCATCGTGAAGCGCGCCCGAACCACTCACGTTGACGCTGGCCTCGTCGACGAAGCCACCGCGGGTGGTGCGACCGCAGTGATCTACGTGCGGGTCAGCACCAAAGAACAAGCCGAACGCGCCGGAGATCCGGAGGGCTACTCGATCCCCGCGCAGCGCGAGGCGTGCACCCGCAAGGCTGCGTCGCTCGGCGCGATCGTGATCGACGAGTTCGTCGACCGAGGCGAATCGGCCCGCACTGCGGACCGCCCCGAACTGCAACGCCTCTTGGACTTCGTCCGAGAGAACGCGGTCACGTACGCGATCGTGCACAAGATCGACCGACTCGCCCGCAACCGCGCTGATGACGTCGCCATCAACCTCGCCCTCAAGCAGGCCGGCGTGCAGCTCGTGTCGGTCACCGAGAACATCGACGAGACGCCATCGGGAATCCTCTTGCACGGCATCATGAGCTCGATCGCCGAGTTCTACAGCCGCAACCTCGCCAACGAAGTCATCAAAGGCAGTGTGCAAAAGGCCAAGGCCGGCGGCACCCCGACTCGCGCGCCGACCGGCTACCTCAACGTCCGACGAATCGTCAACGGCCAAGAAATCCGCACCGTCGAGATCGACCCCGAACGCGGACCGCTCATGGCGTGGGCCTTCGAGGCCTACGCCAGCGGCGGGTGGACCACCCGCACCCTGCTCGCCGAACTCACCGAACGAGGCCTCACCTCGACCCCCGGACCGAAGACCCCCGCGAAGCCGCTCGGCACATCGAACCTGCAACGGCTGCTGCGCCACCCGTACTACATGGGCATTGTGCGCTACCGAGAAGTCCTCTACGCCGGCAAGCACGAACCACTCGTCACCCCCGAAACGTGGCAGAAGGTCCAAGAACGTCTCGCCGCGAACAACTTCGCCGGCGAGAAACAACGCGAGCACAACCACTACCTCAAGGGCTCCGTGTACTGCGGCGCGTGCGGCAGCCGACTCGTCGTGAGCCACGCCAAGAACCGGCACGGCACCATCTACCCATACTTCATCTGCATCGGTCGACAGCAGCGGCGCACCACCTGCACCCAGCAAGCAATCCGAATCGACCAAACCGAAGACGCCGTCGCCGCGGTCTACGCCGCCATCCGGCTCACCGCGGACCAAGTCGACCAAGTACGCGACTTCATCCTCGACGAGATGAACAAGCTCCGCGCCGGCACTGACCACGAACGAACCCGCCAGCAGCGGCGGCTCGCCAAGCTGCACGACGAACGCAAGAAGGTGCTCGACGCCCACTACGCCGACGCCATCCCCCTCGATCTCCTCAAGACCGAACAAGCTCGCATCACTGCCGAGATCGCCGCGACCGAGACCCGACTCGCTGCGGCCGACAACGACTTCGCCGCCGCCGAGGCCAACCTCATCAAGGCGCTCGCGCTGATCGAAGACTGCGAGGGCGCCTACCTCAACGCACCCGACAACCTGCGTCGCCAGTTCAACCAAGCGTTCTTCAAACGGCTCCTCATCGACGACAACTACAACATCACCGGCGAGCTCGCCGAACCGTTCGAAACGCTGCTGAGCGAAGACATCCGCCAAGCAGCCGCCCTGCGGGCCGGTGCCGAACTCATCGTCGCTGTCGACGAGGTGTTCCGCACCGCCGCAGAGGACCCGTCCGACGAACCAGAACTCGCCCACGCGGGGGCTCGCCCCCGTCAGGGTCCTGCGCCCACAGTGCGCATCGCGCAGGGTTTGAAAGAGAAGACGATGGTGGGCGCAGAGGGACTCGAACCCCCGACCCCCTCCTTGTAAGGGAGGTGCTCTAACCAACTGAGCTATGCGCCCGAGAACTAGACACCATACACAGCGACTCGGTCGCCGCCCGCTCGTCAGTCGGTGGTGCGGTCGAAGAAGATCAGCCCACCCTGAAGGAGCGAATCGAAGTAGCGCAGCTTCCGGTTCACCCGATCGGCCGACGCTTCGATCAAAGAGACGACGGACTCGGCCGGCGCCCACGTGACGCGCGCAATCTCGACCGACGCGGGATGTGCATCACCCATCGTCACGCCAGGTGCAAGCACGGCCCGGTAGAGGAAGTCGACCAATCGGTTCGCGCGGTCGATGATCACGATCGGCTCACCGACGAGTTCGATGGTCAGCCCGACTTCCTCGCTCACCTCCCGCCGGGCGCTGGCATCGGGCGGCTCACTGCGATCGACGAGGCCACCGGGATAGCCCCAACCACGGCGATACTCGGTCTCGACGAGCAGAACGTGGCCGTCGTGCTCGACCCGACAAACCGAACCGAGCGTGTAGCTGGGTGACGTCGCACGCACGAGTCGTTCGCGCATGGGATCGGGCATGCGTCGCAACAGGTGAAGAACACGGCGTTGCAGCGACTCGAACACGGGCGCCAGAGTAACGCCGCACTCAGACCTCGCTGCTCGACTCGTCGGCATCGCGACGAGCCGCCAGCAGCGCCGAAAGCAGATCGCCGTTGCCTGCGGCGACGGGCGTACGACGTGCCGCATGGTCGAGGTCGAGGAGATCGCGTCCGAAGGCGTCGGCGACGAGCGCACCGGCTTCGGCGCACACGAGGGCACCGGCGAGGTAATCCCACGCGGCCACCTCGTCGGTCACGAACTGCACATGCCCGTCGAGTCGACCGTCGGCGACCGCACACAGCTCGAGGGCCAACGAGCCGTAGGCGCGGAACTGCGCCCAGCCGTAGTGGCGCGGCGGCCATCCGGCGAGCGAGACGACGGCCCCGGCGAGCGGTGGCGTGTCGGGCCGCACGACCCGCTCGGGTGCACCACCCGGAACGGTGCGGAATGCTCCTGCCCCGCGGACTGCGTGGAAGCGCACACCGGTGTCGTGGTCGTGCACGACGGCAACCCATGGGCCGGTTTCATCGACGGCACACAACGCGGTCGACCACCACGGCAGGCGCCGTGACGCATTCGTCGACCCATCGATCGGGTCGACCACCACGACCACCCGCCCGACAACGCGCCCTCCACGCAAACCCGACTCCTCGGAAAGCACGGCGACGTCCGCTGACTCGAGCACAGCGAGCGCGGCGCGATCCGCAGTGCGGTCGTGGTGGTACTGCGCGGCGTGATCGCCCCCCTCGAACAGCCCCCACTCCCCCTGGCCGCCCATGGCGACCGCGACGGCATCCGCGGCCATTCCGAGCAGGGTGAGCATCTCGGCGGCAAGGTCATCGCTAGTCACAGGGGCAAGTATGACCACGCGCCCGACCTACCGAATGCGCGCGCCGTGGGAATTCGATGCATCGCGTGGCAGGCTTGAACCTTCATTCCGAGGAGAGCAGCTCTTGGCCGTCATCGATGTCGCCGGATTCGTCGCCGATCTGAAGGATCATGCTGTCGACCACGGCTTCCACGTGCACGACGAACGCCATTTCGTCGAGACGTACTCCATGCGCCAGGCGTGGGAGGTCGACCTCCACCCTGAGACGGCGTGTGGCGGTCCGCTCGATCTGCACCTCGCGCTCGAGGTCGACCCGCGCATCCTCTTCGCGTTCGAGGACGAAGTGCTGGCGTTGCCCGACGAGGACGCCGAGCCGGCCGACAACTACCGCCTCCCGCTGAACTTCACGTGGACGTTGCCTCCGCTCGTGCACGGTCCAGATCTGTTGGTGCTCGCCACCGAACTCGCCGGCATCGGCGGACCCGACCTCCCGCTCGAAGTGTCGGCGGTGGATTCGTTCGGCTCGGTCACCGATCCGTCGCAGCGCAGCCTGAGCGTCGTGGCGCGCGTCGAAGTCTCGCTCGCCAAGATCTACCTGGGCCACGACCAGCTCTGCGAAACGCTCGATCGCTGCCACGCAGTCAGCGAGTACGTCGTCGACCGCGCTCCGGCGTGGCTCGACGAAGCCTGACGTTTCGCACCGGCAGCCATGGGGTACCGGAAATCATCTGACGTATATCGAGACGATAGATCGTGTCCTCAGATGAAGATGAACTTCTGTTGTCTGCCACATGATTTAGGACTTTTTTCCCCGATTGGGTCGCGCTGCGGCGAGTACGTTTTCAAGCGAACTCTCACTGCCGACGCGTCGAGCGTCGCAACACACTCAGAAAGCGGGCTGCCTTGAAGCGCTCGAAGATCTTCGCCGGAGCTCTCGTCGTGCTCCCCGCGGCCGGGCTGCTCGCGTTCACACAACTCGCCGACGCTCACTACCCCGATATCTCGGCCACCGCCGCGTGCCTCGACACCAGGGCCCAGGTGACCATTGAGGTGACCTCGTGGACCGAAACGAACGAGCCTCTCCTCCGCGTCGACCGCGACATCACCGTCACGTGGGACAGCCAGCTCGTCGGTCGCGGTGAGTTCACCCCGGCGAACAACTATCACTTCACCGTGGTTCTCACGGTGCCGGCAGATGGCTCCACGCACGTCGCCACGGCCACTGCTGTTGCGCCCTTCGGTCCCAACGGCGAGTACGGCTTCGCGGGCTCGTTCCGCCAGGTGAGCGTCACCCTCCCGGTCACCTGCCTGCCGGCCACCACCACCACCGCCTCACCCACCACCACGGTTGCGCCGCCGCCCACCACCACAGTTGCGCCGCCGCCCACCACCACGGTTGCGCCGCCGCCCACCACCACCGGTCCCCAGACCGAGGTGCTGGGCGAAACTGTCACCCGCCCCGCCGTGGCGGTCCCCGTCGAGGTCCTCCCCCGGTTCGCCGGCTGATCTTCGTCCACGTTCCTCACTGCGGAGTGGTCGCTTGTCGAAACGGCTGACCCCGCGAGTGCGACGTCAGCCGTTTCGCGTGCGGCCTTCGGTCACGCCCTCGCGCAGCAACGCCTGCGCCTCAGGGTCGCCGTCGAGCAAACGGTTCACCCGGCGCTGCACGCGCCAACCATCCACCGTCCGCGCGAACTCCCAGCGCGTCGCCGTCACCCGCCACAAGCGGAAGTCATCGCCGGCAGCGCGACACAACTGGGCATACGCGGTAGCTACTGCGCGGTCGCCATCGATGACCACGTAGGGCATGGCGGTCACGTGCGCCGAACCGCCACGGATGATGTTCTGGTGCATCTCGCCTTCGACCATGCCTGCTATCGCTTCGCGGCCCTCCCACGCACCGACCTGCGCGTCGTACACCCCCGACGGCGTCCAGCGCGCGGCGGCAAGCTCGCTCTCGCCCGCGTCGACTGCCGGGCCGTAACCCATCATCAGCTGATACAACGCCACGTGATCTTCGAGCTCGCGCACGCGACGCTCGAGCGAGTCGAATCGGGCCAGCAGTTGGTCGTCCATACGCGATAACTCTCCTCGCGGCGGAGAGGTGCCGCGAAGAGAGGGTACGCGTCGCGTGGGCGACGAAACGGGCGAAGCGATCATGAACCGAACGGCTTCGCGTCATTGCGATACACCGCGACGACGGTCGGTCGGGCAATAGTCGCGCGAACGTGACACGCCCGAGCATCAGTGGTTGGGCAGTGGGCGCCATTGCGGGATGCCGATGTCGTCGGCCACCGCGATGAACTCGGCCTCGACTGCGAGGCCGATGTGCACCTCGGCGATGTCGACACCGATGACGTTGCCCATGACGCGAGGCCCTTCGTCGAGCTCGACCATGGCGACGACGTACGGCACCTCGTCGCGGAAACCGGCCGTGCCCATCTGGCGGATCACGCAATAGGTGTAGACGACACCGCGACCGGTGCACTCCAGCCATTCGGGCTCGGCCGCGCACCGGGTGCAGAGCGCACGCGGATACCACTGACGATTACCGCACTGCGGGCACTCCTGCACCAGCAGCCTCCCCTCGCGCGCCGCAGCCCAATACGGGGCGCTCACGTTGTCGGGAAGGGGCAGAGGCTTGACCCAGTCGGTCATGACGGCGCTTCGCTGCTGAGCACGGCTACGCCGATGGCGGACAGGTAGCCGCCCGAGCCGGCACACACGGCCACCTTGCAGTCGGGCACCTGCACGACTCCCGCGTGGCCGCGCAACTGACGCACCGCCTCGGTGATGAGGAACATGCCGCGCATACCCGGATGGCACGAGGACAGCCCACCACCGTCGGTGTTCATCGGGAAGCGTCCACCACGGCGCAAATGGCCTTCCTGCACCCACGGGCCGCCCTCGCCGCGCGGCGCGAAACCGAGGCCTTCGAGCAGCATCAGCACCGTGATCGTGAACGAGTCGTAGAGCATGAGCAGGTCGACGTCGTCGACGCCGATACCCGCGTGTTGCATCGCACGAGGCCCTGCGACCGCAGCCGCCGAGGTGGAGAAGTCCGTCTGCTGCGAGATGTTCCAGTGCGTCTGCGCACCCGCCGCGCCGAGCACGTATACCGGCGCGTTCGGGAGATCGCGGGCGCGCTCGGCGGTGGTCATGATAAAGGCACCACCGCCGTCGGTCACCGCGCAGCAGTCGAGCTTGTGCAGCGGGTCGGCCACCATGCGGCTCGCGAGAACGTCGTCGACGGTGATGAGATCGCGATAGATCGCGAGCGGGTTGAGCGATGCGAACTCGCGCACGCCGACAGCGATCTCCGCCAACTGTTCGGAGGTGGTACCAAACTCGTGCATGTGGCGCATCGCATGCATGGCGTATGCGCCGACGAGCGTGTTGCCGTAAGGAGCCTCGTACTGCGCAGGGCCGGCGACGCCTTGCTTGGGCTGCGTGAACCCTCCGGTGCCGAGGCCGCGACCGGTCGCGCTCAATCGATCCGAGCCGTAGGTCACGAGCGCGGTGTCGCACTGACCGTCGCGAATCGCCGCGGCGAGGTGCTGCACATGAAACTCGAACGACGACCCACCGGTCATGGTGCTGTCGATGTAGCGATGGTCGATGCGCAGATACTCGGCCATGGTGATCGCATCGTCGAGCATGCCGCCCGCGCCCCCGGCGCTGACGTAGCCGTCGAGATCCGACTTGGCGATGCCGGCATCCGCAATGGCGCGTCGAGCAGCCAGCACGTGATGCTGCACCGCATCGAGATGCGGCGCGCGGGGATAGTCAGACAGACCGATCCCCACGATCACCGGAGTGCGATCCCCAGACATACGCCGCACCGTACCGGTTCGGCGGCCGCAGCGGCTGCCTTTCCCAACACGCTCACGGCCTGTCCCGCCTTGCTCACGACGGTCGCGAATCGCGGCGCCTTTGCGTCGTGGGCCCTCGGTCTCGTCGGGCCGCTCGACGCTCACGCATGCGGGAGGAGATCGAGACCGTCCTCGACCTCGACTGCGAAGGTGTTCGCCACCATCGAGAGCATCGTGTACTGACCTACCGTCATCACCAACTCGACCAGTTGGGCCTCGTCGAAATGCTCGGTGAGCGCAGCCCAGGTCTGGGCGCTCACCACGGCAGCCGAGTGCAACTCGTCGGCGGCGCGCAACAGCACAGCCTCCGCAGGTGACCAACCTGGCGCATCCGCTCCGGCCGGTACCCGCGCGATTTCGTCGTCGTTCAGGCCGAATGCAAGCGCGTACTCGACGTGGTGACCCCACTCGAAGTCGGATCGGCAGTTCCATGCCGCCCGAAGCGCGAGCAGCTCACAATGTCGGCGATCGAGCGATCCGCCCAGCGCAAGCGCGGTGGCCCAGGGCAGGAACGGCCGCAGCAGATGCGGGTTGTGGGCGAGCACCAAAAGGATGTTCAGCGGCTTGGTGCGAGGCGCGCGATCGGCCGCCGCTCCTTGGCGCTCGATCGCATCGACCGAGGCGATCGTCGGAGTCAGCAGTTCGCGTACGTCGTCGGTCCACTCCCACTCCTCGAGCGGTCGCATTCGCCAGACCTCGTTCGCGCTCACGCGGACCCCCCGTCGTCGTGATTGGGACCGTAGTCGCGGCGCGTCAGTCGGTCGACCGTGAGGCCAGCACTCCACGCGCCGCTTCGAGGTCGCCGTGGCGCACGAGAACGCGTGCGTCCGAGCGCGTCTTCGTGACCACGTTGAAGGACTCGATGAGCACAGCATCGATGCCGTGATCGGCGAGTTCCGCGATGAGCAACGGCGCTTCGAAGAGCGACGTGGTGATCAGGTCGCGTTACTCGAACTCGTTGTGGCGAGGAGGCGATCCCTTGGCCATCAATCGCCAGAACGCCGCGCGAAGTCCCATCGCGTGACCGTAGTGGCCGGCCGATCGCTCGTGCAGACCTAGAGTCCTGCGTCATCGGCCCGACACGAGGCCGAGCTCCCACACAGAGTTCGAGGCACATCGATGAAGCTGGCTGGCAAGGTCGCAATCGTCACCGGAGCCGGCGGTGCGGGGGTGGGAGGGCTCGGAGTCACCTATGTGCAAGCGCTCGCGGCGCAAGGCGCGTCGGTGGTCGTGTCCGACTTCGACGGCGAGGCGGCGGAGCGCGTCGCAGCGGGCATCGTGGCCGACGGCGGTCGGGCCATCGGGGTGCGCTGCGATGTCACCTCGGACGACGACATCGACGCCATGGTGCGCGCCGCGCTCGACGCCTTCGGCGGAATCGACATCCTCGTCAACAACGCCGGGCTCGCGCGCGGCAAGTGGAACGAGATGTCGACGCTCAGCCGGGAGGACTGGCGCTACATCATGGACGTCAACACGATCGCCCCGGTTCGCTGTTCGGCCGCAGTTCGGCCGGCCATGCAGGCGCGCGGCGGGGGGTGCATCGTGAACCAGTCGTCCAACGGCTCGCAGATGGAAGCGGGCTCGTACACCGTGTCGAAGTACGCTATAGACGCGGTCACCCGCGTGCTTGCGGCCGAGTTCGCGGAGGACAACATCCGGGTCAACGGAATCGCGCCCGGCATGATGACCGCGAAGATGCCCGCAGCGCAGGTGCAGTCGCTGCTGGCGCGTCAGACCGTGCGGCGCCAGGGCCGACCCGACGACCTCGTGGGCGCCCTGCTCTACCTGTGCTCGGACGACTCGGCCTTTGTCAACGGCCAGACGATCACCGTCGACGGCGGCATGGCGCGCATCCCGAACCAGTAGGCCGACGGGCGCAGGTCCTGGCCTTGGTTCCTTGTCGCACGTGTGCTCGGGCGTGATGATGGGCACCTCGGCCGAGACGGGACGACATGCGGCGTGGAGTCCGGTACTCCGCGATCGTGGTCGGATTGCTGTTGTCGACCGTGGCGCGCAGCAGCAACGACTCGGGCCAACCCTTCGCGACCACCACGGCGCCCACGACAACCGTGCCGCGGTTGACGGCGCTCGCTGAGCTTCCCCATGTGCGCTCGGCGGATTCCAGGAATTGTGACGATGCCTGACGTAGGCAGATGGCCATGAGATCAGGTTCGAGGGGTCGCCCGGGGCGGAAGCCGATGGTGGATTCGGCCAGGCGCCAGCCGCAGCGGACCAGCTACTCCCCGTTCAGAGCGGTGGGCCGGGCGGGTATCGAACCCGCGACCGAGCGATTATGAGTGTCGCCCGAGGCGTTCAGCGCGGACCGGCACGTGCGTTGACCTGCGGTTACATCCGCGCGAGCGTCCGTCGCTGGTCGCGTGAGCCGTCCAGTGACGGACGGAATGTTGGATGAAATGTTGGATGCGATCGACTGGGCTATTCGTGTGGCACCGGTTGCGTCAGTCGAGCTCATCGGCCCAGCGGGCGAAGAACGCCCGCAGCGCGCTCACCTCGCCCGGGTCGATCGGTAGCTCATCGTCGGAGAATCTGCTGATCGAGCGGATCATCGACGCCAGCACCGAACGGTCGAGTCCCTGTTCGACTTCGTTCGCTCGCGCGAGCATCAGGTCGAGATCGAATCGACGGGCGAGCACGAACACGTCCGCGAAGTCGCGGGCTTCGGCCCGATCGAAAAGCGCGACGAGCTTGCGGCTCGCCAACTCCTCCGGGTCGAACGTGGGGCCCACGATCGACACCACCACCGGATGGTTCGGCGCGACGTCGATAGCGATATCGACTCGAAGCTCCTCCTCGCCCTGCACGTGCAGCCGGACAAACGAGTCGCTGACCTGCAGCGGGGAAACGACCCAACCGCGCTCGGTTGCTGCCGCGGTGAACTGCTCGCTCGCCTCGGTGACCTGTGCGCGGCCACGCTCGCCGAACAAGTCGAGATCCTCGGTGGGTCGCGTGGTCAACCCGGACACGACAAGCGCGGCGCCACCGGCGAGGACGAACCCATCCGACGCCGCCAACCCAAAGAACAGACGAGCCACCTCGAGCTGAAAGTCGGTGAGACCGCTCATCGCACGACATCATCGATCAGCGGCTGCCACAGCGTACGCAACTCACGCGGCAACACGAGCTCGGACCACAAGTCGACCAACAATGCGCCGTCGACATAGGCGCGGAGGTCGTCGGGCATGCCCTCGCGAAGGACCACCTCGTAACAACGCGCCCGAGCGCGCTGCTCGGCCAACACGAACACCGCGCCGGGCCGCGACCAGTTCAACGAACGCGGAAGCACCACCGTCGCGAACGACTCGGTCAACGACAGGCGCCACAACCGATCAGGAACGAACACCGGCCGGCCGCGACGGCGTGCGTGCTCGACGAAGTGCACGCGCGGTTCAGCCGAAAGATCGAAGCCCGCTCGATCGAACAACCGATCCACCGTAGAAAGGGTCGGCGACTTGCGACCATGCTCATAGGCCGACAACGTCGAGCGCGAGGTGCCCGCTCGCGCCGCAAGAACCTCCTGACTCAACCCAGCCTCGAGCCGCACCCGTTCCAACAGTTCCGCACCCATCCCTCAAAGGGTATCCGATCGGATACGTCATCCGCGGTCCCTTCGGGCGGTCGCAACACGCCTCGCCCGTCAAGACAGCCTCGCGAAGCGGTACCCGCGCCGGTCGGGCCACGCTCACCACGACGACTGCCGCCAGTACACCGCGGCAGTGGCGCGGCGATGAATTCGCGGGGGGTGTGCGGGGCGAATGTTGGATTGTCGCCCGCTGACGGTGTTCGAGGCACCCACAGAATCGACATAAACGCAGGTCAGACTGGGTGGGCCGGGCGGGTATCGAACCCGCGACCGAGCGATTATGAGTCGCCTGCTCTAACCACTGAGCTACCGGCCCGAAAGCAGTGCGTGTGCGGGAAGTTCTGAGGGATTCCCGCACCAGCACCGTACCAACACGGCGCCGCCGAGGACGAGATGCAGTGTGTCGGCATGGCGAGCGGTGATGGCCGACGACGGCTCGGCCGAGTTGGTGGTTGGACCCGGAGCGGTCGGCGTCAACGCCATCGACACCACCGACGGCGGTTCATCGCTCGCTATTCGCCAGTTCCTCTACGACTGGGACACCCAGGTGCTGCATCGGCTCACCATCGAACGGGTCGCCGGCCCGCCCCGAGATGAAGCTTGCCAAGTGAAGTTGGCGCTCGAACGCGTACGCCGTCTCGCTCGTTTCATGGTGGCCTCGTCGGTCACGTGGCACCGTTTCGTGGGCGATCTCCGCGAGCGGGCGCACAACACCGTCAAGCCGATCAATCCGCTGGCCTCGCAGCACGGCTTTCAGGCCCATCTCGATCGCGGTCGCTTC
>WLNW01000102.1 GCA_009699605.1 Actinomycetota bacterium | reverse complement strand
CGTGCGGTGCCGCCGCGGCTTCCCGGATCTCCCGGCGTGTGCAGTAGCAGGGATACACGAGGTCGCGGCGGGCCAGCGCGTCGATCGCCGACCGATAGAGCGGGAAGCGCTCCGATTGCCGCAGCACCGGGCCGTCCCAATCGAGGCCGAGCGCCGAGAGCCCGCGCAGCTGTGCCACCTCGTGGACGCGCGACGCGGTATGGCGATCGAGGTCTTCCATGCGCACGACAAACCGTCCCGCGGCCGATCGGGCGAACAACCACGCGAGCAGTGCCGTGCGAAGGTTGCCGAGGTGCAGGTCACCGGTGGGGCTCGGTGCGAAGCGTCCGTCGTGGATCGCCATGTGATGGCTCAGCGAGGCTCGCGGGGGAGGCCGAGCACGCGTTCACCGAGGATGTTGCGGAGGATTTGCGTGGTCCCGCCCATGATCGTGTACGCGGGTGCGTAGCAGATGTTTCGCGACACGCGATTCCACAACATGGCCTGTGGTCCGGCGACGCGGCCACAGAACTGGGCGACGCGTTGCTCGTGCTCGGTACAGATCGTCTTGGTGGCTGCGCTGAACCCCGTGGGCGCCTGACCGAGCATCTCGCGCAGCACGAGGAGGCGCCCGATGCGGTACGTCGTTTCGATCGCCGCGATCTCCTGGCGGAGGACGAGATTGTCGACCTCCGCATGGGCCCGTGCTTCGAGGTATAACGCGCGGTTCGACACCAAGCGATCGATGCCGCCGCGCTCGTGCTCCATCTGCCGCATGATCTGCTTGAAGCTGCCGTTGAGCGAGCCGACCAGGTTCTCACCCGGCACGACGACGTCTTCGAAGGTGACTTCACAAAAGTGCTGGTTGCCGGTCATGTCGATCACCGGCGACACCTCGATGCCGGGGCTGCGCATGTCGACGAGGAACTCCGAGAGTCCGGCGTGCTGCGGTGCGTCCGGGTCGGTGCGGGCCACCAGATAGCACCAGTCGGCGTGCGCGGCGCCACTGGTCCAGATCTTGCGGCCCGTGATGATCCAGTTGGCACCGTCGCGGATGGCTCGCGTGCGGAGCGACGCGACGTCGCTGCCCGCGTCGGGCTCGCTCATGCCGATGCACCACGCACTGGTGCCGGCGATGATGTCGGGCAAGAAGCGTCGGCGTTGCTCGTCGGTGCCGAACTGCAAAAGGGTCGGGCCGATCTGGCGATCCGCGAACCATGAGGCGGCGATCGGCGCCCCCTGGGAGATCAACTGTTCGAAGACCACGAACCGCTCGAGCGCGCTGCGTCCGTGGCCGCCCTCGGCGACGGGCCAGGTCATGCCGAGCCAACCGCGTTCGCCGAGCTCGCGGGCCACATCGGCGTCGTTGCCGATGAGCCAACTGTCCTCGGTGAGGTCGGCCTTGGCGGCCATCCTGATCGCAACGTCGCGTGCATGTTCGGCCAACTTGGCAACGGAAGCAGGGAGGTCAAAATCCATCGCCCGCATGCTCGCACGTCGCGTAGTTCGATGCGCCGTTCGGGCTCGCCTCGATCGGGCGGGGAGGTGACCGTGAGCCAGTACCCGGTAGCGTCGCGCTCATGCAGGCGATCGTGCTCGAAGCTCACGGCGGCCCCGAAGTTCTCCAGATGCGCGAGGTGCCCGATCCGGTGCCCGGCCCCGAGGAGATCCTCGTCGATGTGACGAGCAGCGCCGTGAACCGCGCCGATGTCCTGCAACGGCTGGGCCACTACCCATACCCCGGACGCAAGCCGGCCTATGACATCCCCGGCCTCGAGTTCGCGGGCCGGGTCGCGTCGATCGGCGAGCGGGTCACGGCGTGGCGGCCCGGGGACGCAGTCATGGGCATCGTCACCGGTGGGGGATACGCGTCGCGCATCGCGGTGCACGAGCGCCAGGCCATGGCGGTGCCGGACGCCATCGATCTCGTCGACGCGGGCGCCATCCCGGAGGTGTGGATCACGGCCTTCGACGCGCTGGTCGTGCAATGCGGTCTTCGCTCCGGCGATGTCGCGCTCGTGCACGCCGGCGCGTCAGGCGTGGGCACCGCGGCCATCCAGATCGCCAGGGCGATCGGGGCGACGGTGCTGGTGACCACGTCGGCCGGCAAGGTCGATCGGTGCCGAGCGCTGGGTGCGATCGCGATCGACTACACGAACGACGACTTCGTCGAGGCGTGCCAGGCGCACACGGGTGGTCGCGGCGTCGATGTGGTGCTCGACGTGATCGGCGGCGACTACCTCGAGCGCAACATCGAGGTCGCGGCCCCCCGTGGACGCATCGTCCAGGTTGGCACGATGGGCGCCGCGAAGACCAACATCAACCTCGGCAAGGTGATGATGAAGCGGCTCACGATCGTGGGCACCGTGCTGCGAGCGCGTCCGGTAGACGAGAAGATCGCGGTCACCCAGCGCTTCGCCCACGAGGTCCTTCCCGGCTTCGCCAGCGGTGCGCTGCACCCGGTGATCGACACCAGGTTCGCGCTGCGAGATGCAGCTGACGCGCACCGCCTCCTCGAGACCAATGCGACCTTCGGCAAGGTCGCCCTCGCCGTGTGACGCCGGTACTACTGGCGGGCGTTGATCGCGACGTAGTCGCGCTCGTCGACGCCGGTGTAGAGCTGACGCGGGCGGGCGATGCGGGATTTCTGTTCGAGCATCTCCTGCCAGTGCGACAGCCAGCCCGAGACACGCGGGATGGCGAACAGCACGGTGAACATCTCGACCGGGAAGCCCATGGCCTGGTAGATGAGGCCTGAGTAGAAGTCGACGTTGGGATACAGCTTGCGTTCGATGAAGTACGGGTCGTTCAGCGCAGTCTCTTCGAGCTTGAGCGCGATATCGAGGAGCGGGTTCTTGCCGGTGACCTCGAAGACGTCGTACGCCGCCTGCTTGATGATCTTCGCCCGGGGGTCATAGCTCTTGTACACCCGGTGACCGAAGCCCATGAGGCGACCCTTGCCGGCCTTGACGCTCTCGATGAAGGCATCGATGTTGTCGTAGCTGCCGATCTCGGTGAGCATGCGCAGCACGGCTTCGTTGGCGCCGCCGTGCAGCGGGCCGTAGAGCGCGGCGCACGCCGCGGCCATGGCCGAGTAGGGGTCGGCTTGTGACGAGCCGACGACGCGGGCTGCGGTGGTCGAGCAGTTCTGCTCGTGGTCGGCGTGGAGGATGAACAAGATGTCGAGGGCACGCGACAGGCGGGGGTCGCACTCGAACGTGGGCTCGGCGACGCGGAACATCATCGACAGGAAGTTCGTCTGGAAGTCGATGTTGTTATCGGGGTACACGAACGGCATCCCCACGCTGTAGCGGTGCGCTCCCGCGGCGAGCGTGGGGAGCTTCGCGATGAGGCGGATGATCTGGCGCATCCGGTTGGCCGGATCCTCGATGTCCTTTGCCTCGGGATAGAAAGTGGAAAGGGCGGCGATGGATGACGTGAGCATGCCCATCGGGTGCGCGTCGTAGTGGAACCCTTCGAGGAAGCGCTTGCGTACGTGCTCGTGGATGTACGTGTGCGTGGTGATCTGGTGCTTCCACTCCTCGTACTGCACCGGCGTGGGCAGTTCGCCGTGGATGAGCAGATACGCGACCTCGAGGTAGGTCGACTTCTCGGCCAGCTGCTCGATCGGGTAACCGCGATAGCGCAACACCCCCTCCTCGCCGTCGAGGTAGGTGATGGCTGAGGAAGTGGACGCCGTGTTGCCGAAGCTCGGGTCGTAGAACCACACGCCCGGGAGCAGCTTGGCCCACTCAGACGAATCGACCCCCCCGTTGACAATGGGCACCTCGATGGACTTCCCGGTGCGGTTGTCGGTGATCGTCACGCTCTCGCCCAATGGAATTCCCTCGTGCCTTTCGCGACGCCCGGCCGATTGCATGGGGCGCGCTGTGTCGTGCGGTGGTATCAGGTCTACTCGTTTACTCGCGTCCGGCAGCTGATTGCCCGACCGCCAGGCCGAAACCGATGGGCATCGTACCGCTGCGGGTGCTCACGCTCACAGTTCTCTCGTGTGAACCGTGAATGAACCTCACTCCTCGTGCGCTCGCGGTCTACAGCGGGCTGTTGTCGTGGCGTCGTTTCGGCAGCCGTTCCCGTTTGGAGGAGAGGATCTCGAAGCACGCGCCGACCAGGCGACGGGTGTCAGTGGGATCGATAATCGCGTCGATCGAGCCCCGCTCGCTGGCGATGTAGGGGTTGAGCAGGCGCTCCTCGTAGGAGCGTTCGAGCGCGAGGCGCTCCTCGGCGGTGGCGCGCCGGTAGAGGATCTCGACCGCGCCCTTGGCGCCCATGACCGCGATCTCGGCGGTGGGCCACGCGAGGGCCAGGTCGTTACCCATGTTCTTCGAGTCCATGACGATGTAGGCGCCACCGTAGGACTTGCGCAGGGTGACCATGACGCGGGGCACGGTGGCCCGGGCGTAGGCGAAGGCCATCTGTGCGCCGTAGCGGATCATGCCGCGCCACTCGAGGTCCTTGCCCGGATAGAAGCCCGACGTGTCGACGAGTGTGAGCAGCGGCAGGTTGAACGCATCACACAGAGCGACGAAACGTCCGCCCTTCTGCGATGCCGAGATGTCGAGCGTTCCGGCGAGCGACTGGGGCTGGTTCGCGACGATGCCCACCGGTCGGCCGTCGATGGAGGCGAACGCGGTGACGAGGTTGGTGGCCCAGGACGCTTTCAGTTCGAGCATCTCGCCGTCGTCGACGATGCTGCGAACGATGTCGCGCACGTCGTAGCTGCCGGTGGCCGACTCGGGAATGATGTCGAGAAGCTCGGGGGTGAGCCGGCTGATCGGATCGTTCGATGCGACGGTGGTGGGCTCGACGTCAGCGTGCGGTGGCAGGTAGCGCAGCAGCTCGGCTACGAGCATGTTGGCCTCGGCGGCGTCGGCCGCGATGAGGCTCGCGACGCCGGACGTCCGCGCATGCATTGCCGGGCCGCCGAGCTCGTTGTTGGTGAGCTCCTCGCCGGTGAACTGACGCACCATTTGTGGCCCGCTCACGAAGGCATAGCTGTGTTCGACCATGATGACCGCGTCGGCGAGCCCGAGGAACAGGGCCGGTCCCGACACCGCCGGGCCGGTGACCACGATGATCACCGGGACGACTCCGGAGCAGCGAACGAGCGCTCGTGCGGCGGTGCCCCAGCCGTGTGCCGCGCCGATGCCGGCCAAGATGTCGGCGCCGCTCGACTCGACGAAACCGATGAGTGGAATGCGCTTCTCGAGCGCGGTGAAGGCGGCGAACGCGATGCTCTCGCCATCTTGGGGCGACAATGCCCCTTGGTTCATCGATCCGTCGATCGCGAACGTCATGACGAGCTGATCGCCGATGCGATCAGCTCGGGTGCGCACCGACCCGGGGGTGCCGGCGCGGAGAACGAGAGGCAGCTGCGTCATGGTCGCGTTCACTCTCTCACAACGGAGCGGTCCGACCGATGTCGTCATGGGGGTAGATGCCAGGCTGTGTCGCGCCGACGCTGTCCACGATCTCTCGGATCATGCGCCGCACCTCGCGCGCCGGCGCGGCGGGGGAGGACCGCCGGTTCGTGACGAGACCCACCGAGCGCCGCGGGAGATCGGTGACCGGGATGCGCTTCCAGGTGCTCGACTGCAGGTGCATGGGGGCGGCCGACGCAGGGAGCAACGCGGCGCCGAAGCCCTGAAACGCCAGGCTGGCGAGCAGCCGGACGCCGTCGACCTCGGCCCGGATCTGGAGCTCGAACCCGCGCGCCGCAGCCTCGGTGTCGGCGACGTCGCGAAAGTTGGTGCCGCGGGGCGGCAGAAGCAAGGGATGCTCGACGAGCTGGGCGAGCGTGATCGACTCGAGCGCGGCGATCGGGTGAGTCACGGGCGCGACGATGACCCGATCCTCCTCGAACATCAACTCGGTGCTGAGGTCGGGATTCGACACGGGCAGGTTCACGAGCGCGGCGTCGAGCCGGCCGTCGATCACCTGGGGGACCAGCGATGTGGTCGTGGCATCGACGATGATGAGTCGGAGCTTCGGGTAGTCGCGCTCAGCCCGCTCGAGCAGCGGCGGCACGAACCATCGCGCAGTAGTGCCGATGACGCCGACTCGCACGGTGCCGGCGATCTCACCGACCATCGACGAGATGTCGGCGGTGATCGCGTCGAGTTCGTCCTCGATGCGGCGGGCCCGGGCGACGACGGCCTCCCCCTCGTGGGTGAGCTTGCCCGTGGATCGGTCGACGAGCCTGGCCCGGAGTTCGCGTTCGAGCCGGGCGATGTGGGTGGAGACATTGGATTGCACGGTGTGCAACGAGCGGGCGGCGGCCGAGAAGCTTTGATGATCGGCGACGGCCACGAGGGCTCGGATCTGGCGGAGGTCCATCACGAAACATGATGCCACCTATCGCTGCAAACTACTGGACAGATCACGTGAAAGCGTGCACAATGTTTGAAACGCCAGGTCAACGAATCGCACCCCCCCACCGCGAAGACCTGGCGCATAGCCCGAGATCCGACTACCCCGTCGACGCTCTCGAGGCCGTGAGAAGGAGCCGACCCCCCTCGGCTTCTTCTCCCATTTTTGACCTGAGCCCATCCCGGTACCGTGGTTGGCTGGTTACGTCGGCGAAGCCTGCACCATCGGCCTGCGGGGCCCCCGGTCGAGATCCGCAGCGGCTTGGTGGTACGCGAGGTCGAGCAGGTCCTCGGCTCGATCAGTGCGTTGCTCCCGCCGCTCGGCGAGCGCTCGATCGTCCCGACGACTGAGCGCTCGGCGGGAATGTACCCCTCGGGCAAGCAGGTAGCCTCTCTGCCGGCATGAAGCGATTTCTCGTCGTTTCATGAAGCGGGCGGTATATGAGCATCAACTTGGGCATCGACCTCGGCGACCAGCGCGTAAGCGCGGCGTACGAACGAGACGGCACGATGCGCATGGTGTCCTTCGGCGGTATCCGGCACGCGCCGCTCGCGGTGCACATCGGCCGCGACGGAACGATCCGTACCGGATCCGCGGCCACCGACGCCGGTGTTGCGGATCCCACGGGGCTGGTCACCGAGTTCTCGGCGCCACTCGGTGATCCACGCAGCGTGGTGGTGAACGGCTACGCGATCAACGGCGAGACGCTCGTCGCGCACCTGCTCGCCGAGGTTGTCGATCGAGTCGCGGCGCAGGTGCCGGGAGCGTCGATCAACAGCATCGTCATCGCCTATCCGCCGCACTGGACTGCGCCGCTGCGCGCGGGGTTGCTCGCCGCGGCCGGTCAGGCAGGTCTGTCCGATGTGGACGCCGTTCCCTCGAACCGCGCCGTGGATTGTGCTCCCGAGAACGCCCGCCACCTCCCCGAGCAGTCGACTGCGCTCGGCGCAGCAGTGCTCGCGGCGCAGCGTGCCCGCGGCACCGACGTCGCCGCGGTGGCCGTCCGACCTGGCGCGCGCCCGAATCGTCCGGCCGCACCACTCGCCACGTCCGGCCCGACGAGCGTCTTCGACCCGACGAACCCCGACGCGACCCGACCGAACACCGTGAGCCCGCTCGCCGCCGCGGGCGCCGCGGGCGGCACGGGTGGCGCGGGTGGCGGTGCACCTCCGCCGACGCCGGCTGGCGGCCCGAACCGGATGCCGTTCCTGGTGGCGGGGGGCGTGCTGGTCGCGCTCCTCCTATTACTCATCGTGTTGTTGTTCACGAGGGACGACGGCTCCTCGACTGCCAGCGCAACGGGGGCGACCGGATCGAGCACGACCACGTCGACGTCGACGTCTACCAGCACCACCAGCACCAGCACCACGACGACGACCACATCGACCTCGGTGCCCAAGCCCACATCTACGACGTCGACGACCACCTCCACCACGATCGTCGCGCCGGCGCGTATCGGGCCGGTCGCCCTCGCGCCCAACGGGTTGATCCTGCAGTTCGGTTCGTCGTCGAGTTTCACGCTTCGCTTCGGCGACGATGCCGATGGCACGTTGTCGCGACTCGTGGCGCTCATCGGTCAACCCACTGCCGATACCGGTTGGAAGCAGGTCGAACTGTGCACCGGCGACGAGACGCGTCGCGTGAAGGTCAACGACCTCGAGCTCGTCTTCACGAAGAACGCGGCCGGCGCGCCGAACGGGTCGCGCACGTTCCAACAATGGTTCGTGGACGATCCCGGCAAGCGCCCCGACGGGCTGGTCACGCTCGACCGCATCGGCATCGGCTCGACCGTGTCCGATCTGCGCAATGTCTACGGTGCGGCGCTCAAGGTGGTGCAGCCGATCGCCGGCGATCCGTCGGGTCTGTTCACGACCTCGGAGAGCGGCACGTTCATCGACGGCATCACGAACGGCGTGAGCGACAAGTCGCGGGTCAGGCAGATGTGGGCCGGAACGGCCTGCCAACGGGTCGCAGGCTGACGAACCGGAAGAGCTCCAGGGCAAGGTCGCCGCGATGCGGGTTGATCATGGTGACACCCCGGTACCTCGAGATGACCGACCGCGGTGTTGCTCAGCCAGCCATCTGTTGGCGGATGATGTTGAGCGCGCTCCCGGCCTTGAACCACGCGATCTGCTCGGGGCTGAACGTGTGGTTCGTGAGGAACGACCAGGTCTCACCGCTGCGCTTGGTGACCAGGATCGTGACCTGTGAGCCGGGCGCCAGCGAGGCCAGACCGGTGACGGAGATGCGATCGTCCTCGTCGATCTTGTCGTAGTCGGCCGGGTCGGCGAAGGTGAGCGGGAGTACGCCCTGCTTCTTCAGGTTTGCTTCGTGGATGCGGGCGAAGCTCCGGGTGACGATGGCCTTCGCACCGCGGAAGCGGGGTTCCATCGCGGCGTGTTCGCGCGAGGAGCCTTCGCCCATGTTCTCGTCGGCGAAGACCACCCAGCCCTGCCCGGCCTCGTGATAATGCTTTGCGATGTCGGGGAAGGAGCGAGTGGAACCGTCGAGCTGGTCCTTGCCTTCGCCGATCGCCCCCGTGAAGGCATTGACCGCACCGATGTACAGGTTGCCCGAGATGTTCTCGAGGTGGCCGCGGTACTTGAGCCAAGGACCTGCCATGGAGATGTGGTCGGTGGTGCACTTGCCCTTGGCCTTGAGCAGGATGGGGAGCTCGCGGTAGTCGTTGCCGTCCCAGGCATCGAAGGGCTCGAGGAGCTGCAGGCGATCGCTGGTGGGCGACACCGCCACCGACACACCCGAGCCGTCGACGGGCGGCTGCACGAACGTGGCCTCACCCGGGTCGAAGCCGAGCGCCGGCAGCTCTTCGCCGACGGGCGGTGCGAAGCGCACCTGCGTGCCGTCGGGCGCAGTGAGCGAATCGGTGGCTGGGTCGAAGTCGAGGCGGCCGGCGAGCGCCATGGCCACTACGGTGTCCGGCGAGGTGACGAACGCGAACGTGGACTTGTAGCCGTCGTTGCGCTGGGGGAAGTTGCGGTTGTAACTCGTGACGATGGAGTTGGGTGTTCCCTCGGCCATGTCGTCGCGCTGCCACTGACCGATGCACGGCCCGCAGGCGTTCGCGAGCACGGTGGCCCCGATGCGCTCGAAGTCGGCCAGGAGCCCGTCGCGTTCGATTGTGGCCCGCACCTGCTCGGAGCCGGGCGTGATGAGCAACGGGGTCTTCGCGATCATCCCGTGGGCGGATGCCTGGCGGGCTATCGACGCAGCGCGTGTGATGTCTTCGTAGGAGGAGTTGGTGCAGCTGCCGATGAGTGCGGACGAAACCTCGAGCGGCCAGCCGTTGAGCGCTGCGTCGGCGCCCATCTTCGAGACCGGACGCGCGAGGTCGGGCGTGTGCGGCCCGTTGATGAGCGGCGCAAGCGTGGACAGGTCGATCTCGATGACCTGATCGAAGTACGCCTCGGGGTTGGCGAAGACCTCGTCGTCGGCGCGCAGGTCGTGGGCGACCTGGTCGGCGGCATCGGCGATGGCTCCGCGGCCGGTGGACTTGAGGTAGCGGCTCATGGCGGCGTCGTAGGCGAACACCGACGTGGTGGCGCCGATCTCGGCCCCCATGTTGCATATGGTGGCCTTGCCGGTGCAGCTGATCGACGTGGCGCCGCTGCCGAAGTACTCGACGATGGCCCCGGTGCCGCCTTTCACGGTGAGGATCTCGGCGACCTTGAGGATGATGTCCTTCGGTGCGGACCAGCCCGACAGCTCGCCGGTGAGCTTGACGCCGATGAGCTTCGGCCACCGCACGTTGAACGGGAAGCCGGTCATGACGTCGACCGCGTCGGCGCCGCCGACGCCGATAGCGATCATGCCGAGACCGCCGGCGTTCGGGGTGTGGCTGTCCGTGCCGATCATCATGCCGCCGGGGAACGCGTAGTTTTCGAGCACGACCTGGTGGATGATGCCCGAACCCGGCTTCCAGAAGCCGATGCCGTACTTGGCCGACACGCTGCGGAGGAAGTCGTAGACCTCACGGTTGCCGTCGTTGGCGACGGCGAGGTCGGTCTTGGCGTCGACACGGGCGGAGATGAGGTGATCGCAGTGCACCGTGGAGGGCACTCGCACCTGTGCGAGCCCGGCGGTCATGAATTGCAGAAGGGCCATCTGCGCGGTGGCGTCCTGCATGGCGACACGATCGGGGCGCAGGTCGGCGTAGGCCTTGGCGCGTTCGAGGCTCTGGCCCTCGGGATCTTCGAGGTGGTTCACCAGGATCTTCTCGGCCAGGGTAAGCCCGCGGCCGAGGCGGCGGCGCCCGATCGCCACGCGCTCGCCGAGTTGGGCGTAGACGGCTGCGACCAACTCGATCGGGGTGTTCGGTCCGACGGCCATGTGCGTTCCTCCGAGTGTCGCCTTGCGGCGGAGATGATGCCGAGAGACCGTGGTGGGCGCCTCGCGGGAGGCGCCGGGACCGCCGGTCGATCGATCAAGTACTATACAAGTATATGACAAGTCCGGATACGGGTGGAACCCCTGGTGGAGACGGCCGCAACGGACCTCGCCCCGGGCCCCGGTCCCCGCTGCGCCGCACCCCGGCCTCCGGTCGGCGGGGCGGCCTGACCAGTCGTACGATTCGTTATCGCGAGATCGCTGATCAGCTGCGCGAACGGGTCGAGCGAGGCGAGTTTGTGGCTGGTCGCCTGCTGCCGTCCGAGGCCGAGCTCTCGGTGCGATACGAGGCGAGTCGGGTCACGATCCGTCGTGCGCTCGAGGCACTGCGCGCCGATGGCCTGGTGGCCTCACGCCAGGGCTTCGGTTGGTTCGTCGCCGCCGACCCACTGCGGCAATCCCTCGGCCGGTTGGGCACGATCGAGTCGCAGCTCGCCGAGTTGGGAGTCGCATCCGAGCGGC
Organism: Actinomycetota bacterium; assembly: GCA_009699605.1. Taxonomy (GTDB): domain Bacteria; phylum Actinomycetota; class Acidimicrobiia; order Acidimicrobiales; family WLNW01; genus WLNW01. Next base: position 463 of record WLNW01000102.1, on the reverse strand, counting down.
GCATCCTCGGGTTCGCGTTCGTGGCGGCGCCGGCCCGCGTGCGGAGCGTGCTCGAGTGCTCGTCGGTGCTCGAGGTGCGCCGGATCAACCTCGCCGACGGCGCACCGTTCGCCCGCGTCACGGTGTGGTGTCCCGAGTCCGTCGGGGCCAACTTGTCTCGCTCCGAGGTCGAGGCATCCCCGCTGTACGAGCTGATCGACGAGCCCCTCGGCGGCGCAACGCAGACCATCGGTGCGGCCGCGGCCGACGCGGCCGACGCGGCGTTGCTCGGCATCCCCGTCGGGTCACCCGTGTTGGTGTGCGAACGCATCACCCGGTCGGTCGCCGGTCGCCCGGTGCTGATGAGCGAGCATGTCTTTCCCGGCCACCTCACCGAGTTCTCCGTCGAGCTCCCCAGTGTCGAAGCGTCCATGGCCCCGAGCGGCTTGCGACTCGTCGAGTGAACTTCGGCCGCACTCGCTCG
>WLNW01000101.1 GCA_009699605.1 Actinomycetota bacterium | reverse complement strand
TGCGGGTTGGGCAGGAAACGACAGTCGAAGACGCAGTCGACGTCGATCGGCACCCCGTGCTTGAACCCGAATGAGTTGACATGCACCCGCAGCGTGGAGTGGGGCATGTCGCCACCGAAGATAGCGACGACCCGATCGCGCAATTGGTGCACGTTGAGATCGCTGGTGTCGACGACGACGTCGGCCTCCTCCTTCAACGACGAGAGGACGATGCGCTCGGCGTCGATGGCATCCGCGACGCTCAGCTCGGGCGAGAACGGGTGGCGACGGCGCGAGGACTCGTAGCGGCGCACCAACGTCTCGGTGCTCGCGTCGAGGAAGATCACCCGCACGCGATCGCCGTGGGCCCGCAACGCGGCAAGCGCCGGCACGATCTCGCGGTCGTAGCGACCGGTGCCCACCGCGAGCGCGACCTTGTCGATGCTGGAACCGGGCGCACCGGCGAGCTCGCCCACCTTGGGCATGAGCGACGGCGGCAGATTGTCGATGACGAACCAGCCGAGATCCTCGAGGTTGCGCGACACCTCAGTGCGCCCCGCCCCGGACATTCCGGTGATGATCACATATTCGCTCATCGGTGCTGATCGTAGGTGGCGCCCGGGCCGCTACCCGCCTTCTTCCAACAGCGGAGGAACAACAATCGCGGGATCGACGCCGCGGCCTCGTACTCGGTGGCCATCGCGAGGAACCCCGGTGGCGGCACCGGTTCGAGCATGAGCTCAACGAACAGACCGTTCGCAGCGAGCGCGTTCACGTAGCGCGACAGCGGCCGGTGCACGTACGGGAGGAACACGTCCTTCGCGACCTCTTCGAGCATCACCGACTCGTCGAGGTAGGGCCCGACGCGCCAGTACTGCTCGGGCGGGTCGAGCATCTGGTCATCGATCCAGCCGCTGTTGGGGGTCTGCAGTAATGGATGATTGAGGAAGAACAAGAAGCGGCCACCCGGCTCGAGCACCCTGCCAACCTCGGCGATCGCCTCGTCGACGTCGACAATGTGCTCGAAAACCAAGCACGCGACCACCGTGTCGAACGCGCCGTCGCGAAAAGGCAGCGCCTTGGCGCCCGAACGGGCATACGCCGGGCCCCCGCCGCGCTTTCGCGCTTCGATCACCTGCGCGGCGGTGGGATCGACACCGATCACCGTGACCGCGCCCTCCTTCGACGCGATCCGCGCGACCTGTCCCTCGCCGCAGCCGATGTCGAGCACGCGACGCGCGCCCGCCAGGTGCTCGGTGGCGAGGGGCAGCATCTGCTCCTCGTACTCGGGGTCGGCGCCCTCGCTGAAACCTTCTTGCCACCAGGTCGCGTGCTGCTCCCAGTGGTCGTCCTCGCCCAGCCGTGTCATGTCGCAGACCGCCTCGATGATGTAGTTGGCGCGTGGAGCTTGGCGTAGACGTTGTCGGCTACCGCGTCGGGCAACCAGCTGAACGCCCGGAGTTCGTCGAGCGTTGCTTCGCGCACCGCCTTCACGCCGCCGAACTCTTTCATGAGCCGCTTCTTGCGCGATGGCCCGAGCCCCTCGATGTCGTCGAGGACGCTCTTGGTCATGCGCTTGTCGCGCAGCTGACGGTGATAGGTGATCGCGAACCGGTGGCTCTCGTCGCGGATGCGTTGCAGTAGGTAGAGCGCTTCGCTCTGGCGGGGCAGGCGGATCGGTTCGGGGTTGCCCGGTACGAATACCTCCTCGAACTGCTTGGCCAGCGAGCAGACGGGGATCTCGTTCTCGAGCCCGAGTTCTGCGAGGACACGGGTCGCGACGCTGAGCTGGCCTTTGCCCCCGTCGACCACCAACAGCTGCGGCGGGTAGCTGAAACGCCCGCTGCGCTCGGCGACCGGTTTGGCGACGTCTTCGATGTACGCCTTGAAGCGACGCGTGAGGACTTCCTCCATGGCGGCGAAGTCGTCGTTGCCGTCGATGGTCTTGATCTTGAATCGGCGGTAGTCGCTGCGCTTGGGCAGGCCGTCCTCAACCACGACCATCGAGCCGACGTAGTCGCTGCCCTGGATGTGGCTCATGTCGAAGCACTCGATGCGCAACGGCGCCTCGGGCAGGTCGAGGTGATCGCGCAACTCGTTCAGGGCCTGGGCGCGGGCGTTGTGGTCGGTGGCGCGCTTGAGCCGGTGCCGCGTGAACTCTTCCTGTGCGTTGCGGGTGACCGTCTCGAGCAGCGTGCGCTTGTCGCCGCGCTGGGGCACGCGGATGTCGACCTTGGATTCGCGCTGCTCGCCGAGCCACCACTCGTGCAGCGCGGCGTCGGCCGGATCGTGCGGCACCAACACCGTGCGCGGGATGCCGAGCGGCGGATCCTCGGCGTAGAGGCCTTCGAGGATCTTGTCGACGAGCTGATGCTGGTCGATGTCCTCGACCTTGTCGACGATGAAGCCCTTGCGTCCGACCACGCGGCCCTTGCGCACGAAGAAGACCTGCACCGCTGCTTCGAGCTCGTCGTCAGCCAGCCCGATCACGTCGATGTCCTCGTCGCGCTCGGCGACGATCTGCTGCTTCTCGATGGCACGACGAACGCTGACGAGCCGGTCGCGAAGCCGCGCTGCGAGCTCGAACTCGAGGTTCTTGGCCGCGTCGCGCATGCGCTGGTCGAGCGCGGCCACGACCTCGTCGGTGTCGCCGTCGAGGAACGCCAGCAGGTCCTCGACGAGTCGGCCATAGCTGACGTGATCAATCTCGCCGACGCACGGCCCGGCGCACTTCTCGATATGGAACAACAGGCACGGCCGACCAAGGCGAGTGTGGTGGGTGAACTTGTTGTCGCTGCACGTGCGGATGGGGAACGTGCGCAGCAGCAGGTCGAGCGTCTCGCGGATCGCGTACGCATGACCAAACGGCCCGAAATAGCGGATGCCCTTCTTCTTCTCGCCGCGCATCACGAGGGCGCGGGGCCACTCGTCGGACAGCGTGACTGCGAGCAACGGGTAGCTCTTGTCATCGACCAGGCGGATGTTGAACCGCGGCCGGTGCTGCTTGATGAGCGAATACTCGAGCATGAGTGCTTCGAGCTCGTTGCCGACCTGGATCCATTCGACGCTGGTCGCGGTGGCCACCATCTGCGCGGTGCGCGGCGGCAGGTACCTGGGGTTCTGGAAGTAGTTCGACAGGCGCTGGCGGAGTGATTTGGCCTTGCCCACGTAGAGGACGCGGCCATCGGCGCCCTTGAACTGGTACGAGCCGGGAGCATCCGGGATGGTTCCAGCGGGCGGGCGTTCCAACACGCCCCCATCATCGCCCGTGCGTCCCCGTTCGGTGCGCTCCCCCACGCGCCGATTCGCGAACTTCGAGCCGAGGAATACGGGCCGGGCGGACGTTGCTATAGTCCTCAGAACAGCTGGCCAGGACTCCGGCTGACATTACGGTTCCGTGACCGACACCCCCGTGGCGAGGCGACCTGGCTGTCCCCACCGATCTCCAACGGAACCTTTTCTCGAAGGGGGCCCAAATACCGATGCTGCGACTCCAGCTTCCGCTACCCGACCGCTACACCGACGCATCCGACGACGAGAACGCGGCGCGCGTCGCTGCGGCAAAGGCCCATCTCGGCGACCGCGTGTTCATCCTCGGCCATCACTACCAGCGCGACGAGGTCATCCGGTTCGCCGACGCCCGCGGCGACAGCTACCGCCTGAGCGTGCTGGCCCAGGAGCGCACGCAGGCCGAGTACATCGTGTTCTGCGGCGTGCACTTCATGGCCGAGTCTGCCGACGTGCTCACCGGGCCGCACCAGCAGGTCATCCTTCCCGACCTCAACGCCGGGTGTTCCATGGCCGATATGGCCGACATCGACGAGGTCGAGCAAGCGTGGGAGGAGCTCGGTCGCGTCGTCGACATCGAGCGCATGATCCCCATCACGTACATGAACTCGTCGGCTGCGCTCAAGGCATTCGTGGGCCGCAACGGCGGGGCGGTGTGCACCTCCACCAACGCACGTGCCGTGATCGAGTGGGCGCTTGGCATCGGCGAGCCGAAAGCCCCGGGTGGCCGAGGCGACAAGCTCTTGTTCTTCCCCGACCAGCACCTCGGCCGCAACACCGGTTTCGCGCTCGGCTACGGCGCATCCGACATGCGCGTGTGGAACCCCCGCAAGGACCTCGGCGGGCTCACCGACGCCGAATGCAAGGACTCGACCTTCCTCCTGTGGAAGGGCCACTGCTCGGTGCATCAACGGTTCCTGCCCCAGCACATCGCCGACTTCCGGGCCATGTATCCCGACGGGCTCGTGGTCGTGCACCCCGAGTGCGCCCGCGAAACGGTGATGCTTGCCGACGAGGTGGGCTCCACCGACTTCATCATCCGGGCGGTCGAAAACGCGCCCGACGGCGCGGTCGTGGGCATCGGCACCGAAGTGCACCTCGTGCACCGCCTCGCGACCGACAACCCCACCAAGACCGTGCTGTCGCTCGATCCGCTCGTGTGCCCCTGTTCCACGATGTTCCGCATCGACCTGCCCCATCTGGCGTGGGTCATGGACAAGCTCGTCGAGGGCAAGGTCGTCAACAAGATCTCGGTCGACGCCGATACGTCGGAGTGGGCCCGCGTCGCGCTGCAACGCATGCTCGACATCACCTGAGCGCAGCGGTCGCTCGTCAGGCTCACTCATCAACGCGAATGCGCGCCGTGCCCGCGGCTGGCGCACCAACGGCGCTCGCTCGCCGCAAAGGCTGCAAACGCCACCTCGTCCTCCTGGTGGAACACGGCGAGGTCCCAGAACATGAGCGAACGTTTGGCCGCCGCGTATGCGTGCAGGTCATCGAGTTGAAGCGAATCGTCGAGGGAACCGGTGAACGCCATGTCACCGACATTGTCGTACGCCACGAAATGGCCGTAGCCCTCCTGGCGCAGCCACGTGAGGGCGGCACGCGCGTCGAGACCCTGCGCCGCGACCAGCGTGGGGTCGTACTCGAGGAAGAGCACGGGCCTCGATCGGCGGAGCAACTCGACGCCGCCCGCGACGATCTCGAAGTCGACCCCATCGACATCGACCTTCAACAATTGCGCATCGATGAACCGAGGGTGCTCGCCGAGTAGATCGTCGAGCGTGCCGATTTCGAGGGCCGACGCCGCCGCAACCACGTGCCCGGTGCCCTGCGAGGTTTGCAAGGCTGCACGGACGGTGGCCGGGGATCGTCCGAGGAACCGCTTCACGCAAACGACCGACCCGAGTTGACGCGCGTTGGCCTCCAGCAGCGAGAAATAGTGATCATCGGCCTCGACACAAAGAACGGGTGCGTCCGTTGCTTCGCGCAGCAACGCAACCGTGTCACCGATGTTCGCGCCGATGTCGATCACGCTCATCTGAGGACTGCGCGCCACAAGAAACTTCGCGAGTCGAACGATGTTGGTTCCGTAGTTCGGGTACCGCTCCAGGTAGTCGGGCAGACGATGCGACAGTGGGAGTCGCATCGATGTGCCGCCGATGGTGCGGGTGACCACGGGATCGCGGTCACCACTCATCAGCTTGCGTGAGGCGGCGAGGACAACACGACCGGCACGTCGACGAAGGGTCGACGACGAGGCTTGCAATGCTGCGTCGAGCGCATGCTGACCGATTTTCCTCCGAAGGTCGGTCACTCGCATCGGGCTCACGGGCTCTCCAGTCGACCAAGCCTCGCGACGAAGCGAGCGTAAGGAAGGCCGACGCAACCTAGATACGCGATGACCGACCCCCAGAGCACGCCGGCGGCTCCGAAGACGTGTGCGAGCGAGATGCTCAGGATCAGGTTCGTGACCGCCATCGTCGAGGCGACGATCACCTGCATGCGAACTACGGCGAGACCGTTCAAAGCCATCGCGACTGCGTTTCCGGTCGCCATGATCACGCCCCAGACCGCGAAAGGCACGAGCAGGCCGCGGTCGGTATTGACCACATCGTGCGACAACACACCGATCAGGCGAGGACCGACGACGAGCAGGACAACTCCCACCGTGACCGACCCGAAGAACACCATTCGAATCGATCGGTGCAGCGTCGATCGGATCCACTCGACGTCTCCTGCCGCGCCGGCCTCGGCATATGCGGGCCATAGCGGACGCACGAGCAGGGCGGCGCCGGCGGTCACGACGCCGAACAACCGTGCCCCGATCGCATAGTCGGGTACCGCGTCCAGTCCGACCACCCGAGCGACGACGAGTTGGTCTGAGGTGTAGGCCACGGCGACTGCGAGTTGTAGGACGAAGAAGAGGCGCCCGGTGTGGACGAGCGACCACACCGTGGCGCGATCGGGGTCGTGCGATTCGCGCACCTCCGGTAGCCAACGTACGACCAGAAGCACTGCCGCTCCCCAGCGCGCCACGAGAGGCCCGCCGAGGTAGGCGGCGAGCAGCCATGGAACGTCGCCGTGGCGACTGGCGACGGCGACGACACCGGCGAGCGAAAGCAACCAGCCGACAACGGTTGTAACGCCGACGCGGTCGCCGTGCTGAAGGCCCAGGTTTATGCGATCGACCAGCGAAAGTGGCAGGCCCAGCGCGGCTGCGGCGATCAAGACGAGCACGGAGCGGGTCGCAGCGGAGCCAAGCGATGTTGCGTTGAAAACATCAGGCCACGACACCAGCAAGGGCGAAGCGAACCCGACTACCGCGAGGATCAGCCCGATCCCGGCAGCCAACTTCGCCGCAGTTCGCACCAGCTGTGCCGTTCGTGCCTTGCCGTGTGGCGCAGTTGCCGAGCCCACCAGTGTTACGAGCGCGCTCCCGATGCCAAGGTCGATCGGCTCGAGCAGCGCGGCTGCGGCAATCGTCGCAGCCAACAACCCGAACCGGGATTCGCCGAGATAGCCGACCGTGAGCGGCACGATGGCCAAACCCACCGCAAGCGAGGCTGCGCTGCCACCAGCCATTGTGAACGCGGCGCGACGCGCACGCACGCGCCGCCTCGTTGATCGGCTGATCGCGCTCGATGACTCGTCGAAGATGACCGTCGCCGTCTGGTGAGCCGCGGGCGACGTCGTCATCTGCCGCCACGCCCGATCACGGTACGAATGGTCCGAACCATCACCCGAAGGTCGAACGAAAACCGCTGATGACGGAGGTAGTAGAACTCGTACTGAAGCTTCTCGAGCGCATCCTCGTCGGTCGATGCGTAGCCGTACTTCACCTGCGCCCAACCAGTGAGGCCCGGTCGGACCAAGTGGCGTACCGGATAGAACGGGAGCTTCTCGGTCAGCTCAGCGACGTAACGAGGCTGCTCGGGCCTGGGGCCCACTACGGCAAGGTCGCCGCGCACGATATTGATCATCTGCGGAAGCTCGTCGAGATGGGTACGACGCAGGACATCTCCGAACGCAGTCACGCGAGGGTCGTTGCGCACTGTCCACTCGCCGCGGTTCTCCTCCGCGCGCATCGTGCGGAACTTCAAAATCGTGATGGGAATACCGTTCTTGCCGACACGCTCTTGGCGAAACCAGAGCGGACCGCGGTTCGCGATCAGGTTGCCGATCAGAACGAGGGGCACGACAACGAGAAGTGCGACGCATCCGAGCAGGCCGACTGCAAGGTCGAGAAACCGCTTGACGCGCCCGTAGCGAATGCGGTGGATCTCGCCGATGTCGAACATGAGCGAGACGCGTTCGAGCTCGGAGATCGGCAGCTTGCCGAGCCACTCCTCGTAGAAGAGCGACAAGGTGCGCACACGCACTCCCTCTGCGTGGAGCGCGGCCGTCTGCTCGACCACCGATCGATCGAGTTGCGCCATGCGGTCGAGCACGATGACTGTCGCGTCGCCGGACCGCACCGCGTCGCGCAACGGCAGGACACCATCGCTGGTGGCCGCAGCCTCGGTCGGCGTCAACACATCGACGATCACCGCCGGGCGTTCTGCGCCCGAGTCGAGCTCGGCGGAAAGGTCCGCGGCATCCGCCCAGCTCCCGACGACAACGACACGATCGCGGGCCAGCGACCGATCTTTCTGATCGATCAGCAGGCCGCTGCAGAAGACGTTCCACGGAACAACGACGAGGCAGCTGCCCAGGATCACGGCTCGAGGCAAGAGCGCCTGTCCGAGCATCAACTGCGCGACCGAGATTGCCAACACCGTCACACTCAGCGAGGCAAAGGCGACGAAGGCCGCATATCGACGAGTGCGGGCCAGCTCAGGCAATCCGATCGCGTAACTTGAAAGCACTTGTAGCGCCGCAAACGCGCACGTCCAACCGAAACGGCTCGTGACGAAGACCCCGTACCGCGGTTCGGCCAACTGTGATGCGTGAAACCACGCCGCTGCGCCGACCCATCCGAGCGTGCCGCCGATCTGCAGGAGGCGCGCCACGCGACCGGTCATCACATGCCCCTGGACGCAAGTCGTCGGATCATGCTCTCCGTATCGGCGGTTCGCGCAGGGTTCTGATGGTGTTTGATGATTTCCGCGCCCAGCGTTCAGGTCCTCGCCCGGTCAGCCGATGGATGATCGATCTGCGACCCGAGGTGCACCGTGGCCGAATTAACTCTGTTCGCCACCCCCAAGCCGTTTCGCGACTCGTTCGCGCGAATCCAGACAAACGCGATCCGAAGCTGGGCCGCCCTCGGCGCGGGCGTCGAGGTGATCCTGATCGGCGACGACGAAGGAGTAGCGGCAGCCGCCGCCACCTTCGGTGTCCGCCACGTACCTGAGGTCGCTCGGAGCCCGAAGAACGTTCCGCTGCTCGATGACCTCTGGCGGATCGGCCAGAGCGAAGCCAGCTCACCTACGTGCCTGTTCGCAAACGCCGACATCGTGTTCACCGACGACCTGGGTCCGGCGATCGAGGCCATAGGGCGCACCATCGACGGCCCCTATCTCGTGGTGGGTCAACGGTGGGATCTCGAACTCGATGCCGACCTGGACACGTCGAAGGAGGACTGGGGTGCCGTGCTTCGCCGGCGGGCCAGGGAGTGCGGTCGGTTGAACTCACCGCTGTGGGTGGACTGGTTTGCATTCCCACGCGGTCAATATCCGGACCTGCCGCCGTTCATCATCGGCCGGCCGGGCTACGACCATTGGCTCGTTTGGCACACGTTGACGCGCGGAATACCCGTGATCGACGCGACCCATGTTGTGACCGCCGTGCATCAACACCACGACTACTCTCACGGCGGCAATCACCAAAGCGTCTGGTTCGGCGACGACGCTCAGACAAACCGCGCCCTCCTCGGCGACCGGGCACAGATGCGGCACATTGGTCATGCGACCCACCGGCTGCACGGAGACCTGACGCTCGCCGAAGCGCGAGGCGCCAAGTACATCCTCTCGGGCGCTCACCGCCGGCTCGCACCGATACTCGAGCGAACGATGCGCGTGCGTCATCATTTGGGCATGGACGCCGAGCACCTGCAGGCGGCAGCGATGAAATTCCGTCGCGGCTGACGTCAGCGCGTCGGGCGCGCCGCAAGCGCCGCATGAGGACCACGACCCCGCCGGCTCGAAAACCAGCCAGCTGTCGCGCCCCACCACCAGCTCAATCCCACAATGCCGTTCACTACGAGGCCAGCTATGCGCTCGAGCGGCGAACCCGGGCCTGCCCCCCCAGCGAGATCGAACGCAACCGCGAGGCCTAGCACCGGCACCATCACCGGCACGATGCCAAAGAACGCCAGCGCGCCGATCGCCAGAACCGCCGCCATCGGAGGCAACGCGAGCAGCACCAGTTGTCGAGGCGCAGGACGTCGGCCATTTGCCCATCCGTCTGCCTTGACCCGGCCGAAGGATGCGTACTGGCGGGCCACCAGTCGAACCCTGTTGCGCGGCAGGTAGCCGGAGCGAACAGACGAATCGAACCACACCAGCGCGCCAGCGCGTCGAAACCGCTCGTTGAGCTCATAGTCCTCATTGAGTGCAGTGGCGTGGTCCCAGCCGCCCAGCGCTCGAAGGTCCTCAGCGCGAAAGAACCCCATCCACACCGTGTCGGCTGGACCACTGCTGCGCGACCGCCTGTATCGCGCCAGCCCCATGAGCCACCGGTTGTTCAGTGCACGTGCGATGGATCGATCGACGAGACGGTCGCTGCGTGCACAGGCGACCTGCGCCCCTCCGATCACTCCGACGTCTGGTCGTCGGTCGAGCTGCTCAACGAAGGTGTCGACGTAGTTGACTGCGATGCGGCTTCGCGCGTCGACGCGAGCGACGTAACGACCGTTGGCCAGATCGAGACCGACGTTCAACCCGATCGAAGTTCGTCGCAGTGGATTCACCCCGATCCGATAGGAGATTCCGCACCGTTGCGCCGCGGATGCTGCGACACGAATCGTGTCGTCGTTCGAGTCTGAATCGATGAGCACCAGCTCGATTGAATCGACGCCGTAGGTCTGGGCGGCGATTCGTTCGATGCACTCGGCGATGTCCGCTTGCTCGTTGAGCATCGGCACGATCACCGTGACGACAGGTCGATCCTGCGACGCAACCAGACTCATACGGCCGCCTTCCGACGCCCACTCGCCATGGCCCGGTCGAGCACAACCCCATATCGCTCACCCATCGCTCGCCACGAGAACGTCGCGACATGGGCGCGACCGCGTGCGACGTGCACTTCGGCCGCAGCATCGTTCAGCCACAACGTGCGCAGCGCGTCAGCGATCGCACATGGGTCGATCGGATCGAACCGGAGCGCGGCGTCGCCGGCGACAGCATCGAGATACCGCCCGGCGGAACAGGCAACCGGAACGCCCGCGTCCATCGCCTCGAGCACGGGGTAGCCCCAGCCCTCGAAGAGCGACGGGAACACCAAGCACCGAGCCCCTCGCCACAACGCTTCCATGGACAGATCATCCACGTAGCCCGGAAGCGCTACGAGATCGCCGATGCCGAGCGCCACCGCGTGCCGCCGAACGGCCGCTGCGGCGTCACCGGTCGCACCGGGGCACACCAGCGGCACATCAAGGCCGTCATGGCGCAACAACGAAACTGCCTCGAGTAGAGAAGCGTGGTTCTTGTGCGGCCAGGCTTGAGCGGGGAACAGGGCGTAGGGATGGTCGACGGAGACTTTCGACACGACGACCGGGCGGTCGGCCCTCGGCGCCCAGGGCGGGATGACCACGATGCGCTCGGGATCAATTCCGTACGCGCCAGCGACGTCATCCGCTGCCCACTCGGTGAACACGACGATCATCGCTGCGGCCTCGCAGTAGGCGCGGTACTCGACTTCTCGTCGGTGGCGCTCGCTCGCCCGAAACAACTCGGGCAGGTGGCGATGCTGCAGGTCGTGCGGTACGTAGACAAATGGGATCGTGCTGAGCTCAGCTCGCTGCGTCGCGAACAGCGCGACATCGGAGTTCGTCGACTCGAAGATCCCACTCGAGGACCGAGGGCGAGCACTCCAGTTGCGCAACTCCACCGCCGCGGACAGCGCAAGGCGGCCGGGGCGACTTGCTCGCATGTGGCGGGCGACTCGACGAGCGCCACTTGACTCGACCGTTCGCACCGTCGCGCCCGGAGGAAGATGCGGACGAAGCCAGTCGTCGAGTCCGTCGAGCGTCACGAAGGTCAAGGCTTCCGGATCGGGACGGTCGATCGCGGCCAACGCAGATGCGATGGCGACCACGCCCTGCTGCACGCCGCCCGCGCGGCCGTACTCGACACGCGCATCGATAGCGACGCGTGCTTCCATCACTGCCCCGGCATCCGGGTAGGCGACCGAAGGCCAAGCCTGTTGCTCGAACGTTCCACCTTGGATACATCGGCACTCCGAGGCCACTGTTGACCGATCGGGTCACCGCTAGCCCGTTCAGCCGGGACCTGGTGGTGCAGTGTCGAAGGGCGACATCTAGGCCTGGACGCCGCGC
>WLNW01000100.1 GCA_009699605.1 Actinomycetota bacterium | reverse complement strand
TCCTCGGGATCTCGGCCGACGATCTCAAGACGCAGCTCAAGACGAAGTCGCTGGGCGAGATCGCCGGCGACAAGAAGCCCGCGCTGATCACGCTGCTCACCGATGCGATCAACGCCCGGGTCGACGAAGCCGTCGCCAGCGGCAAGATCAGCCAGGCCAAGGCGGACAAGGTCAAGGCCGAGACCGCGGCCCGGGTCACCAAGCTCGTCGACGTCGTCGGCCGCAAGGATCTGGCCGGTAAGCCCGGTGGGATGCGTCCCAAGCGCGGCCGCTGAGCCCGCTTCCCCGCGGACGAGGCCGAGGCCCAAGCACACCAGCCGGGGCGGCGACCTCTAGTTTGGGGCAGTGGCCCTTGCATCGCCGAGCTCGTCGATACCGCCCGAAGTCGCCGGCGTGCCGTTCCTGTCCGCGAGCGATGCCGCACGCGAGCTGACGGTTCTCGCCCGCCGGTTCGCCGCGGCCTTCGAGTGGTTCGCCTCGCGGGCCACAGTCGGTCCGAGCGAGTTGCGCGTCCGGTTCGCCACCGCGAGTCGGGTGTTGGGCGAGCATGCGCAGACGTTCGCGGCGCTGGTTCCCGAGTCGGCGCTCCTGGCTCTGGCTCGGGCCGATGGCGCGGCGGCCGAGCTTGCTCCACACGCGTCGTCAGGTGCGGTGCTCGAGTCTCTCCATCGAGCCATCACGGAGATCTCGGGGCTTGCCACGCCCATTGCCGATGGCGCTCTGGTGCGGGCAGTCGGATCGGCCCTCGTCGATGTGACGGACCTCCGTTTGGCTGTCGCCTCCCTCGAGGAGCGTTTCGGAGCGGTCTGACGTCGTCTGGGCCGTTGGGGCCGATTGCATCGACCAACCATCCCGGTATCTTGTCGCCCATGTGTCGTGCGGTACACGCCCGGTACACTTGCCCGCCTGACCAGTTCCGTGCGTACGGCTCTGGCGCAGGAAGCACTCCATCCACCCGACGTGTCACGGCCGCTGTCCGAGTCACGAGCCCGATTCACGAGTAGGTGCGTCTTGCCGAAAGAGCGCGTCGAGCGGGATGAGGAAGACCTCGTCAGGCTGTACCTCACCGACATCGGCCAATACCCGCTGTTGACGAAGGATGACGAAGTCCGCCTTGCCCAGCAGATCGAGTCGGGCAACGCGGCCCGCGCCGAGTTCGAGGACCCGAAGGCCCAATCCACCCCGGCGAGAAAGACCCAGCTCAAGCGGGAGATCCGCCGCGGCGAAGACGCCGAGCGCACCTTCGTGCAGTCGAACCTCCGCCTGGTGGTTTCGATCGCGAAGAAGTACCAGGCATCTGGTCTACCCCTGCTCGACCTCATCCAAGAAGGCAATCTCGGCCTGATGCACGCCGTCGAGAAGTTCGATTGGCGCAAGGGCTTCAAGTTCTCGACGTATGCCACCTGGTGGATCCGTCAGGCCATCACGCGTGGCATCGCGAACACGGGCCGCACCATCCGCCTCCCAGTGCACGCTGGCGACACGCTGGCCCGGTTGCAGAAGGCTCGGGCGCGACTCGAGCTCAAGCTCGGTCGTCCGGCCACGCTCTCCGAACTCTCGGCCGAGGTCGAGATGCCCGAGGACAAGGTCACCGAGGCGCTGCGCTTTGCTGCCGAGCCGTTGTCCCTGTCCGAGCCGCTGCGCGAGGACGGCGACGCCGAGCTGGGCGACGTGGTCGAGGATCGTTCGGCCGAGAGCCCGTTCGAGGTTGCGGCCACGGCGCTGCTACCCGACGAGATTGCCCGCCTGCTCGCGCCGCTCGACGAGCGCGAGCGCGAGATCCTCAAACTGCGCTTCGGTCTCGATCGCGGCGAGCCTCGCACGCTCGAAGAAGTGGGCGAGCACTTCAACCTCACGCGTGAACGAATTCGCCAGATCGAGGCACGCGCCATGTCGAAGCTGCGTCACCCCTCGAGCGACACTGGTGCTCGCGACCTGCTCACCGTCTGATCCGGCGCAGGCTCCGGTGTGGCGACGCACACGGAGGTGTCTGGGCACCTGGTGGGCTCCCCCGCCTTCAAAGCGGGTGGGACGGGCGATCCCCGTCCGGCGGGTTCGATTCCCGTCCACCTCCGCCGCGCGGCGCGTTCGCTGGCACCTGGGTAGCAACTACACTTCCCGCATGAAGAAACTGCTGATCCTTGTCGTGTTCGGTGGACTACTCGCGGTAGCCGCGAAGAAGGTCCGCTCCGTCTGATCACCCCGCTCCGGTGACCGGCCGCGGTCGGCGCCGGAGCGATCGGGTCAACGCGCTCACGCCGAGCCCGAGCGCGGCGAGCCCGGCGATCAGCAACGAGAGCCGCACGATCCGATTCGTCGTGGGTAGCGCGACGCGGCTGCCTAGCGGCACGGGATGGTCGAACAGCAGCACGTCCCACCCGCGCTCCGCCGCAGCGCGGCGCAGTTCGCGATCGGGGTTCACCGCGACCGGATGCCCGACGCACTCGAGCAGAGGAAGGTCCGTCGCCGAATCGGAGTAGGCGAACGAGCGATCGAGGTCGATCTGCTGGGCGGCGGCCAGCGCCCGCACCGCGGTGGCCTTCGACGGGCCATATGCGTAGAACTCGACCTCGCCGGTGTAGCGCCCGGCATCGTCGACCTCGGCACGCGTCGAGATCGCGCCGTCCGCACCGAGGTAGTTGGCCAGCGGGTCAACGATCTCGGCCGGCGACGACGATACGAGGAACACCCGACGGCCAGCACGGCGATGGGCGCGGATGAGGTCGAGCGCCTCGTCGTACACGATGGGCTCGATGACCTCGTGCAACGTGTCCTCGACGAGCGCTCGCAGGCGGGCCTGGTCCCAGCCGCGGGTGACGCGAAGGGTCGACTCCCGGACCTTGGCCATGCGACGGTCGTCGGCCCCGAACGCCCGGAACACGATCTGGCCGAGCGCCGCCCGCACGGCCAGCCGGCGGGAGATGTAACCCTCACGGCGCAACGTGCGCCCGTAGGCGAGCAGTGAAGCCTTGGCGATCACGGTTTTGTCGAGGTCGAAGAAGGCGGCCTCCACGGCGCTGACACTACGGCTCGATCTCGCGAGTTCCGTCGCGCCCGGTCTCACCGACTACCTCGCCCGCCCGCGCGCCGGTCCGATCGCACGCGACCCATTGTCGGTGTCCGACCCCGTGGTTATGATCCGGACACGCTCTCGGGCGTTCTCGCTGCCTTCGCAGCCTTTGTGAGTCGCTTCCCCCAGTGACCCGAAAATCTGCTGCTGGAGGGTGCCGTATGCGCGCCGTTCCTCTCGAGGTGTTGCGCCCGTTGTTCGACGACGAGCGCGTGACCGAGGTGCTCGTCAACGGCCCCGGTGCGGTCTGGGTGGAGCGCGACGGCGTGCTCCAACTCACCGACGTGCTTGTCGATCGTGCGTCGCTCGAGCGCCTCATCGAACGCGTGCTCGGTCCGGTGGGGAGGCGGGTCGATCACGCCTCGCCCTGCGTCGACGCTCGGTTGCCCGACGGGTCGCGCGTCAACATCGTGGTGCCGCCCATCGCGGTCGACGGGCCTTGTGTGTGCATCCGTCGGTTCCGAAGCGGGTTCACCGATCTCGCGTCGCTGGCCCGTCCGGCCGAGGTGCAGTTGCTCACCTGGGCTGTGCGCAGCCGGGCGAACATCCTGGTCGTCGGTGCGGCGGGCGCGGGAAAGACCACCTTGCTCAACGCCCTCGCCTCGGCCATCGGCCCGGCCGAACGGGTGGTCACGATCGAGGACGCCGCCGAACTGGCACTTGCGGCTGCACACGTGGTGCGGCTCGAGGCACGCCCCGCCAACAGCGAAGGTCTTGGCGCAGTCACCGTGCGCGACCTCGTGCGCAACGCGCTGCGTATGCGTCCGGACCGCATCGTCGTCGGCGAGATCCGTGGCCCCGAGGTGGTCGAGATGGTCCACGCGATGGAGACGGGCCACGACGGGTCCTTCTCCACATGCCACGCGAACAACCCCACCGACGCGATGCGACGCATCGAGACCATGCTTCTGGCCGCCGAGGCGACACTCCCCATCGAGGCGGTACGCCGGCACCTGGCGGCGTGCATCGACCTCATCGTGCACGTCGAACGGTCGGCTGCCGGCCACCGCGAGATCCGCGAAATCGCCGAGGTGCAGCCGCTCGCGCCGGGCGCGCCGGAGGTCTCGTTGCGCACACTCGTTGCTCGTGGCGTACCCCAGTCGACACCTCGTCGGGGGCCCCGATCGTCCGACACCGCGCCGTTCACTTGGGTGGTCGCGTGATCTCCTCAGCGCGAGCTTTCGCCATCGCTGCTCCCGGCGCGTCACTCCGCAGGCTCGCGGCGCGCAAGGGCATCGCCCTGCGGTTCTCTCCGATCGCCGTCGTTCTCGCATCGAGTGGCGGCGGCGCGATCCTCGGAGCGGCGGCGGCCGGTGGCCGAGGTGCGTTCGTCGGGTATGTCTGCGGCATGCTCGCTCCGTGGATCGCGCTTCGGGTGGCTCCCGATCGTCGTGACGCCCGCGTCGGTGCCCAGGTGCCCGAGTTCCTCGATGCGGTGGCCCGGTCGTTGCGCGCCGGAAGGTCCTTGGCCACGTCGGTGAGTGCGGCGGCGTCCGAGATGCGCGAGCCGCTCGCGACGGAGCTGAGGCCGATGCTGTTGCGTGTCGATGCCGGTGTCGGGCTCCGCGAGTCGTTGGCGGCCGCCAAAGCAGCGGCCTCCAACGGCCCGCTGTCCACCGCGCTCGCCGCGCTCTCGATCGCCAACGAGGCGGGCGGCGCACAGGCCATGGTGCTCGATGCTCTCGCGTCCTCGCTGCGCTCGCGGGCGGTGGCCGGACGTGAGCTTCGCGGGTTGGCCACACCCGTCCGGCTGTCGGCCACGTTGATCGGTCTCGCCCCGCCCACGGTGTTCGGCGCAGTCGTCGCGATTGATCCGGTCACTGCATCGCAGGCGTATGCATCCTCGGCGGGCCGAGCGGCGGTCGCGGTCGGGGTGGTGCTCGATGTGGTCGGCCTGTGGTGGATCCGGTGCCTCACACGGTTCGCGCCATGAGCCGCAGCCGGCGAGCCGTCGTATCCCCACACGACCTCGCCGACTTCGCCGACCTGGTGCGCGTCGCTCTCGGGTCAGGGTTCACCGTGCTGCGCGCGCTGGCGCTCGTGTGCGCGCTTTCGAGCACCGGGGTGGCCTCGGCATTCGCGATGGTGTTGGTCCCAGCCGACGACTCCTCGCCGCTCGACGCGCTGGCTGCGCTGCCCGAACAATTAGGCGACGCCGCCCGCGAGCTCTGCGTCTCGCTCGTCGCATCTGCCCGATACGGCGCGCCTGCTGCCCCCGCGCTCGAGCGTGTCGCCTTCGAGCTGCGCTTGGCGCGCCGCCTCGACGCCGAGGCGCGCGCCAAGCGCACCTCGATCCTGCTTCTCCTCCCCCTTGTGCTGTGTGTCCTACCCGCATTCGTGCTGCTGGCCATCGTGCCATTGGTGCTCGGCGCGCTTGCCGCGTTGCCGGGTGCCACGTCGTAGCACCGACCTTTGGAGATCCCCAATGTCCCATGTGTCAAAGTTCGCTTCGCGTTGCGCGATTGCGCTCCGTCATCCACGAGCCACCCGAGGCCAAGCCACCGCGGAGTACGTGCTCGTGTTGCTTGCCGCGGCGTCCGTGGCACTCGTGCTCATCGGTTGGTTAGCCCGCTCGGGCCGCATCGAAGCACTGCTCGATCAGGTCTTCGACCAGATCACGTCGCAGCTGTGACGGGCACCGCTCACTCGACGCGCGGACAGGCCACCGTCGAGTTCGTGATGGTGCTGCCTCTGGTTGCCATGGTGTGCCTTGCGGTCGTGCAGGTGGCCGTCGTCGCCCGCCGCGATGTTCTCGTAGCGCACGCCGCCCGTGAGGCGGCCCGGGCCGCAGCAGTCGAGTCCGACTCGACCGCTGCCGTTACCGCAGCTCGCGAAGCGGCCGTGCGTTCCGGCGGTCTCGACGCGTCGCGCCTCAAGGTGATCGTGTCGCGCGATGTCGACGACGTGCACGTGACCGTGCGCTACGAGGATCCCACTGACGTCGCCATGGTGGGCCGACTTGTCCGATCGGTCACGCTGCAGGAACGCGTGACGATGCGTCGCGAAGATCGATGACGTGCTTGCCGAGTATGTATCCCAACAGATCGACGGCGGCGGCCTTGTCGAGCGGCTCATTTCCGTTACCGCACTTCGGTGATTGGATGCACGACGGGCAACCTGCGCTGCACGCGCAGCCGGCGATCGCGTCGTGCGTCGCGTCGAACAGCTCGTCCGCGGCGTGCCAACCGAGCTCGGCGATGCCCGCGCCGCCCGGGTAGCCGTCATAGATGAACACGGTGGGCGCCCCGGTGTCCTCGTGCAATGCGGTCGACACCCCACCCACGTCCCACCGGTCGCAGATGGTGAACAAGGGCAACATGCCGATGGCGGCGTGCTCGGCGGCGTGCAGCGCACCCGGCAGGTCGATCTCGCCGATGCGGGCGTGTCGGATGGTCGCGTCGTCGAAGGTGAGCCAGAACGAACGGGTGCGCAGGCGAGTAGCGGGCAGATCGAGACGGGTCGTTTCGAGCACTCGCCGTGTCGCGAGCTCCCTGCGCTGGAATCCGGTCACCTGCGACGACACTTCGACCTCGCCGAGGTGCAGCATCGCGGGGCCTACCGCGCGGCGTTGCTCGGTGTGCACCACGCGGATAGCGACGTCGCTTCGGGCTTGGGTGTAGGTGTCGCCGTTGGCCGGCATCACCACCGCGACGCGTGCGTCGAGGTCGAGCGACCGCACTTCGTAGGGCCGTCCCTGATGCAAGTACACCGCGCCCGGATGCACCGCGTTGGTCGCGCGCGTGGCGTCGATGGTGCCGACCAACGTGTCGTCGGGCAGGCGAATCTTCACCTCGCCGCCGGCCCCGCTGCGCAGCCCCACGCGCGGTGCGGGCACCCCCTTGCCCGACCACATCGCGCGCGGCGTCGCGAACCGGTCAGGACGGCGAATCGCAAGCAGTCCGTCGTGCACGAGGTCGCGGACCCCATCGGCGAGGGTGTCGTCGCCCCACCAACGTTCGTCGGTGTGACCGAGCGGCCGTTCGAACGCCGCGCAAGCGAGGTGAGGGCGAGCGATGAACGGGTTCGTGGTGTTGATCACGGCCCGTTCGGGTGGGCGTTCGAACAACGCCCGCGGATGTCGCACGAGCCACTGATCGAGTTGGTCGTCGCCCGCCACCACCACGGCCAGGGATGGTTGCCCGTTACGGCCGACCCGGCCGATCTGCTGCCACGTCGAGGCGATGGTGCCCGGGAACCCGTTGATGACGCAGGCGTCGAGCGAGCCGATGTCGACACCGAGCTCGAGCGCCGACGTGGTGACCACGGCCCGGAGGTCGCCGTTGGCGAGTGCGTCCTCGATCTCGCGTCGTTCGTCGGCCAAGTATCCCGCACGGTACGCGCGCACGAGCTGGGCGCGCGACGGCGCGCGCCGTTGCACCTCGGCCGCCACTACTTCGGTGGCGCGCCGACCGCGACAGAACGCGATCACCCGATGGTCGGCCCGGACGAGCGCGGCGGTGAGCAACGCGGTTTCGCTGTTGGCCGAGAACCGCGAACCGCTGAGTGGGTCGGTGGGTGGTTGCAGGAGCGCGATGGTTCGGGCGCCCTTGGCCGCGGTGTCGTTGGTGACGGTTTCGACCGCCGCGCCGCACAGTGCCTGGGCCAGGGTGGCCGGGTCGCCGATGGTGGCCGAGCACAGCACGAACGCCGGGTGGGTGCCGTGGTGCTCGCACAGGCGCCGCAGGCGGCGCAGCACGTGCGCGAGGTGGGTTCCGAACACGCCCCGGAACACGTGCATTTCGTCGATGACCACGAGCCGCAACCGCATGAGGAACGGCGCCCAGCGCGCATGGTTGGGCAGCAGTCCGCCGTGCAACATCTCGGGGTTGGTGAACACCACGTTGGCCTGATTGCGCGCGTAGGTGCGCTCGTTCGACGACGCGTCGCCGTCGTAGACCGCAGCGCGAACACCCGGGAAGTCGTACGCGCCGAGGGAGCGGATCTGATCGTGGGCCAGCGCTTTGGTCGGACCGATCACGAGCGCGGTCGACGGGCGTATCGGGTCGAGCAGGGCCTCGGCCAACGGCAGCTGATAGCAGAGTGACTTGCCCGAGCCGGTGCCGGTGGCCACCACTACGTGGTGACCGCGGCGCAGGTGCTCGATGGCTTCGACCTGGTGCAGCCACAGGTCGGGCACCGAGAGCCGCCGGGTGATGGCATCGGGCAGCGGGCGCCGCAGCTGCCCGGTGATACCCGCCGTCGCGGGCCGGTGCTCGGTCGCGACGATGCGGCCGTCGGCCACGAGTGGTTCGAGCACGTCGGCGAAGGGGGCGCGGGTGCGGGCGGACGCAGCGGAGACGACCATGGGCTCTCCGTGAGCCTACGACGGTGGAATGACACCCATGTCATGCGCGAAGGGCCGAGGTGCGATCCTGCATCAGAATGGCGGGCGGGGGGAGGCCCGGGGCTAGCGTGCCACCGTGCCCGACGACGAGACCCCCGTCATCGCCAAGCCCGACGAGCTCCTTGCGCTGCATCGCATCGCCGAGGAGTTGTTCGACGTCTTGAAGCGGTGGTTCGACGTGCCCGACTCGGTTCCGCTCAACCTCGTCGACGTCGACGCGGTCATCCTCGAGATGAGTGACCCGGTTATGATCGCCGCACTGGCCATGCGCAAGCTTCAGGCATTGCGCCTGCTCGCCACCCCCGGGGTGCGCACGAGCAGCGACGTCGTCCTCGCGATCGTCAACGACCTCGAACGGGCGTTGGTCCAGGCACCCGTGATGCGCCTCAAGCTCCGGGCCAGCACCGTTGACTGGGATGTCGCTTTCGCCCAACTCGAGGTGGGCGAGCACCCGTCCCGCGGCGGCCACCTGCCCCACGAGGTCACCGAGGCCGATCCCGAGGCCGATTACTTCCGCGAGCTCCACGCCGGCGTGCACGCCGCCGCATTCGCGGTGTTCGAGGTCAGCAACGGCGAGATCTGCCTGCTCGACTGACCTGGTCCATGCCCACGTGACGGTTGGCGGTTGCACGCGCGTTGCTACCCTGCCCCGGACCATACGGTTTGACTTCTCTTCACGAAAGCCTTTACGTACCCCCTGTGCCCAACGCCCTCGTCATCGTCGAGTCCCCCGCCAAGGCGAAGACCATCGCCGGCTATCTCGGCGCGGGGTACGTAGTCGAGTCGTCCATCGGCCACGTCCGCGACCTGCCCCGCGGCGCCGCCGATGTGCCCGCCGCGTACAAGTCTGAGTCGTGGGCGCGACTCGGCATCGACGTCGACAATGACTTCAAGCCTTTGTACGTCGTGTCGGCCGATCGCCGGGAGCAGATCAAGAAGCTGAAGCACCTCGTGAAGTCGGTCGACGAGGTCTATCTCGCCACCGATGAGGATCGCGAGGGCGAAGCCATCGCGTGGCACCTGCTCGAGGTGCTCAACCCGACAGTGCCGGTCAAGCGCATGGTGTTCCACGAAATCACTCCCAAGGCGATTCGCGAAGCGATCGACAACCCACGCGAGCTCGATCGCCGCCTCGTCGATGCGCAGGAGGCCCGCCGCCTCCTCGATCGTCTGTATGGCTACGAGGTGTCACCGGTGCTGTGGAAGAAGGTCGGGCCGAGCTTGTCGGCTGGCCGCGTGCAGAGCGTCGCGACCCGCATCGTGGTCGAGCGTGAGCGCGAGCGCATGCGCTTCGTCACCGCCTCCTTCTGGGACCTGCAAGCCACCTTCGCGGTGCGCGACGCGAAGCCCGACGAGCCCGAGACCTTCCGGGCCACCTTGCAGACCCTCGACGGGTCGCGGGTGGCTAGCGGACGCGACTTCGATGCGCAGGGCCAGACCAAGGCGCGCGACGTGGTGGTGCTCGACGAAGCTGCCGCCGGCGCGTTGGCCACGGGCCTCCAAGGCGCCGATTTCGCGGTCGCGTCGGTCGAGTCACGGCCGTATCGCCGTCGTCCAGCCGCGCCGTTCATGACGTCGACGTTCCAACAAGAAGCCGGGCGCAAGCTGCGGCTGTCGTCGGCCATGGCCATGCGCGCCGCACAGTCCCTTTACGAAAAGGGCTTTATCACCTACATGCGTACGGACAGCACCACGCTGTCCGACACCGCGATCAATGCGGCTCGTTCACTCATCGCCGAGCGCTACGGCAAGCAGTGCCTGCCGAGCGCCCCGCGCGTCTATGCGAGCAAGGTCAAGAACGCGCAGGAAGCCCACGAGGCCATCCGTCCCGCGGGCGATGCGTTCCGGTCGCCCGAGGATGTGGCACGTGAGCTGTCGGCGAGCGAGGCCCGGGTGTACGAGCTGATCTGGCAGCGCACGGTGGCGTCGCAGATGATCGATGCCACCGGCGAGACAGTCGTCGTCAAGATCGAGGCCGACGTCGCAGGCGGCTCGGCCGGCAGTGCTCGCCGCGCCGGGTTCGGGGCGTCGGGAACCATCATCACCGAGCCGGGTTTCCGTCGGGCGTACATCGAAGATGTCGACGACGAGTCCGAGCGCGACGACACCGAACGTCGCCTGCCGGCCATGACCGCGGGCGACCATGTCGATGCCCGCGACCTGTCACCCGATTCGCACAGCACCCAGCCTCCGGCGCGCTACACCGAGGCCTCGTTGGTCAAGCGCCTCGAGGAGCTCGGCGTAGGGCGTCCGTCGACCTACGCGTCGATCATGGGCACGATCCAAGACCGCGGCTACGTGTGGAAGAAGGGCACGGCCCTCATCCCGTCGTTTGTCGCGTTCAGCGTGGTGTCGTTGCTTGAAGGGCACTTCCCTGATCTCGTCGACTACGCGTTCACGGCCCGCATGGAGGACGACCTCGACGAGATCGCCGGCGGCGTCCGCGAGCCCATCCCATGGCTCTCGCGCTTCTACTTCGGTGATCAGGCCGATGCCGCCACCATCGCAGCCCATCCCGGACTCAAGCGCATGGTGAACGACGATCTCAGCGCGATCGACGCCCGCATCATCAACTCCATCCCGCTCGGCATGTCGGTCGAGGGACTCCCCGTGGTGGCTCGTGTCGGTCGCTATGGCCCTTACGTCGAATGCGGCGAGCGTCGCGCCTCCATCCCTGACGACATCGCCCCCGACGAGCTCACCGTCCTGCGCGCCATGGAATACCTCGACGCGCCGCAGGGCGACCGCTCTATCGGTACCGACCCGGTGTCGGGCCTCGAGGTGTTCGCCAAGGCCGGGCGGTTCGGCCCCTACGTGCAGCTGGGCCAACCCGAGGAAGGGTCGAAAGACCGGCCGCGCACGTCGTCGCTGTTCAAGACGATGGCGGTCGACACCGTGACGCTCGAGGACGCGTTGGCGCTGCTGTCGTTGCCCCGCGTGGTGGGTACCGATCCGGCCGACGGTGTCGAGATCCTCGCGTCGAACGGCAAGTTCGGGCCGTACATCAAGAAGGGCACCGACACCCGCAGCATCGACACCGAGGATCAGCTGCTCACGCTCACCCTCGAGCAGGCCCTCGAGGTGCTCGCCCAGCCCAAACGCCGGCGTGGCCAAGGCGTGGCCAAGCCGCCACTGAAGGAGCTGGGCGCCGATCCGGTGTCGGGCAAGGCCATGGTGGTGAAGGAAGGCCGCTTCGGCCCTTACGTCACCGATGGCGAGACCAACGCGTCGTTGCGCAAGGGTGACGAGGTCGAGGAACTGACCGACGAGCGGGCCGCGGAGCTGCTGGCGGACCGTCGGGCGCGCGATCCCAAGCCGAAGAAGAAGACCGCGGCCAAGCGGCCGGCGGCCAAGAAGACCGCCGCCAAGAAGACCGCCGCCAAGAAGACCGCCGCCAAGAAGACGGCGGCCAAGAAGACCGC
>WLNW01000010.1 GCA_009699605.1 Actinomycetota bacterium | reverse complement strand
TCGGATGCGACGGTCGGACTGCCCCCGCCGCACGCGGCGATCACGACCGTGGCGACCAGTGCGACAACCCCTCGACGAACGCGAAGGATGCGGGAGGGAACAAGCCCTCCCGCATCCTTCGAACGACGAGGTCGCTCAGCCACGCACGCGGCGAGCCGTGGCCACGCCACCGCCGAGCAGGCCAATCATCACCACGATGCTCACGAGCACCAGGGTCGACGAGGACGATCCATCGGACACCGGCGAGTTGCCGGTGTCGACCCGGGTCGGGGCAGTGCCGAGACCGCTGATGCTTTGCGTGAGCACCTGAAGGGTGTTGCCCGTGAGCGAACCGACGGCGTACACGATGAGCGAGGTGCCATCCACGATCGCCAGGTTCGCCGGGCCGATCACGACCGGCGTCGCCGCGCCGGCGGGGACCACCGTGGCACTGATCGTGCCGACGGCGAGGTCGGCCTTGGCTTCGTTCGGGTTCGTCAGCGCGGCGAATGCAACGGCACCGTTCGCCCGCACATCGACCGCCGGAGCGGCCGCAGTGTGGCGCGCTGTCAGGCGACCTTTGCCCGCAGCGAGCGTGGTGATGTCGTTGTTGAACACGCTCAGCTTCGGCGCGCCAGCCGCGTCAAGGTGAGCGACAACGGTGTAGTTCCCGGTCGCGGGCAACGCGACGTTGCCCGCATCGATGGCCACCGTAGACGTGCCGGCCAGTTTCACCTTGAGCGCCGTCAGCGTGGTTCCAGCCAACGCCGAGAGGTTCTGCATTTGACCGAACTGGAAGTTCGGGACCGCAACTGCGCCGTTGACCTCGACATCGACCGGGGTCGCCGGGATGCCGTGCAACAACATGATCGTTGCGCCTGTCGACTGCGCATTCGCCGCCGGCGCAGCGAAGATCGCCACAAACGCAATGGACGCAAGCGCCCCCAGCAATTTCCTCATCAAAGGTCTCCTTGAGTAAACGTGTGTGGGCTACCTGTCGTTGTCCACTACGCCCGCTCGGGGAGTTCGGATGGGCGCGTTTCGGGGGGGGGCACCGCTCAGTCGTCGGTGAACCGCTGCTCACGGAAGGGGTCGCCGTAGTTGTGATACCCGCGCACCTCCCAGAAGCCAGGCTTATCGGTCAGCGCGGCCTCGAGGCCACGAATCCATTTGACCGACTTCCACAGGTACAGCTGCGGGATGAGCGTGCGGGCCGGGAACCCGTGTTCGTCCTCGAGGGGTTGATCATCGAACGCATACGTGAGCAGACAGTCGTCGCCGAGGGCGTCGGCGATCGGGACGTTCGCGGTGTAGCCGTACTCGGCGTGCTGGATGAGGTGCTTCGTATCGGGCTTCATCCCCGCGAGCTCGAGCAGGTCGCGCAACCGCACGCCCTTCCATACGGTGTCGAACTTCGACCACTTTGTCACGCAGTGGATGTCGGTCGTGACATCGACCACCGGCAACGCACGCAGCTCGTCCCAGGTGAGCGTGACGGGGTGCTCGACGTTGCCGAAGATCTGCAACGTCCACGTGCTCATGTCGTAGGTAGGCACGTCGCCCACGTGCAGAACGGGGAAACGGTCGGTGTGGTACTGCCCCGGCGGAAGGCGGGCTGGGTCGATGCCCCGCTGCTCGAGCTCGCGGCGATTGCGCTGAAAGAAGCTCATGCCGCCAGTGTCGCAGCACCTGGCCACATCGCACACCGCTCACCGACGACGCCAGGACCCCACGAGCGCGGACTTGTGCACCGCAGGAGTGCACAACTCGACACTCGTCGAGGACGCCAGCGGGAGGCCCGCCCGCGTCGCGCCGCTGAGGCCTTGCGTAGAGTGGGTGGCGTGACGATCTGGCTCGTGCGGCATGCCAAGGCGGGAAGCCGCAGCGCATGGTCGGGCGAGGATTCCGATCGACCACTCGTGCCGAAGGGCTTCAACCAGGCCGAAACCATCGCCGATCAGTTGGCCGGTGAACCCGTGACCCGCGTGCTCTCGAGTCCGTCTTTGCGCTGCCAGCAGACCGTCGCGCCGCTCGCCCGCACCCTCGGCCTCACCGTCGAGGTGCACGACGCACTCGACGAAGGTCACGGGCCCCGGGGCGCACTCGAACTCATCGATCTGCTCGCCTCGAGCGGAGTCGACGCCGTGCTGTGCAGCCACGGCGACGTGATCCCCGAGGTGCTCGACCAGCTCGCTCGTCGCGGCGTGAACCTCGACGAACCAGGCCGCTGCGCCAAGGGTTCGATCTGGCAGCTCGACGTGCGTTCGGGCAGCGTCGCGAGCGGTACGTACGGACAGCCGGCCTGACGCCCGCGGGCGCCCGGCTACTTCGTACCGAGCGACGCGATGATCGACGCCCGGAGACCGTAGGTTTCGATGAGGGTCGCGAGCGCGGCTGGCTTGTCGGCGAGCGCGTCGAATGCGGCGAGATCGGCCTTCGCATCGGCCGAACGCGAGAGGCCGAACTGGTAGGTGAACGAGCGGAACACGAGCGCGTCGGCATAGCCCGGTTTCGCCGCGAGCGCCTTGTCGAACTGGTCGACCGCTCGCGTCAGGAGCGCTGTCTGCTTCTGTGCCACGCCCGCACGCGCCAGCGCCCACCCTTGGTACGCGAGCGCACGCTGCTCCTTCGGGTTGGCCGCGAGCATCTGCGCATAGAGCGTGAGCTCGTCGGCGACACGGCCATCGAGGTCGAGTTGCTGGGCGGCAAGGAAAAGATCGTCGAGGGTGAAACCGACGCCCGCGAACGGCGGCGGGTCGGCCACGAGCAGCTTCGATTCCACCCGGCCCAACGCGACGCGCTCACGGAGGCGCTGGGAGTCGATGACCTGGTCCATGAGCGGCGGTGCGTCGAGGGTGTCGAACACGACGAGCTGCTCGTGCGCTTTGTCGAACTTGCCGGCCGTCGCGTACACGATGGCGCGGAACACCCGGGCGTCGGGATACTTCGGGTCGAGATCGATGGCTGCCTCGAGATCGGTCGCCGCCGCAGCCGCATTGCCGGCGCGCACGTTGCTCCAGGCGCGGTAGGTGAGCGCCTCGACGTTGCCCGGTCGGATCTCGAGGGCCTCGGTGTACAGATCGATCGACTTCTCGTAGTCGCGCGCCGCTGCCGCTTGTTGCGCATCGCTCAACAGTTGGCGTGTGTCGCGTATGGGGTCGCCGGTCGCGGAGTCACCGGCGCCGCGGGTACCCGACCCACGGGCGATGAGCACGCCGGAGAGCCCGGCGATCACCACGACCAAGCCGATCCACGCGAACACCCGGCCTCGTGAACGAGCGGGCGCCACGATCGCCTTCGCCATGCGACGTTGCGCGATCGAGCGCAACACCGCCCCGGCGCGAGCGGTGTAGTCGTCCTTGAGCGCAGCGAAGTCGGTGGCGTCGACGTCGCCCGCCGCGTACTCACGCTCGAGGTCTTCGAGGGAGCGCAAGAGGAAGTCGCGCTCCTCTTCGAGAGAGACCAAGGCGTCGGGGTCGAGCCGTGCGATGGCAGCACCAGGCGTCGCAACGGTGTCGTCAGTCATCGGGGTCCACGAACGGCTCGGCCGCGAGTGCGCGCCGCGACTGCTCGCGTTGCGATGAGGCGGCCAATGCTTGCTCGACGATGGCACGGTCGGCGTCGGTGGCCACGGACGGGGTCTCGTTGCGCCACCTGCGGAAGACCGCCACGAGCCCGGCGATCGCGAGCACCAATACGAACACCGGCAGGAACCACACGAGTCCGGTCACGCCTGACGCCTTCGGCCGGAGATCCATGTCGGGGTACAACCCACCGAGGTACGTACGGATCTGGCCGTCGGTCTGGCCCTGGTCGAGCCGCGACCGGATCTCTTTTTGGATCTCGCGCGCGATGGGAACATCGGACTCGGCGATCGACTGGCCCGAACAGACCGGACACGCAAACTGGCCCGCGAGCGACACCATCCGCTCGTTGTTGTTGGCCGGTCCGTCGCTCGTGTCGAACGTGGCGACCGACAAGAGTGCGAGACCGAGTGCGGCGACCACAATCCACCACCACGAACGCTTCGCGTTGCGCAAGATGCTCAGCCCCCGAACGACGCGATGTACTCGTCGATGCGGTCGGCGGTGATTCCGCCGACCACCTTGACCGCCACCAATCCGCTGGGCGCGATGAGGTACGACTCAGGTACCGCGGTGACGCCGTAGCTGATGGCCACCTTGCCCGTGTCGTTGAGCAACACCGGCCACGAGCCGCCGTTCGCGGCGAAGAACGCCTGTACCGCAGCAGGACGATCCTCGAAGGTCACGCTCACCATTGCCAGATCGGCGGCGGCCCGGTGCCGTGCCTCGAGATCGACCAGTTCGGAATGCTCCTGTTGACACGGCACGCAGGTGGTCGAGAAGAAGTTCACGATCACCCACTTGCCCCGGCTGAGGTCGAGGTCGAAGGACTCGCCGCGAAAGCCGGTTCCGACGATCGCAGGCGCTGCCTTACCGAGCAGCGGGCTACGCGTTGCTTTGTCGCCCGTGTCGCTCACCGCCAACAACAGCACGAACAGTGCGGCGATCACCGCGACGCCTCCTGCGACGTACGGCGCGAGTCGCACGCTCGACCGGGCCGCCGCGATCGACCCGTCGTGGTGCGCGTCATTGGTGTCGAGGTCGGTCATGTGATCACCAACTCCGGCTCAGCTCGATTGGGCGCAGGAGACCCGGGCCGCCCCGCGAGCGGAGCAGAGGTGGGCGATATGGGGTTGCGGCGTCGACCGGGGAACGCGGCGAGCGCGGTGCCGACGGCCATGACGCCACCGCCGATCCACAACCACATGATGAGCGGCTGCACCACGACGCGCACGGTGACCGGGCCGCCTTCGCTCTCGGGGAACGCGATGACCGACAACATGATGTCCTCGGTGATGCCGGTGCGCACCGAAGGCGTACCAATGTTCTGCCCACTGAACGCGTAGACGCTGATGCCCGGCGCATAGACCTGGCCACCGTCGATCTGGAGCTGCGCCTGGGTAAGCGACTTCTCGGGGAGCTCCTTGGTGGTGATGCCCCGGAACGTGATCTCGTGCCCGCCCACTGTTCCGGTCTGGCCGACGATGAGCTGCAGTTCCTGTTGATGTGCGTACGACGACGAGGACGCGAACGCGACGGCGATGAGGATGACGCCGAGGTGCACAACCATGCCACCGTTGGTGCGACCGACGATGCCGCGCCAGCCCTGACGGCGCGAGGCCAGCACGATCTGGCGTAGCGCGGCGCCCGCAGCGAAGCCTCCGAACGCGAACGCCAGCATCGGCACCAACCCGCGAGCGCCGAGCAACAACGCGAGGGTCATCGCGCCGAGCCCGCACCAGGCTGGCCAGAACAACCGTTGCGACAGCAGTTCGCCGCTGGCCTTGCGCCACGGCAGCACCGGCGCGATCGACATGAGGAAGAGGAGCACCAGCCCGATGGGCATGGTCATGCGCTCGAAGTAGGGCGTTCCGACCGAGATGCGATCGTTGTTGATGGCCTCGACGATGAGCGGGAACACCGTGCCCAGCAGTACGACGAACGCGAACGCCGCGAACATCACGTTGTTCGCGAGGAACGCCCCTTCGCGCGACAGCGGCGAATCGATGCGGCCGGGCGAACGAAGCTGATCGCCGCGCCATCCGATGAGCCCCACCGTGACCGCGACGATCACCGCGAAGAAGCCGAGCAACAACGGGCCGATCGTCGAGTTGCTGAAGGCGTGCACGGACGCGACCACACCACTACGGGTGAGGAACGTGCCGAGGATGGTGAGCGCGAACGTGGCGCAGAGCAACGAGAGGTTCCACACGCGCAACATGCCGCGCCGTTCCTGCACCATGACCGAGTGCACGTACGCCGTGCCGGTGAGCCACGGCAGGAACGATGCATTCTCGACCGGGTCCCAGGCCCAGTAGCCACCCCAACCGAGCACCTCGTAGCTCCACCACGCGCCGAGGATGATGCCGATCGTGAGGAAGCCCCACGCGAACAATGTCCATCGCCGCGTCGCGACGAGCCAACCCTCGCCGACGCGTCCGGTGGCGAGCGCACCGATCGCGAATGCGAACGGCACCGTGAAGCCCACGTAGCCGAGGTAGAGCATCGGCGGATGGAACGCCATCAGGATGTGGTTCTGCAGTAGCGGGTTCGGCCCAGGCCCGTCGTAGCCGATGGGCGGCTCGAACGACTTGAACGGATTAGCCGGCCCGACGAGCAACACGAAGAAGAACGCGGTGATGACGAACATGGTGACCAAAGCCCAGCCGAAGAGTTCGTCGTCGACGCGGTCGCGGAACTTCACGACCGTCGCGACGACGTACCCGGTGAGGACGAGCGCCCACAAGATGATCGAACCCTCGAGCGCGGACCACAGCGTGGCGAAGTTGTAAAGCGCTGGCGTACGACTGGATCCGTTCTCGGCCACGAAGGCCACGGTGAAGTCGCGAGTGATCAGCGCGCGCTCCATGATCGCGAACGCGGCGAGCGCGCAGGCGAATGTCAGCCAGGCGTAGCGACGGCTCAGGCGAACCAGGTCGGGGCGACGCCTTATTACCCCGGTACCCGCAGTGACCGCACCTATCGTGGCCGACGCGAGACCGAGCACGTTGGCCGCGCCACCCAACGCGGCGTTCACTTCGCGGCACCGGTGCAAGTAAAGGAAATCGCGCCAGACGCTCCTGTTGCCACGCCCTCGTAGGCGGCTTTGTCGAGCCGATCCCTGTTCTCGCTCGAGTAGTTTGCGTCGTGCTTGACCAGGATGCTGTCGCTCGCGAAGAACCAGCCGTCCTTCGCGCCACCGGCAAACGCCGCGCTGGTCGAGCCGGTGCAGTCGCGCGCGGAGACCGCGGCCGTGGACGCATTGCGCCAATGACCCTCGAGCACCACCGGTATGCCGTCCTTGAAGAGCTCAGTCGGGTTGTCGAAGCTCGCGACATCGGCGACGACGCCGTCGAAGGACACGGTGAACAACACGGCGCCGCGGCCGTCGACGTCGCCCTTGGTGATGGTGCCCGGCACCACGCTGCCCAACATCCGGAACCGCTGTGATCCGAGATCGTCGCGTTGCTCGACGGCTTCGTCCGCGTTCTTGAAGAAGAGGGACGCATCGCCGAGCGTCTTGAACAACAGCGCACCGATCGCGACGACAATGACCAGGACGAGGACCATCGGACCGAGCGAGCGCTTTTTGCGCGGCGCGCGATCGCGCGGCGTGAGATCGATGTCGGTCACGGCTGCTCCCTCGGCGGGTGGGACACGCCCTTGGTCTCGGCACCCGAGTCGAGCCAGCGCCGGTGCTCGGGCTCGACGGCGTTGGTCAGCGAGCGACCTCGTAGCACCAGGTGCACGCTGTAGAGCACGAGCACAGCCAACACGATTCCCCACGCGGCGAAGATGAACCCGCTGTGCGTCACAGGTCGGCACCCGTCTTGGTGAGGCCGACCGCCCGCGTGACATCGCTCGTGCTCTCGGCAAGCCGTTCGGCGATGGCCGCGTCAAGGCCGTGGCGGTCGATCTGCTCGTCGAGCCAGGCGATGCGGAAGCGGTGGATCATCATCCACGCGTAGATCAGAGTGAAGAGGATGAGCCCGAAGAAGAGTGCGAACAGCATGAGCCCGTCGAGTTCGGTGCCGCCGAGCTTGATCGTGGCCTTCTGGTGGAGCGTGCGATCGGCCCACCAGTCGACCGAGAACCGCACGATGGGGATGTTGAGCGCGGCGATGATGCCGACGACCGCCGCGCGCCGGCTGCGCTGATGCGGGTCGGCCGGGATGCGGCGCACGGCGAGGTAGCCGATGTAGAGCAACAACAAGACCAACGTGGTCACGATGCGCACGTCGGTCCACTCCCAGTAGGTGCCCCAGGTCGGGCGGCCCCATATCGAACCGGTGACGAGCGCAAGCGCGCAGAACACCACACCGATCTCGGCCGAGGCGCCGGCCACCAGATCCCACCAGAGCGAGCGCTTCCACAGGTACATGACGCCACCGAATGCGGTGACGGTGAAGGCCATGTACGCCAGCCAGGCCGAGGGCACGTGCACGTACATGATGCGCACGAGGTCGCCCTGGTCTGCATCGGGGTCGCTCCACACGAACGACAACAGCACGTGGAAGACGATGCCGGCGAGCACGATCGAACCAATGACGCGCGTGCCCCGCGAACCGGTCGAGGTCACTTCTGCTGGGCTCACGAATCCTCCAACAACACGCCGAAGGCCAAGGCTCCGAACGCCACATACACCACTGCAGTCAGACCGAGCAGCGCGAGCCAATTCCAGCCGTTGACCGCAACAGTGCCGAGCGCGTCGTCAAACGCCCGCGTCGCCCCGATGAGCACCGGTGCGAGCACCGGCAACAACAGGATGGGCAGGATCGTCTCTCGCACGCGGAGACCCGCAGCCAGGACGCCATACAGCGTACCGGCGGCGGCGACGCCGATGGTCGCGACCCCAGCGGTGGCGACCAGGAGGGGAAAGTCCTCGACGCTCGGGCCGTACAGCACCGCCACGCCCGCGCCGAGCAGCACCTCCAGCAGCACCAACTGCACCACCAACGCTGTGGCTTTGCCGAAGAAGATGGCCGCCGGCTCGATGCCCGACAACCGGAGTGCGTCACGGTTTCCGTCCGCCGACTCGAGCGCGAACGACCGTTGGATGGCCAGAACCGCCGAGAACAGCACCGTCACCCAATACAGGCCACCGGTGAACGTGCGCAACGCCACCGTGTCGGCGTCGAGCGCGAACCCGAACAGCACCAAGACCAGGATCGCGAATGGCGCGACCTGGCCGGTAGCGACCTGCGAGCGCCACTCGATGCGGAGGTCCTTGCCCGCGATGAGCCGCACGTCATGCCACATCGGGACCACCTCTCTCGGGCGCCGGCCCGACCGGCATCGACCGACCGGGTATCGGCTGATCGGCCACGACTACACCACCCGCGATCGTGATCACCCGCGAGGCAATGGTGCGGGTACGGTCGAGCTCGTGCGACGCGACCAGTACCGTGGCTCCAGCATCGACGGCATCGCGCACGAGGCCATCCACGATGTCGCGCCCCGCCTGATCGAGCCCCGCGTGCGGCTCGTCGAGCAACCACAGCCGCGGGCGGCGAGCCACGAGCACGGCGAGCGAGGTCCGACGGCGCTGACCGGTCGACAGGCGCACCACCGGAATGTCGCGCAGTCGCGTGTCGATCTCGAGCCGGGCAATGGCTGCCTCTGCTTCGGCGGGCGAACCACCGGCGGCGCGGGCCCAGAAGCACACGTTCTCGTAGACGCTCAGGTCGTCGTAGAGGAACGTCGCGTGCGCCAGCATGCCGACCTCGCGTCGCACGGATCGTCGGTCGCGGCCGAGGTCGTGACCGAGCACGACCGCCTCACCCGATGCGGGGGCGAGCAGTCCGGCGCACAGGCGCAGCAGGCTGGTTTTGCCCGCGCCATTGGGGCCTTGCAGCAGCACTGCCTCGCCCGACTCGACGTCGAGGTCGACGCCGGCGAGCGCCGGGAACCGGCCGAGCAACGCGACCACGGCGCGCAGATGGACGACGGACACCCCAAAAACCTACCGACCAGGCCACCTCGGCGCCCAACGCGGTGGTCATGCACCCGAACCGGTTCCGCCCGCACCAGCGCCGCCCAAATCGACGCGCCCTCTCAGACGGACCCCTCAGGCCCGCCGCGGCACAGCCGATAGCTCCTCGTGCTCACCCGCGTCCTCAGCGCCATCGGCTGGATCTTCATCGGGGCCGGCCTGCTCCTCCTGCTGTTCGTGGCGTACCAGCTCTGGGGCACAGGCCTGCAAGAGGCTCGCGCCCAGGATTCGCTCGACCGGCAGTTCGCGGTGCGCCTGGCGAACGTCGAGCCCACGGGCACGGTCATCACGACGATCACGCCCACCACGGTGCCACGCGGCACGCCCGCGACCACCGCCATCCCGGCAACGCCTCCGAGCACCACGCTCGTCGTTGAGGCCACCGGGCCGGTCGCCACAACCCCGGTCAACGTCGCGCCCGGCGAGGCGCTCGCCCGCATCCGGATCCCCAAGATCGGCGTCGACAAGCTGGTGGTCGAGGGCGTCGCCGTCGACGATCTCCGCAAAGGCCCCGGTCACTACCGCTCGACACCCCAGCCCGGCCAGGCCGGCAACGCGGCGATCGCCGGGCACCGCACCACCTATGGCGCGCCCTTCTCCCGAATCGACGAGCTCGCGCCCGGCGACAAGATCACCGTTACTACCCTGCAAGGCACGTGGAGCTATGTCGTCATCGGTGCCCCCGATGACCCCACCAGCGGCCACTTCATCGTCAAGCCCACCGACGTCTGGGTGCTCGACGACTTCAGCGACAACCGGCTCACGCTGACCGCGTGCCATCCGAAGTTCAGCGCCGATCAGCGCATCGTCGTGGTCGCCAAGCTCGTCGAAAGTCCTGTGGCGGAGTCCACCGCCTCGACGCCCGCAGCGGCTGGCACCTCGGCCAGCGGGACCGGCGCGGCCACGCCGGGGGCCACGGTCGGCGACGTCCCCGGTTTGGCCACCGCGGCCGACGATCCCTCGCTCGACGAAGGACTCGGCGGCGACCCCGACGCCCGCACCCCGGCGTTGGTGTGGGGCCTGGTGTTCTTCGCGATGCTCGCCGGCGTCTGGCGGCTGTCGATCTGTTGGCGGCGCTGGCCCGCCTATGCAGTGGCCGTCGTCCCAATGGCGATCGTGCTGTTCTCCTGGTTCGAGCAACTCGATCGGTGGATGCCTGCTCGCTGACGCGCTCCTTGCCACCTGAGCGCCCAAGGAAGCGGCTTAGCATGCGAAGTCGTGCGCGACCGACGACGCTCCTTCTCCCTGCGATGGGCCGCTCTCGCCGGCGCGGTCGCCCTCGTCACGCTCGCCGCGTGCTCGGACGGAACGCCGACCAATGGCCCCGCTGCGACCACCACGATTCGAACGAAGGGCGCGACGGCCACCACGACGAAGCCACCGGCCATCATCGGCGACCCGATCAACGTCTACACGCTCGCGCTCGATGAGTGCTTCAGCCGGTACGAGACGGGCACCGACATGATCACCACGCTCGTGCCATGCGAGGTCGCACACAAGGGCGAGGTCTTCGCGACGATGGTGCACCCCTCCCCGTTCGGCGATCCATGGCCCGGCAAGGATGCGCTGCAGCGATACGGACTTCGCCTCTGCTATCAAAACTTCGAAGCGTTCGCCGGGGTCATCTACGAGTTGTCCGTACTCGGCATCGGCGTGCTCACCCCACCCCAGGCCAACTGGGAAGACGTCAAAGCGCGGTATCGCGGCATCACGTGTTACGTGCAGCGCAACGACGATGAGCCGCTGGTGGGTTCGATGCGCGGGAAAGCGCTCTAACACAACAGTTTCCCCCCAAAGCGGCTCTCAACCCTGAGCGCCGAACAGTACGGTCGGGACATGTATTTCGATGGCCTCGTGCTCACGGTTCTGGCGGTTCTCGCCGGGATCTTCGTGGGCCTCGCGCGAGGCGGGCGGTTCCGCAACACCGTCGGCATCCCGGTGCGAGTGACGGGGCTATTGGTCATCGGGGTCGTCGTGCCCTCGCTCGCCGATCAGTTCACGCGCGAGGTCGCCATACCGCTCGTGCTCGGCGGCCTGGCCGCGCTGCTCGCCTTCGCGATCGTCAACGTACGGATCGTCGGCATGAGCGTCATGGCCATCGGCATCCTCGCCAACCTCCTGGCCACCTTCCTCAACGGCGGCCTGCCGGTGAACCGCGAGGCGCTGGTCGATGCAGGCTTGGCTTCTCGGGCCGAAGTCGACCGGGTCGAGCTTCGCGGCGCGCGGCGCCTCGAGGAGCCCACCCACCGCGTGCGCTTCCTCGGCGACATCATCCCGCTAGAGGAAACCGGTCAGGTTCTCGCGTTCGGCGACCTGATCATCCTCGTCGGGCTCGCCGACATCGCCGCGAACCTCACGCTGCACAAGCGGAAGCGGGCCCACTCCGCGATCGGCGACGACGCCACCGAGGTCGCAGGTGCGCCGCCGCCGGACGATGCGGTCGCGGTGATCGACCTGGTTCGCGTCCATGCCCCTGGCGGCCCGAATCAACCTCGCCCGCGACCGCCCGGCCTCCTCCAGATCGAGCCGGTGATCGTGCCCGACCTCGAGCAGCCAGCCCAGTATCCGGGCCTCGCGATCACGTCGCCCGACATCGACTGGCGGCCCGCCGCGCACGCCGACCGCCCGGTGGTCGACCCCTCACTCGTTCTTGCGTTCGTCGAGGAACCGGTCGACGTCGAGCCCATCGAAGCCGAACTCGCCGAATCGGCAGCCGTCATCGACCTGCGCGAGGAGCCCGTCCCCATCGCGTTCACCCCGCGCGGCGCGCCGCCCGCCGCCGCCGCCGCGGTCGCCGTCGCCGACGACGAGATGTTCCGGTTGCTGTTCGCTGACCTTCCGAAGAGCCGGGGCCATCGGCGCCGCAGTGCGCGCACCATCCCCGACTTCGAACCGGTGCACGTCAACGGCATCACCCCGCGGGGTCGCTGAGCCCTTCGGCCTCGGCCATCACCCACGCGAGACCGGTCCACGACTGCGGTATGGCACCGAGGCCTTCGCCGGTGTCAGGGTTCCAGAACTCGGCCAGGTCGCTGCGGAACGCGCCAGCCACGGTACGCACCGCGAGCTCGTGGGCGAGCGTCGCGAACCCGTGGCGCCGCGCAGCGATCCACAGGAGGTACGCCAGCTGGGGCCACGTCGGGCCACGCCAATAGGTGCTGGGCGCAAAGCTCGGCTCGGCACGGTGCACGCCCGCAGGACCGTACAAGCCGCCATAGGCCTGGTCGTCGAGCGCCGTCTCGAGCACGCGCCGGGCGCGAGCCGGCACGCGTTCGACCAGCACCGGGAGCAATCCGTCGAGCGTTCGGGCGCGGCCTGAGCCGTGTTCGGTCTCACCGGCGTCGATCCACGTGGACGACGCGACATTGAAGCGTTCGTCGAGCGCGTCGCACAGCCCCGGCGCCTCGAGGCCCAACTCGAACGCGTTGAACGCCACGAGTGCGTTGAAGCCCACGGACGCGACCTGGAACGCGTGGTTCCCGATCGGCGATCCCACGGCATCGGCGTCGATCGCCTCGACGAGCTCGACCTTTCGCTGCTTCCAGCGCACGAGGTCGAAGGGGCCACCGAGGCAGAGGTCATCCCACCGCGGGCTGTCGTCGCATCCAGTCTCCCAGGGATGGGCCAGCAGCACGAGGTTGCTCGCTACGTGGCGGCGGCGCCGTTCGAGCAAGAACCGGAGGCCGGCATTCGCGCGACGGACCGTGTCGACAGGGGGTTCGATGCCCCGCGACCGCAGCATCGCGATGGTGTGACCGTACATCGGAGGCTGCGTGATGCTCGACGAACCGGTGCGTCCCCAGAGCGACGCGTGGAACTCCGGGTGCCGCACGTAGTTCATGTGCGGCACGAAGCCATGGGCGTCCTGGGTCGATAACGCAGAGGCCAGTTCGATCATCGCCCGTTCGGGTCGGTCGAGCTCGGCCCAGATGATGCTGTGGAAGCAGGAGTCCCAGAGCCATTGCCAGGGATAGACCTGGCTGTTCGGCGCCGCGTACCCTTCGGGCACCCAATGCGCTTCGAGCATCGTGCGCACCTGCTCGCGACGCCGCGTCACTAGTCCCCCGAGGTCCTATTCACGCCATGACCGATCGCGTCTTCACCGAATCATGCTGCGCGATCGTGTCGTTCCGACTCGGCATGGCCGACGGCGTCTCCGTGGTGGCCGCCACCTGGCAGCAGGCGCTGGGCGACCTCGGGTTCACCGTGCGGACCGTAGCGGGTGAGGGCCCGGTCGACGTGATCGTGCCAGGCCTGGCCATCGGGGCCGACGCGACCCCGCCATCGGCCGTCGAACTCGCCCGCGCGCTCGACGGATGCCGCCTCGTGATCGTCGAGAACCTGTTGTCGATCCCGATGAACCTGCCGGCGTCGCGTGCCTTGGCCGCGGTGCTCGCCGGACGGGCGGCCATCCTGCATCACCACGATCCACCGTGGCAGCGCGAGCGCTATGCGCACATCGTCGAACTCCCGCCCCACGACCCCGCGTGGGCGCACGTCACGATCAACGAGCTCACCCGACGCGAGATGGCGGCGCGCGGCATCGTCGCGACCACCATCTACAACGCGTTCGACACCGACGAGCCGGCCGGCGACCGTGACGCGACCCGCGCCGCGCTCGGCTTCGCCCCCGACGAACGGGTCGTGGTGCATCCCGTGCGGGCGATCGCCCGCAAGAACATCGCAGCCGCGGTCCACCTCGCAGAAGCACTCGATGCCACGTACTGGTTGTCGGGTCCGGCCGAGGAGGGCTACGGCGAAGAGCTCGCGCGCATCCTGGCCCGGGCCCGCACTCGTGTGGTGCATCAACCGTGCGATCGACCAGCCGATCTGTACGCAGCTGCGGATCTCGTCGCGTTCCCGTCGACGTGGGAGGGCTTCGGCAACCCACCGATCGAGGCGGCGATCCATCGACGTCCGGCCGCGGTGAGCGACTATCCGGTCGCCGAGGAATTGCGCTCCATGGGCTTTCGATGGTTCCATCCCACCGATCTCGCCGCGATGCGCGCGTGGTTCGTCGAGCCCGACCTCGCGCTCCTCGACCACAATGCCGCTACCGCACGCTCGCACCTTTCCTATCCGCGGATGGCCGATCGCCTCCGTGCCCTGCTTCTTCGACAAGGATGGCTCCCGTGACCAATCCCGACCCCGTGCGGGTCCGCCGCCGCCAGATACAGCGGCTCGCCGAGCGCGGTCAGCGGATCGGCTACGCGCTCTACGGAATAGCGATCATCGGGTTCTTCGTCGCGCTCATCTCCGGGTTCCGATCGGCCTGGGTCACGTTCATCATCTCGTGCCTCGTGATCGGGTCGTTCTTCCTCGCGCCCGCGATCGTGGCCGGGTATGCGGTGAAGGCGGCCGAGCGCGAGGACCGCGAGGCCGGCCGCTGACCACGTCGAGAAACCGGGACTGGTGCTCGTAACCTTTCAGTACGGCACCGATCATGGCGTCCTCACCAATCTGACGGAGAAGATGGCATGAGCATTCGGCTCTCTGCGGCGGAGCGGCGCAAGCAGCTGCTCGCGGTAGCCGTCGATGAGTTCGGTGTGCAGGGGTACCACATCACCACGATGAACCGGCTGGCCGAGGCCGCCGGGGTCACCAAACCCGTGCTTTACCAGCACTTCCCATCCAAGCGAGACCTCTACCTCGCAGTGTTGTACGACGTCGGCGATCGCCTGCGGGGCGCCATCAGCGCGGCCGCCGCGCTCGCGACCACCGCGCACGAGCAGGTCGAGGCCGGCTTCGGCGCCTACTTCGGGTTCTTCGCCGACGAGCCCGCTGCGTTCCAGGTGCTGTTCGGCGACGCGGCACGCACCGACGACGAGTTCTCCGCGGTGTCACATCGAGTCGAGGTCGAGCTGGCCGACACGATCGCCGACCTCATCACCGTGGGCACCGACGCCGACGACCGCCGGTTGCTGGCGTTCGGCATCGTGGGGCTGGCCGAGGGCTCGAGCCGCTACTGGGTGGCCCGGGGCCTCGACATCGACCCCGACCGCCTGGCCACCCGCATGGCCGACCTCGTCTGGTACGGCCTCCGCGGATCACCCAAGCACTGACCAGTCCGGCGACGCGGTCGGTCGTGTCAGCCGAGGTCGACGGGACTGATGTCGATCGGTTCGGCGGGCAAATCACCCCGCACGATCGGCGGTAAGAACTCGCGCAGCCGCGTGGGCAGCACCGGTTCGCTGCTCGCGAGGAGCTCGTCGAGCGCCCACCAACGGGCGCCGCGAAACGCTGCGGCTTCGAGGAACTCGAGGTGGCGCGGTGCATACGAACCGCCGTCGCACCACGCGACGTGGATGCGCTCGTGCGAGTCGAAGTGGAGCCCGCCGAAGTCGAACTCGACGTGCTGGAGCCAGATGCAGGGGCCCATGTCGACATCCTCGATGCCGGTCTCCTCGAGCAACTCACGACGACATGCGTCCTCGCTCGACTCGCCAACGTCGATGCCGCCACCCGGGATCTCCCACCAGGGCGGTTTGCGGTGGTCTGCGGGATCCTCGGCATTCACGAGGAAGATCCGACCGGCACGATCGAGCAGCACGACACGCGCCGCAGCGCGGCGCAAGGTGAACACCATGTCCGCAGACTATCCGGGCGCGTTCAGCACGCTTGCTGCGCGAACTTGCCACTTGGTGGTGGGCGAAATCGCGCAACCAGCCGCGCCTGCGTCGTGGCAAAATGGCGAGATGTGCTGGAGGCCCGTGCCCAGGAAACGGGGGGTGACTCTCGTCCGACGATCTTCTCGAGGTTCACGGTGTCTGCTCGTTCCAATGCTCGTACCCGCCACGTCTCGCTCCATGCCCGCGGGCTGAAGCTGTCGTTCGGCCGCGAACCGATCCTCGACGGCGTCGATCTGTCGGTCACGTCGGGCTGGCGCGTCGGGCTCGTCGGCCCGAACGGCGTCGGCAAATCGACGCTGCTCGGCGTGCTGGCCGGCCGCACCCACCCCGAGTCGGGATCCGTCGAGCTGACCCCACCTTCAGCGCTCGTCGGTCACCTGCTGCAAGAACACGAGCGCCGCGCCGACGAGCGCTCCCTCGACTTCTTGATGCGGCGTGCCGGCGTCGGCCCGGCACAGGCCGACCTCGACGCCGCCACCGCCGACCTGGCGAACGGCGTCACCGGCGCCGACGATCGCTACGCCGACGCGCTCGACCGCTGGCTCGCCCTCGGCGGCGCCGACTTCGACACGCGCGTCGGCGGTGTTTGCGCAGAGCTCGGCGTCGACCACACGTTGCTCGAACGCCCGATGACCGTGCTGTCGGGGGGCGAAGCTGCCCGCATCGGCCTCGCGGCCTTGTTGCTCAGCCGATTCGATCTCGTGCTGCTCGACGAACCGACGAACGACCTCGACGCGGACGGTCTGCAACGGCTCGAACAGTGGGTCACCGCGCTCGACGGCCCAGTGGTGCTCGTGAGTCACGACCGCGAGTTCCTTCGCCGCACCGTGACCCACGTGGCCGAGTTCGACGAGTTCTCGCATCAGCTCACCGTGTATGCGGGCGGCTGGGATACCTACCTCGAGGAGCGTGAGGTCGCGGCGCGCCACGAGCGTGAGCGCTACGAGGAGTACGCCGACAAGCGATCGAACCTGCAGCAGCGTTCGCAGCGAGAACGCGAGTGGGCGTCGCAGGGACTCAGTAAGGCCAAGAAGAAGCAGGACGACAACGACAAGTTCATCAAGGCCTTCAAGATCGATCAGAGCGAACAGCTCGCCGGCAAGGCTGCCCGCACGCAGAAAGCGCTCGAGCGGCTGGACGAGGTCGAAGAGCCGCGCGACGCGTGGCAGCTCCACCTGAGCTTTGGCGAGGCGGCGACGAGCGGCGCGATCGTCTCACGACTCACGCACGTGGAAGTCCGGCGCGGCCAATTCGCGCTCGGCCCGATCGATCTCACGATCGGCCAAGGCGAGCGCATCGCGGTGCAGGGTCGCAACGGCAGCGGCAAGACCACGCTCATCGACGTGATCTCGGGTCGCGTCCGACCCGACGAAGGCGAGGCCTACCTCGGCCCAAGCGTCGTGTTGGGCGAGCTCGGCCAGGCGCGCACCCAGCTGTCGGGCGAGGGAACGCTGCTCGATGCGTTCCTGCGCGCCACCGGATGGACCATCAGCGAATGTCGCACGTTGCTCGCCAAGTTCGCCCTCGGCGCGAACGACGTGCTGCGCTCGAACGCCGAGCTCTCACCCGGCGAACGCACCCGGGCGATCCTCGCGCTGCTCATGGCCACCGGCACGAACCTGCTCGTGCTCGACGAACCCACGAACCACCTCGACCTTGCGGCCATCGATCAGCTCGAGGTCGCCGTGAACGCGTTCCGGGGCACGGTGCTGCTCGTGACCCACGATCGCGCGCTGCTCGAACGTGTGCAGCTCTCGCGCACGATCACCATGGCCGATGGGCGCATCGTGTCCGACGCCGCCCGCTGATCGGCCGGGCCGCTCAGGCGCACGTGGCGCAGCGACCGACGAGATCAAGGCGATGGTGCTCGACCGACCATCGCTGGTCGCGCGCGACCTCGCCCGAGGCGAGGTCGATGAGCTCCTCGAGCTCGTGGGGCACCGTGAAGTCCTCCACCGATCCGCACACCGTGCAGATCAGATGATGATGATGTTCGCCCGTGAGGTGATCGGCGATCTCGAAGTGGCTGTACTCGTCGGAGGTGATGATGCGGCGCACGACGCCGGCCTCGACGAGCTCTGCCAGGTTCCGGTACGCGGAGCTCTGCGCGAGATCGGGGTTCTGCACGAGTATGTCGGGCAGCGTCACCGGTCGATCGGCGCGGTTGAGCGCATCGACGACCGCTCGCCGCGAGGTCGTGTACCGCTGGCCCTGCCCCCGCAGGATCTGAGCGATTGCGTCGTGCAGGTCATCCACGAGGATCACTGTAGCGACGCGGCAGAGAACGCCCGAGACTGGCGCATTACTGCCGACCCGGAACCAGGGCGCGCACGGTGCGGTCCCGCCCGGAGCGCTTGGCCTCGTAGAGCGCCTGATCCGCGCGGGTCAGCACGTCCTCGACCGTCTCGAGGTTCAACACGCCGGCGACACCCGCGGAGAAGGTGACCCGGCCCGGGTCGAGCGCGAACGATGCCCGCACCCGCTGGGTGTAGCGCTCGGCGACGAGCTCGTCGGCCCGGTCGAGCGCAATACAGAACTCCTCACCGCCGAGGCGGACCGCGCAGTCCTCCTCGCGCAGGTAGGCCTGGAGCACGCGGGCGAAGCGCCGGAGTAACGCATCGCCCTCGAGATGGCCGCGCGAGTCATTGAAGCGCTTGAAGTGATCGAGATCGAGGATCACCACGGTTGCCTCGGCCGACCGACGCTGCATCCAATCGGCGAGCGCGCGCCGGTTCCCGAGACCCGTGAGCGGGTCGGTCATGGTGTGATGCTCGAGCACCGTGATCCGCTTCGAGCGCTCCACGAGGTGGCTCAGCAGATCCCGCACCACGCCCACTGTGCGCGGCGGCACTGCACGCCGCGCCGCGCCGCTCGGCCAGTTCACCACCAAGACGTACGCCTCACCGTGGCTGGTCGTGATCAGCACCTGCTCCTCGATACCGGCCTCACGGATGTGCCGTGAGCGGCCCCGCGCATTGGTCGCGAGAGGCCGGTCGAACGCCGCGATCTCGACCGGGGGTCGCTCGGCGCCGATGCTCAGCACGCGCAGCGGCGGTCCACCGAGCACGTCAGACGCGAGCGGGAGCACGTCGGGCAGGTCCTCGAGCGTGTCACCGCAGGCAATCGAGGAGGCGAGCGCCGCCGTGGCGGAGGCAAGACGCGCCTGCGCGCGCTGATTCGTCAGGACGGAGTGCACGATGGCGCCGATCGCTGCCG
The DNA here is from genome assembly GCA_009699605.1 of Actinomycetota bacterium. Classification (GTDB taxonomy): domain Bacteria; phylum Actinomycetota; class Acidimicrobiia; order Acidimicrobiales; family WLNW01; genus WLNW01. The sequence continues at coordinate 20,179 of WLNW01000010.1, read as the reverse complement.
CGCTCACCGCGAACATCGCGCTGACCGTGACGGCGACGTTGGCCGGCGTACCCCCGAGCACTGCGCTCCAGTAGACGGTGAACGTGGCGACGACCCATCCGAACACTGCGGCGGCGCCATCGGCCGAGCTCGCGGTGAGGACGAGGATGGCCATCAGTACGAATCGTTGATTGCCCTCCGTGCCACCCACAGCCACACCCACGAAGCCGGCACCCGTGTTCGCAAGGACCACGTGGCCGACGAACAGCGGTACGGGCCACGAACGCCCATCGCGGGTTCGGCGCTCGCGCCACATAGCGACGGCGCCGGCCAAGGCCAACAGGGCCAACGCGGGGGCCAATGCCCACCATTTGACGCTCGATGTACGTGGCAGCACGAGCGCGAGCAACGACGCCCCGACCGCGGCTGCGACGCGGCCCGCTGCGGGCGCGTACAAGCCGAAGTTGTCCTGCTCTTGCACCCTCGCCCGCACCCTTCGGATATCGGTTCCCGACCCTTCCCTATTGACGAGAAAGTCCGGAATGAGCCATGCGGCCCTACCGCGCTCTGGGGGTCAGGGCTCCGAAACGAGGCCGTCTCGAAGCCGAGGCCGAGATGGCATGCGTCGACGAATTCACGCGGCGAACGAGTGCAACCAGCAGCCCTGCGAGTGCCGCGGTTCGGGCGCGCCGCGCGGCCGGAGGATCAGGCGAGGGTGTCGCCCGACTTGTCTTCGGACTTCTTGTCGTCGGACAAGGCGCTGGCGAACTCCTTCTTGGCCTGCCCGAGAGAACGGGCGAGCTTCGGGAGCTGCGACCCACCGAACAAGAGGAGCAGGACGACGAGGATGATGAGAAGTTCTGGAGCGCCGATGTCACCCATGATGATTTCCTCTCCGGCTTACGGGGCCCGGATTCATAGAGCCCAGGGCCGTCCGTGGCCGTCCGTGGCCAAGGCTCGGAAGGCCGGTCCCGGCGACGCCAGCTTAGGTGCCCTCCTTCCGGGTTCGGTCGCAGCCCCGTGAATTCCCGTTCGCCTGCCTCGCGACGAGCGCGTCGGCCGCGAGCACGAGACCCGCCTGCGGGATGCCAAGTGCGTAGATCCGGAAGTCGGTGATGACCCGCGCACACCGGGCTTCAACGCGTCGACGGTCGTCGACGCCGCGATCTCAGGCGAATGGCGACCGAACGCGGTCGATCAGCTGCGACGTCGATGCGGAGGCGACGAACCCGGCGATGTCGTAGAGCGAGGCTCGGGAGTGTCCGATGCCGTTCGTGCCGGATTCGGTCGCACCGTCGACGCAGATCCACTCGCCCACGGGTGGGCGGAGCACCTGCACGGTGACATCAGGGTTGATCGCCGAGTACGAGGCGTGATCGAGGTAGAGCGCCGACGCGCTCGTGAAGTCGGCGAACAGCGACAATCGTTGCAGCGGCGACATGGCCTCGCCTTCGATGAGGGGCACCCGCGACCGGTACCAGGTAGTCGAGGGCGGGCCCCCACCAGGGGTTCCGGCGACTCGGTCGACCTCGACGCCGCGCAGGAAGCCGATGCGAGCCGCCACGTCGGGGCGCATGGTCGTGCCGGTCCCCGATGGCGGCGAGACGGTGTGGCGGGGCCGTTGGGGATGTTCGCCCACCTCGGCCAGGTCGATCTCACGCAGCCGCATGGCCGAACCACGGGCGATGGGCACGTCGCCGTCGAGGAGCATCGACTCGACGACCTGCAGTCGCTTTCCCTCGCGCACCACGCGAGTGGCCGTGCCGAGCGGGGTGAGCGGCGCGGCCCGGAAAAGATCGAACGTGAACCGGCTGACCTGCATCGGTACGAGGGTGGGCACCGACTCGATCAACCAGGCGAGCGCCGCGCATACCGGGCCACCGTGCTGAGCCTCGGGGTTCCACGGACCCTGGGTATAGATCGTAGGGACGAGGAGCGTGCCGTCGCGCACAAACAGCGCGGCCGGCTCGAGCGGTGATGCGGTAGTGGACACGGCGGGCATCGTTGCACACGGCTCGGCCGCAGGCGATGGGTGACCAGGCGACTGTTCACCGAGTGCCAACCCATCACCAACCCGGGTTTTCGGTTGCCTGACGGCAAGCGCGTCACCATGGCGGCGCGCCAACAGGCAGTGCGAAGGCTCTTCGCCTCGGGCCACACCACGAAGCAGGTCGCAGCCCCCATGCGCTGACGCGCGACCCCGAGTACGGTCCACAGGTCCAGCCGTCAAACGGGGGTAGTGCGCATGTCAGGTTCCACGACGATCGCGACGATGTCGCTCGAGGGTGGACGGGTGCTCGTCACCGGTGCCGGTTCCGGCATCGGTGCCGCGATAGCGCATCATGCCGCGGCCGCCGGTGCCCAGGTCGCAGTCAACGACATCGACGCGTCCCGCGCCGAGGAGACGTGTGCCTCGGTGCGCGACGCGGGCGGCATCGCCCACGCGATCGTCGGCGACGTGAGCGAACCAGGGCCGGCGAGGGCCGTCGTCGAGTCGGCGATCGAGGCGCTCGGCGGGCTCACCGGGCTCGCGAACAACGTCGGTCTCGTCCGAGGGGGCGCCCTCGAGACACTCGCGGCCGACACCTGGCGCGAGGTGTTCCGAATTGACGTCGACTCCGCGCTCTGGTGCAGCCAGGCCGCCCTCGCATCTCTGCGAAACAGCAACGGCGCGATCGTCAACACCTCGTCACTCGTCGCGTATTTCGCGGCGCCGGGCGCCGGGGCGTACAACGCGGCCAAGGCCGCGTTGTCGTCGCTAACCGAGCAGATGGCCCTCGAGTGGGGGCCGTCCGGAATCCGCGTGAACGGCATCGCGCCCGGTCTCGTGTCGGGCACGAACTTCTCAGCCAGCAGTACCGATGCCGCTGTGCAGGCCAGACGTCAACCGGTGGTGCCGCTACGGCGCACGGGACGTGCCGACGACATCGCGCCGGTCGTGGTGTTCTTGTTGTCCGACGCTGCTCGGTACATGACCGGCCAGGTGCTGCGCATCGACGGCGGTCTCGGCATCGCCCTCCAGACCTTCATCCCTTAGGCCGCTCACGAAGCTCGCGCGTGCCCGGCGTGCCCGGCGTGCCCGGCGTGCCCGGCGTGTGAAGATCAGCCGACGCGTTGCGCATCGGTGATCGCGCTCCACACCCGGTAGGGCGTGAGCGGCAGGTCGATGTGCGCCACACGGAGGTGGTTCAACGCATCGAGCACCGCGTTGAGCACCGCCGGTACCGCGCCGATTGGGCCCGACTCCCCCACGCCTTTGGCCCCGAGCGCGTTGTGCGGTGTTGGGGTCTCGATGATGTAGGTCTCGATGAACGGCATCTCGGACGCTGCCGGCATCGCGTAGTCGGCGAAGTTGGTCGTCCGCAGGTTGCCATCATCGTCGTAGACGATCTCCTCGTAGAGCGCCTGCCCGATGCCCTGAGCGACGCCACCGTGTACCTGACCGAAGAACAGTTGCGGGTTGAGCACCGAACCTGCGTCATCGACCGCGAAGAAGCGGTCGACGCGCACCTGACCGGTCTCGATGTCGACCTCGACCACCGCGAGGTACGCACCGAACGAGACGGTTCCGCTGACCGGATCGAATCGCTCGATGCGATCGAGGCAGCCCCCTTCGTGCGCCGCAGCGGCCGCGGTCAAACTGATCGTGCGAACCGGAGCGCCGGCCACGTGGAAGGCCACCAGCATTCGGTCATAGACCACATCGTCGACATGTGCCTCGAGCAGGTCAGCCGCAACGCGACGTGCGTCGTCGAGCACCGCCGTAGTGGCCACGCGCACCGCCTCACCACCGACCTGCACGGACCGCGAACCGCCGGTGACCGTGCCGGTAGGGAACCATGCGCTGTCACCTGTCTGACAGGTGACCGACGAGATCGGCACGCCCAGTTCGTCGGCGACGATGCGCGACCACATCGTCTCGTGGCCTTGCCCTGACGGCGTGGTTCCGCTCTGCACCAGCACCGAGCCATCGGGTTCGACGCGCACACGCGCGTGCTCGTGCTGGTTCGAGGTGGAGCACGACTCGACGAAGCACGCGATGCCGATGCCCAACTGCAGCCGGGCTCCGGAGGTGCGTCGCGAGGCCTGCTCGGCGCGCAACGCATCGACGTCCGCGCTCGCGCACAACAGGTCGAGCGCTCGTCCGTAGTCACCGCTGTCGTACACGAGTCCCGCCGGGTTCGTGTACGGGAACGCGTCGCTCGCGACGAGGTTGTGTCGCCGTACCTCGATCGGGTCGCGTCCGATGGCCCGGGCGAACAGGTCGACCGCGCGTTCCATCACCGCAGCGGCTTCGGGTTGTCCAGCGCCGCGGTACGCCACCGTGGGGTTGGTGTTGGTGACCACCGAGTGGGCCTCGAACGACGCGGAGCCGACGACGTAGGGCCCGGTGTGCATGAGTCGGGACATGTTGGGCATGAACGCGCCGAGGCGGGGGTACGCACCGCAGTCCTGCACCACGCGCAGATCGGTCGCGACGATGGTGCCGTCGCGGGCACCGGTGAGCACGAGGTGTTGCTCCTGGCCGCGCGCATGCCCGAGCGAGGCCATCGACTCGGTCCGCGTCTCGACGAAAAGCATCGGCCGTTCGAGCGCTCGAGCCAGATGAGCCACCACGAGTTCTTCAGGATACGGGAGGGCCTTCGCGCCGAACGCTCCGCCGGTATCGGGGCACACGACATGCACGTTCGCCGGGTCGAGGTCGAGCGCAGCGGCATACGCGAGGCGGTGGGGATGGGGACCCTGGCCGCTCGTGTGCACGGTGAGCACCGAGCCGTCCCATTGCGCGAGCACGCTGCGGCCCTCGATTGGAGCGATCGCGACGCGTGGGTTCCGCGTGTCGAGCCGAACCTCGACCAAGGTGTCGTCGGGTACATGCGGCGCACCATCAATCCGAGCGAACCGCAGTGCCACGTTGGTGCCAGCCAACGGGTGGACGAGTACGTCGCCGCGATCGGCATCGGTGATGGTCGCTACCACGGGGAGTGGCTCGTACTCGATGACCACCGCCTCGGCTGCGTCGATCGCTGCGCCGAGACTGTCGGCGACCACGGCCACCACCGCTTCACCGGCGAATCGCACGGTGTCGCGGGCCAGCAGGCAGCGGGTCATGGCCTGCTCGAGCAGAGCGGGCTCCGGCGTGCGTTCGACCAGGTGCAGATCGTCGGCGGTGACCACGGCGACCACCCCGGGGAACCGGCGCGCCTCGACAACATCGACGCTCACGAGTCGCGCGTGAGCCATCGCCGAGCGGACGAACCACACGACCGCCGCACCGGGGGCCAACGAAGGCGCGAGGTTCGCGACGAAGCGTCCTTCGCCGGTGAGCAATCGCTGGTCCTCGACTCGTCCCTGGCTGTGTCGCATCGGCTCCCCAAACTGTCGCCATACGGCGTCGGTCAGTTCTAGTGGATCGATCGGTTGGCGCCGCCACCGATCGACGCCCGCTTTACCTCGGCCTTACTCGACTGGCTCTTACGCCACTCACAAAGCCGTCACATCTACAGGGCGCACAGTGATCTCCAGCCAGGAACCACCAACCGGAACCACCACCTCCAAGGAGTACCAATGAAAAAGCTCGTTGCAAGCGGCGTCGCAGCCCTCAGCATCGCCACCGGCTCACTCGCGGTCGCCGTGCTCAACCCGCTCGGTGCGGCCAGCGCCCAAACCGGCTCGACCGGCGCCACGGCTGCGGCGCCCACCCGCGGCGGTGCCCTGAAGTCGGTGCTCGACGGCCTCGTCACCGACGGCACCATCACCCAGGCCCAAGCCGACGCGATCGCCGCCAAGTTGGACGCGGCCCGAGCTGCGAACCCGGCGCCCGAGAAGAAGCTGCGGGGCATCGGGGGGGCGAACCTCGACGACATCGCCACGGCACTCGGAATCACCGCCGATGACCTCCGCACCCAACTCGAGGGTGGCGCGACGCTGAGCTCGATCGCCGGCGACAAAGTCGCGGCCCTCACCACGCTGCTCACCGACAAGGCCATGGCCCGCATCGATCAGGGCCTGACCGACGGCAAGATCACCGCCGAGACTGCGGCCACCATCAAGGCCGGTGTCCCGGCGATGGTGACCGCCATGCTCGACGGCACGGCGCCGCACGGTGGCCCCGGTGGCCCGGGTGGCGACGGCCCCGGCCGCCCGGATGGCGACGGCCCCGGTGGCGACGGACCCGGCCGCCCGGGTGGCCACGGCCCCGGCCGCCCCGGTGGCCCCGGACCCGGCCGCTGAGGTGGCCCCGGCCCGGCGGCCCACGGCGCACCTTCCGGCTCGCATGGTGCCGGGAGCACCACCACCACTCCCTGATCGGTACGAATGATCTGAGCTGCTGACCCCTCCCCGGCAGTTCGCGCAAAATGCCCCGCCCCGACCTCTCCCTCGGGGCGGGGCATGTGCGCGCGCTCCACTTACCAAGGCGCAGTGCACGGTGCAGCCGCGTCGATCGTGGTGGTGATCACGGCGAACCACTACTGGATCGACGGCGTGGTGGGCACGCGGGGCCTCACCGGTGCCTGACCGCTCGTCGACGCACCTTCGTCCGGTACAGTCCGCCGAACCCGGAGGTCAGCATGCCCGCCCCACGAGACGTCGCGATTGTCGGCGTCCACGCCACCAAGCAAGGCCGGAACCTCGGTCGAACTGCGCTGTCGCTCATGCTCGAGTCGTTCAACGGCGCGCTCGACGATGCCGGCATGACCAAGAACGACGTCGACGGTGTCATCTCGTTCGAGTTTCCCGCCGGTACCGGCGCCGGGAACACGCTCGGTGAGGTGGCGTTCCAGCTCGGTAACCCGATGCGGTTCACGTCGCATTTCTCGGGCGTGCCCGCACTGCTGTACGCCGCCGCGATGGTGCGCGACCACGTAGCCGACGTGATCGCGATCCCGTTCGGCGGCAGCCAAGAGGAGACTGACGGCGCGACCGCGGCCTACACCCGGCCAGGTTATGAGTTCACCGAGTGGACCGGTTCGACCACGCCCGCCCAGATGGCGCTGCAAACCCGCCGGCACATGGCGCTCTACGGCACCACGAGCGAACAACTCGCGCACTGCGCCGCCACGCTGCGCAACAACGCGAACATCAATCCCGAGGCCGTGATGTTCGGCCGTGGGCCATACACCGCGCAGGATGTGCTCGATTCGCGCATGATCGCCGATCCGTACACGCTGCTCATGTGCGCGCTCGTCAACGACGGCGGATCGTGCATCATCGTCACATCCGCCGATCGGGCGAAGGACTGCAAGAGCACACCGGTCTGGGTGCTCTCGGGTGGGATCGGCTGCTTTTACACCAGCTACTACTTCCCGCCCACGCTGCAACCCCTCGAGACCCGCGACCGCATGCTCGGAGCGTTCTCCCGCGCCGGCGTGACGCACGACGACATCGACTTCGTCACCACGTACGACCACTTCGCGAGCGGCGTACCCATGGAGTACGAGGCGGCGGGGTTCTGCGAGGTCGGCGACGGCGGCCCGTTCTGCGTCGAAAACATCGGCCTCGATCAACGGTTTCCGGTCAGCCCCGACGGCGGCAACCTCGGCTACAGCCACTGCATCAACCCCTACAACCTGCGCATCATCGAAGCCGTGCGGCAGTTCCGCAACGACACCCCCGACCTGTGTCCCAACTCGCACCTCGGTGAGCACACCTACGACCGCTCGATCTGCCGCAAGGTGCGCGACCCCAAGCTCGCGGTCGCGTGCGGGCCGTTCACCGGTGCGTTCTCGATGTCGATCCTGGCGAAGGACTGAGCCATGACCGAGTGGACCAAGCCGCTGCCTCACCCCACGCCGTTGTCACAGCCGTTCTGGGACGGTACCAAGGAACGCGAGATTCGTCTGCAACGCTGCGACGCGTGTGGTGCGCATCGCTTCCCACCATTGGTGCTCTGTCGCGTGTGCCTTGCCGAGGAGCACCAATGGGTGCCCACCAGCGCGCGGGGCACGTTGTACAGCTACGTCATCCAGCATCGTCCGGCGACGCCAGCGTTCATCGATGACCTGCCGTACGTCGTTGCCATCGTCGAACTCGACGAAGGGCCCCTCATGCTCACCAACATCGTCGGTTGCGAAATCGACGCCCTCGAGGTCGGCATGCGCGTCGAGGCCACCTACTTCGACGCGTCCGACGACATCACTCTCTACCCGTTCACTCCGTCGAAGGAGTAGATCGAGGAGCGCACATGACGGCCACCATCGACTATCCGCTATTCGACTCCGACAACCATTACTACGAGCCGCGAGACGCCTTCACGCGGTTCATGGAGCCCAAGCTCGCCCACAAGGCAATCCGTCCGGTGGTCGACGCGGCCGGTGTCGAGCGAGTCCTCATCGGCGACAAGCCGTTCACGTTCCTCGAGCATCGCAACTACGACACCGTGGTTCCACCGGGCGCCCTGCGCGAAATGCTGCGCTCGATGAAATCGAGCTCAGCTGACGTACGTGGCACCAGCACCATCGTGCAGATGCCACGCGAGTATGTCGCCCGCACCGAGCGTCTCGCGTTGCTCGACGCGCAAGGCATCGAGTCGACGTTCATGTTCCCCACACTCGCCGTGTGCGTCGAGGCGTTCATGAAGGACGACCCCGAGCAGCTCTACGCGAACTTCCGGGCGTTCAACACCTGGCTCGACGACGAGTGGGGCTTCGACCACGCGGGTCGCATCTACGCCCCACCGCTCATGTCGTTGCGCGACCTCGACCAGGCCATCATCGAGCTCGAGTGGGCCATCGCGCGCGGCGCGCGCGCGATCTGCCTTCGCGCCGGCCCGGCATACGGTCGGGCGCCCTCCGATCCGTACTTCGATCCGTTCTGGGCCCGCGTGAACGAGGCCGGGTTGGTGCTCGGCCTGCACATCGGCGAGTCGGGTTACAACGAGCTCTTCTCGGTGCAATGGGGCGAGCAACCAACGCCGCCGTCTCACCGCCAGTCTGCGTTCCAGTGGACCTGCTTCTACGGCGACCGCCCGGTCATGGACACGATCGCCGCGCTGATCTTTCACAACTTCTTTGCGCGCTTCCCAAGAATCCGAGTCATGTCCATCGAGAACGGCTCGTTGTGGGTCCCGTACCTCATGCGCGCCATGGACAAGATGGGTGGCATGGGCCGCAACGGCCCATGGCCCGGTGGTCGCATCACCGAACGACCGAGCGCGATCTTCAAGCGTCACGTGTTCGTGTCGCCGTACCACGAAGAACCCATCGCCGATCTCGTCGATCTGATCGGCGCGACGCAGGTGCTGTTCGGTTCCGACTTCCCCCATGCCGAAGGGTTGGCGAATCCGCGCTCGTTCGCCGATTCGCTCCCGGCGTTGTCCTACGACGATCTGCGGCGTGTCATGCGCGAGAACGCGCGCGACCTCGTGGCCAGCGCCTGAAACCGCTCAGGTCGAACGCGCCGCGGGTGGGCCGGCCACCACGTTGATGCAGATCGCCGCGGCACACGTGAACGCGAACGAGCCGTAGGCGAACGAACGCGTCGTGCCATCGAAGGTGGCGGCGACGATGGCACCGAGCAGCGCTCCACCACCGGTGCTGACCATGCCGATCACCGCTGCCGCCATGCCGGCCACGTGTGGCACGCGCTGCATCGACGCGGTGTTCGCATTGGGCAGAAGAATGGAGTTGGCGATCAGCACCAGCGCGGTAAGCGCCAGGAACACCACGAACGGCGGCTTGCCATCGGTGCTCATCGACACCAGCGCGAAAAGTGCGGTTCCGCCCACTGCGAGCAGCGAGGTGACACGCACCAATCGGTGCAGACCGACAGACGTGACGATGCGCGCGTTCAAGAGTGAGCCGGCGGCCATCACGATGGCCAGCAGCCCGAAGAACAGCGGGAACAGGTCGCCATGGCCGAAGACATCGTCGATGATGATCTCGGAGCTCGCGATGTAGGACGACATCACGCCGAACAGAAACATGACCGCCAGACCGAAGCCGACGCTCTGGCGGGTGTTCACGACCGTGCAGAACGCTTCGCCAATTGCGCGCGGGCTCACCGAGCGTCGGCGCTCAGGCGGGAGCGTCTCCGGTAGACGCGTGAGCCAGACCATTAACACCAGTGCGATGGAGAACTGAAACCAGAACACCGAGCGCCAGCCGAAGATGGCGATGATCCCCGCGCCGATCGTGGGTGCAATCACGGGGACGGTGATGAACGTGGCCATCACCAACGACATGGTGCGGGCCATGCGTTCACCCTCGAAACTGTCGCGCACCATCGCAAGCGCGAGCGATCGCGGTGCGGCTGCTCCCATACCCCACACCACGCGACAGGCGATGAGCCAGTTCAGCGACGGAGCGAACGACGCCGCCGCCGCTGCCGTCGCATAGATACTGAGCCCGGCATAGAGCATGGGCTTGCGGCCGAACCGGTCGGACAACGGGCCATAGACGATCTGCCCGGCCGCCAGGCCCAAGAAGAACGCGGTGATGAGCAGCGCGACGCGCGTCGAGTCGGGCGCGAGCCCGAACTCCCTGCGCATGTCGGCGAACGCCGGCAGGAGCAGGTCTATGCCCACGGCGGCCATGGCCATGCAACCGGCCACGAGACCCAGGAACTCGCGGCCACCGATCACGGCCCGCCGGTCACGGCGCAAGGTACCGCCGTTGCGCACCGGGCCAGGTACCTGTTCGTCGGCGAGGGTCAAGGGTCCATCCTCAGTCATCAGGCCGAGTGCGTCCAACCTGTTCGCGCGCCCTGCGACGGTTCGGAGCACCCTTCGGCAACGCCGAGGGCCGCCGCGAAGAAACCGTCAAGGAAAATACACAGCGGAAACAAGGTAGCGATATTCCAGAAACGTGCCCCTTCTACGTTGACCACCGACCGGCGCCAGAGCTGCCGACGGTCCCAACCCAACTACCAGCCACTTCCGTGGGAGGACCCGTGCGCAAAGCGCTGAAATACACCGCAGGGGGTGCCTTTGGCGCCACCGTTGCTTTCATTGCCCTGGGAGGAGCGGCCTACGCCCAGGACGAACCCGATCCGGTCGCAGTGCTCGGTCAGCAGACCAGCCTCATGTGGGTGGTCATCGGCGCCGCGCTCGTGATCTTCATGCAGGCCGGTTTCGCGCTCGTCGAGACCGGCCTCACGCAGAAAAAGAACGCGGCGCACGTCATGAGCACGAACTTCGCCATCTTCGGCCTGGGTTTCGTCGGCTTCTTGTTCATCGGCTTCCCGCTCGCCTTCGGCGGCTTCACCTACTCGGCCTTCGGTCTCGATGCGCCGATGAACGCCGAACCGCTCCTCGGCAGCGGCAGCTGGATCTTCTTGTGGTCCGGCTGGGACCACCTGGGTGACGGCGCCAGCGCCGCACTGCTGGGCTTCTTCCTCTACATGGTGGCCTTCATGGACACCGTGGCCACCATCCCGACCGGCTCCATGGCCGAGCGCTGGAAGTGGAAGAGCTTCGTGATCTGGGGCCTGTTCTGTGGCGCCATCTACTACCCGCTGTTCGCGGCGTGGACCTGGGGCGGCGGCTGGCTCGCCAAGAGCTGGGACTCCATGAGCCTCGGTGCCGGCTACGCCGACTTCGCCGGCTCGGGCGTGGTGCACGCCGTCGGCGGCGCAGCCGCCCTCGCCGGTGCGCTCATCCTCGGCCCTCGCTACGGCAAGATCAGCCCCGACGGCAAGGTGCGGGCCATCCCCGGCCACAACATTCCGATGGCGCAGCTCGGCTGCTTCATCCTGCTGTTTGGCTGGTTCGGCTTCAACGCCGCCTCGACCTTTGCGGTCACCGACGTGCAGTTCGCCACGGCAGCGACCAACACGGGCATCGCCGCAGCGATCGGTGCAGTCGTGGCCATGTACTACATGACCTTCCGCACCGGGAAGCCCGACCCGACCATGATGATCAACGGCATGCTCGCCGGTCTGGTGGCCATCACGGCGCCGTGTGCCTTCGTCGGCCCGTGGGCCGCAGCGGTCATCGGCGCACTTGCCTCCGTCATCGTGATCGAAGCGGCGTTGTTCATCGACCGTAAAGGCATCGATGATCCGGTAGGCGCCATCGCCGTGCACGGCATCGGTGGCACCTTCGGCGCCCTCTGCGTCGGCATCTTCGCCAACGGCAAGTACGGCGCCGGCTGGAACGGCTCCCCCAGCGAAGGCGTCGAGGGCATCCTCTATGGCGACGCCGGTCAGTTCGGTGCGCAGCTCCTCGGGGTCGTGGTCATCTGGACCGTCATCTTCGGCATCGCCTACGGCTTCTTCTTCCTCCAGAACAAGTTCACCAAGGGTGGTATCCGGTCGTCCCTCCAGGACGAGATCGAGGGCCTCGACATGCGCGAGATGGGTGTCGCGGCGTACATCGACTGAGTAGGGCTCGTACTTCGACGGAACCCGAAGTCTCCCGCAACTGGTAGTTCGGGAGCGTTGCCCGCAACGCTCCCGAACTACCAGTTCGCCGTTTTAGCCAGGAACTCCTGAGCTGCGGCTGCCGGCTCGTCGACCTGTTCCGCGCCACGTCGCGGCCGGTAGGGTCGCGACGTGGCCGACGACCCGTTCTCCCTCGCCGAGCATGCGGCCGACGCGATTCGCACCCGCTTCGGTGATGTTCAGGCACGCGTGGCCGTGGTGCTCGGATCCGGATGGGGCCCCGCAGCCGATGTGCTGGGCGACACCGTCAACGAGTGCCCCTTCGACGAACTCCCCGGGTTCCCAGCCTCCACGGTGCCCGGCCATGGCGGCGCGCTGCGCCACGCGCGCGCGGGCACGGTCGATCTGCTGATCTTCCGTGGGCGCGTGCACCTCTACGAAGGCCACGGCCCAGCCACGGTGGTGCACGGTGTTCGTGCGGCCATCCTCGCGGGCGCCAAGGTCGTCATCCTCACCAACGCGTGCGGCTCGCTGAACGCCTCGTTCCCGGCCGGCACGCCCGTGTTGCTGCGCGACCACATCAACCTCACGGGGCAGACGCCGATGGCGGGCCCGCCGCCCCCCAAGCCTTACGCAATCCGGTTCGTCGATGTCACCGACGCGTATTCGCCTCGGCTGCGTGCGCTCGCGCAAAGCTTCGATCCCACCCTCGGCGAGGGTGTCTACGCACAGTTCCTCGGCCCGCAATACGAGACCCCGGCCGAGATTCACATGGCGCGGGTGATCGGTGCCGATCTGGTCGGCATGTCCACTGCGATCGAGACCATCGCAGCTCGCCACCTCGGCGCCGAGGTGCTCGCGATCTCGCTCGTCACCAACCTGGCGGCCGGACTTCAGGGCAAGCCGCTCGACCACGCCGAGGTCGTCGCCCAAGGACAGGCGGCGGGCGAGCGCGTCGGTCGTCTTCTGCGCAAGGTCATCGAGGTGGCGTGAGCATGGACGACTTGTCGATCCTCGATGCCGCTCGTGCGTGGCTCGCGGCCGACCCCGACCCGGTCACGGCCGCCGAGCTGCGCGGGCTTCTCGCACGGCACGATCTAGTCGCGCTGCACGATCGTTTCGACCGCCATCTCACGTTCGGCACCGCGGGGTTACGCGGCGAGCTCGGCGCCGGTTCGAATCGCATGAACCGGGTCATCGTGCGGCGGGCTGCGCGTGGCCTGGTCGAGGTGCTCCCCGACGACGCCACGGTCGTCATCGGGTTCGACGCGCGGCACAACTCCGACCACTTCGCCGCCGACACCGCGACCATCGTGGCCTCGGCGGGCCGGCGCGCGTTGCTGCTGCCGCGCCGGTTGCCCACACCGGTGCTGGCGTTCGCCGTACGGCACCTGTGTGCCGACGCGGGCGTCATGGTGACCGCGAGCCACAACCCACCGCGCGACAACGGCTACAAGGTCTATTTGGGCGACGGCGCGCAGATCATCCCGCCAACCGACAATTTCATCGAGGCGTCCATCGAGAGCGCAGGCCTGCAACCACGCGACCTCCCCGCGGCGTCGCACGGCGGCTCCGTGCAGCGCGTCGACGACACGCTCGTCGACGCGTATCTCGACGCAACCCTTGGGCCCACCCATCCGCGTGCCGACATCACTGCACTGCGTGTCGTGTACACGCCGTTGCACGGCGTCGGTCGCGATGTGGCCCTGCGCGCGCTGGCTCGCGTGGGATGCACGCCCCACGTAGTCGCCGAGCAGGCCGAACCTGACCCCGACTTTCCCACGGTGGCCTTCCCCAATCCCGAAGAACCCGGCGCTCTCGATCTCGCGCTCGCGCTTGCCTGCGACATCGACGCCGACCTCGTGATCGCCAACGACCCCGATGCTGATCGGCTGTGCGTCGCGGTGCGCCGCGCCCCCGGGGAATATGTGGTGTTGCCCGGCGACGACCTCGGCGTGTTGCTCGGCGACCATCGGCTACGCACCACATCCGGACCCGATCGACTCGTCGTCACCACCGTCGTGTCGTCATCGATGCTCAGCAAGCTCGCGGCGCATGCCGGTGTGCAGTTCACCGAGACGCTCACCGGTTTCAAGTGGGTGGTGCGCCCGGCTATCGACGATCCCCATCTCCACTTCGTGTTCGGGTACGAGGAAGCACTCGGCTACACGGTCAACGACATCGTGCGCGACAAGGACGGCATCTCGGCCGCGGTCGCCACACTCGAGATGTTCGCCGACCTGCGCGCTGCCGGCTCTTCACCGTTGCAACGCCTCGACGAACTGGCCGAGCAGTTCGGTCGCCACCGTCGCGGTTCCACGTCGGTGCGATTCACGGGAACCCACGCGGGAACCGACATGGCCGCGTCGATGGCTGCGCTGCGCGCCGCGCCACCAAGTCATCTCGGCGAGCACCGCGTGGTCGAGGTGGTCGACTACCAACACGGGCACGATGGCCTTCCCCCCACCGACCTCCTGCGGCTCATCCTCGACGATGGCACTCGCGTCCAACTCCGCCCCAGCGGCACCGAACCCAAGCTCAAGGTCTACGTCGAGTTGATCACCTCCACCGGCGCCCGCGACGGCGGCCCGCAAGAGGTAGACGACCTCGTAAAAGCAGTCGCCGCCCTCGTTTCGCCCTGACGCGCCGCTGCGTCGGTGGCGCTCGTGGCAGCCGGTGATGTAGCCCACCGCGGTCCGGGGAAGCCCGAGGGGCGGCACAGAAACAACGAGCGCGTCGCGGGCGCACCGAGTCAACTCGGGCGAACCGCGTGCAGTGCAGCGGAACGAGTGCGCCCGATGGCCGCGAGGCCAAACCGAATTGGCGGTCGCCGGCGTCGCCGCGGCCAGGCACGGTGAAGGCGTTCACGTTGAGCCGTTCGTCGATCGACGCGGCGAACACGTTGGTCGTAATGCGGGCTTCGCGCAGCGCCTCGAGGCCGCGGCGGAACTCCGGATGCTTGGTGGTCTTGTCACGCATGCGGGTGAGGCGCTCGGCAACGAGCAGATGGTCGATGACCGTGACGAACCGGTCGCTCACCTACCGGTGGGTAGCATCACGGTCATGGCTGCCCTTGTCGCTCGTAGCAACCCTCCCGACTGGGTGAGGGCTTTCGCCGCAGGCGCAGTGCGTATACCCGCAGTCGATGCAGTGGGGCTCGAAGCGCGAGCGGCCGCACTGACCGGTCGTTCCATCAAGAAGGCGTCGAAGATCGCCGCGCTCCGACTCGCGATCGAGTGCATGGACCTCACCACCCTCGAGGGCACCGATACGCCGGGCAAGGTGCGCGCGATGTGCGCGAAGGCGGTGCAGCCCGACCCACGCGACGCCTCCATCCCGTCGGTCGCCGCCGTGTGCGTCTACCCCGAGCTCGTCGCGATCGCGAAGCACTCGTTGCAGGGCAGCGGGGTCAAGGTGGCCAGCGTGGCCGGCGCGTTCCCGTCGGGTCTCGGGCCACTGCCCACGCGTCTCGACGAGATCCGTCGAGCGATCGACGCCGGCGCCGACGAGATCGACATCGTGCTCAACCGCAGTGCCTTCCTCGCCGGTGATCTCGCGCGGGCCTTCGACGACATCGCAGCATCGAAGCTGGCCTGTGGCGCTGCGCACCTCAAGGTCATCCTCGAGGCGGGCGAGCTCGGCACCTACGACAACGTGCGTCGAGCGTCGATGCTCGCCATGGCGGCCGGCGGCGACTTCATCAAGACCTCTACGGGCAAGATCGGCGTCAACGCCACGCCACCGTTCGCGCTGCTCATGAGCGAGGCCATTCGCGATCACTTCGAGCAGACCGGCGTGAAGGTCGGTCTCAAACTTGCCGGTGGCATCCGTACGGCGAAGCAGAGCTGGCAGTACTTGGTCATCGTCAACGAGACCCTCGGCCCCGACTGGCTCACGCCGCACCTCTTCCGGCTCGGCGCGTCGTCGCTGCTCAACGACGTGCTGATGCAACTCCGCATGCAAGCCACTGGCCTCTACCAACGCCCCGACGATTTCACGGTCGACTGACACATGACTGATCCCACCAACAGCAACACCGATGCCGCCGCACCCATGGCCGCTCGGTCATCGATGCCCGGCCGCGAACCGTCGTCGCTGTTCCGCTTCGAGTACGCACCTGCGCTCGAGTCCACTGCGGTCGTCTCGCTGCAACCTTCCTACGGTCTCTTCATCGGCGGCCGTTTCGTCAAACCGAAGAACGGCGGTTCCTTCGTCACCATCAACCCGGCGACCGAAGCACCCCTCGCCCAGATCGCGCTGGCCGACGAGGCCGACGTCGACGCCGCCGTGCGCGCGGCCCGCCGCGCGTTCCGCAGCTGGAGCGCTCTCGCCGGCAAGGAACGGGCGAAGTACCTGTACCGCATCGCTCGAGTGCTGCAAGAGCGGGGGCGCGAGTTCGCCGTGCTCGAATCGATGAACGGCGGCAAGCCCATCAAGGAGTCGCGCGACGTCGACATCCCACTCGCCGCCGCGCACTTCTTCCACTACGCGGGATGGGCCGACAAGCTCGAATACGCGTTCGCCGGTCGTACCCCACAGCCGCTCGGCGTCGCAGGGCAAGTCATCCCGTGGAACTTTCCACTACTCATGGCCGCGTGGAAGCTCGCGCCGGCGCTGGCGTGTGGCAACACCGTCGTGTTGAAACCGGCCGAGACCACACCGCTCACCGCGTTGTTGCTCGCCGAGGTCATGCAGGAGATCGACCTCCCGCCGGGTGTGGTCAACATCATCACCGGCGCAGGGGCAACGGGCGCCGCGTTGGTCGGCCACAAGGGCATCGACAAAGTTGCGTTCACCGGCAGCACCGCCGTCGGCAAGCAGATCCAGTCGGCCATCGCGGGCAGCGGCAAACGGCTCACGCTCGAGTTGGGTGGCAAGGCCGCCAACATCATCTTCGAGGACGCGGCCATCGATCAGGCGGTCGAGGGCATCGTCAACGGCATCTACTTCAACCAGGGCCACGTGTGCTGTGCGGGTTCGCGCCTGCTCGTGCAGGAGTCGGTCGCCGAGCTCGTCGTGTCACGCTTGCTCCGCCGCATCGAGACGCTTCGGGTCGGCGATCCGCTCGACAAGAATACCGATGTCGGCGCCATCAACTCGCAGGCACAGCTCGACAAGATCCGCTGTTTGGTGCAGGCCGGCGTCGCCGAAGGCGCGACGCTGCACCAGTCCGCGTGGCCGTTGCCCGACAAGGGCTACTTCTTCGCCCCCACCGTGTTCACCGACGTCGCTCAATCGCATCGGATCGCCCGCGAAGAGATCTTCGGTCCCGTGCTCTCGGTGCTCACGTTCCGCACCCCCGACGAGGCCGTGCAGAAAGCGAACAACACGCCCTATGGGCTGTCGGCCGGAATATGGTCCGAGAAGTCGAGCCGCGTGCTCTGGATGGCCGAAAAGCTCCGGGCCGGCGTGGTGTGGGCCAACACGTTCAACCGATTCGACCCGACGAGCCCATTCGGCGGCTACAAGGAATCGGGGTTCGGTCGTGAAGGCGGACGCCACGGCCTCGCCGCCTACTGCCAGTTCGCCGAGGACCAAGCTGGGGCATCGACATGAGCATCGACGTACGAAAGACCTACAAGCTCTATGTGAACGGCGCGTTCCCCCGCAGCGAGAGCGGGCGCACTTACCCAGTGAACAACAGCCGCGGCCGGCTCGTCGCGAATGCCGTGCTTGGATCACGCAAGGATCTACGCGACGCAGTGATCGCCGCACGTGCCGCGCAGAACGGGTGGGCCAAGCGCAGCGCATACAACCGCGCGCAGATCCTCTACCGCGTCGCCGAGGTCATGCAGGGCCGTCGCGAGCAGTTCATCACCGAGCTGCGGCACGGTGTCAGCGCTGCTGCGGCGGAGCGCGAGGTCGACGCCACCATCGATCGTTGGGTCTGGTACGCAGGCTGGGCCGACAAGTTCGCACAGATCACCGGTGCGTCGAACCCGGTCGATGGCCCCTACTTCAACTTCACCGTGCCCGAGCCCGTGGGCGTGGTCGGTGTGGTGTGCCCCGACGACGCTCCATTGCTCGCGTTCGTGTCGCGCGTTGCACCGTGCATCGTCAGCGGCAATACGTGCGTGGTGCTGGCCAGCGAGCGTTGGCCGCTCGCGTCGGTCACGCTCGGCGAAGCGCTCGCCACCAGCGACGTGCCCGGCGGCGTCGTGAACATCCTCACGGGCCGGCGCGCGGAGATCGTGCCGTGGATGGCCGGGCACGCCGACATCGACACCATCGATCTCACCGGATGTGCCGGCGACCGCGCGTTGGTGGTCACCGCCGAACAAGCGGCCGCCGCGTCGGTCAGTCGAGTGGTACACGCCACCCCGCGCGAAGCGCAGTGGGCGAACGAGTCATCGCAGAGCCCGTACACGATCGGCTCGTTCGTCGAGTACAAGACGGTGTGGCACCCGAAAGGCCCCTGAGCGCGCCGCGCACATCGCGCCGTCAGCCGCCGATGCCCAGCTTCTGGTAGCCCTTCTTGATCACGCCCTCGATGATCTCGAGCCGCTCGTCGTACGGCAAGAACGAGCTCTTCATCGCGTTGATGGTCAGCCACCGCATGCGGTCGAGGCCCCATCCGAAGGCGTCAGCCAGCGCGGCCATCTCGGAGGTCATCGAACAACCGGACATCAGCCGGTTGTCCGTGTTGACCGTGACCCGGAAGCGCAGGTCGGCGAGCATCTTGATGGGGTGCTCGCGAATGGTCGGACTGACGCCGGTGTGCACGTTCGATGACGGGCACACCTCGAGCGGGATGCGCCGGTCGCGTACATACGCTGCGAGCAAACCGAGCGTCTCGCGACCATCGGCGTCGTGCGAGATGTCGTCGCGGATGCGCACCCCGTGCCCGAGCCGCTCGGCACCGCAGTACTGGATCGCCTCCCAGATCGACTTGGGGCCGAAGGCTTCACCGGCGTGAATCGTGAAGTGGAAGTTCTCGCGCTGGCAGTACTCGAACGCGTCGAGGTGTTGTGTGGGCGGGTAACCCTTCTCGGCCCCGGCGATGTCGAAGCCGACCACGCCACGGTCGCGCCAGCGCACGGCGAGCTCGGCGATCTCGAGCGAGTGGGTTGCGGTGCGCATGGCTGTGCACAACGTGCCGATGCGAATGCCCCGCCCGGCCGAGCCCTCGGCGAAACCCCGCACGACGGCCTCAGTGACCTCGTCCAGGCTCAGCCCGTTGTTCACGTGAAGTTCGGGCGCGAAGCGAACCTCGGCGTAGACCACGCCGTCGTCTGCGAGGTCCTCGGCGCACTCGGCGGCGACGCGTGTGAGCGCATCCGCGGTTTGCATGACGCCGACGGTGTGGGCGAACGTCTCGAGGTAGAGCGTGAGGTCGTGACGGTTCGCGCCACGCTTGAACCATTCGCGGAGCGCGGCCTCGTCGGTGGTGGGCAGCGCGTCGTAGTGCTGTGCCGCTGCGAGCTCGATCACGGTGCGGGGACGCAAGCCACCGTCGAGGTGGTCGTGCAGCAGCGCCTTGGGGGCCCGGCGGATCTGCTCGACGCTCGGGAGGCCCTCGGGTGCCATGAGTCAGCCTACCCTGCCCGCTTCAACGGCCGCCCTGGTCGACGAAGCCATGCATGGGACTGAGACCTTTCACGGGACAGGTTCGGCGGGGTGCCCTGCAACAGGACCAGCGTGCCGGCAGTCGGCCTTGGCCGGCACGCTGTCATCGACGGGATAGGGCGCCGGATCATGCACCTCCGTCCACATGGTCGGCGCGTCGTTCTCGGTGCGCCCGAATCGCGAGCCAACCGGCGGCCGATGCCCACCGGGTTTCACCCAGAGGCGACCGTTCACGGTGGTGACGTCGTCGATGGCGAACCAGAACCCGACGACGTTCTGACGGTCGGTCCACAAGAAGGTGTGGTCGGTGTGG
>WLNW01000001.1 GCA_009699605.1 Actinomycetota bacterium | reverse complement strand
GTGAACGAGATCACTTGAATGCCGAGCGTACGGGACGTGCAGTCCGTGGCGCGGGCATGATGGCGCCATGGCCATCCCTGTGACGAATGCTCCCGGCGCGCTCGCTGGGCTCCCTGTTATCGATGCTCCCGGCGCGCTCGCTGGGCTCCCTGTTATCGATGCTCCCGGCGCGCTCGCTGGGCTCCGTGTGATCGACCTGTCGACGTTCCTCGCCGCGCCCCAGGTGAGCGCCATGCTCGCCGACTTCGGCGCCGATGTGATCAAGGTCGAACCGCCGAAAGGTGAGGCCCTCCGCTCGATCGGCGCGCAACGCAACGGCGGGTCGCTGATGTGGGCGTTGGCGTCGCGCAACAAGCGGGCCATCACCTGCAACCTCGATGTCGAGGAAGGTCGAGCACTGTTCCACCGTTTGGTCGAACAGTGCGATGTGCTCGTCGAGAACTTCCCCGAGGAGATGCTCGCGGCCTGGGGCTGTCGCTACGAGGACCTGCGAGCGCGCAACCCGAACCTCGTCATGGTCAGCGTGAGCTGCTATGGCCAGAGCGGCCCGCTCGCCGATCGCCCGGGTGCCGGCACCCTCGCCGAGGCCTTCGGTGGTCTCACGCACATGACGGGCATGGCTGAGGGCCCACCGATGCTGCCCTCGGTTCCCCTCGGCGACACGCTGGTCGCGTACTCGGGCGTGATCGGTGCGCTCGTCGCCTCGTGGCACGCCCGCGTCAACGGCGGAGGTGGCCAGCACGTCGACGTGTCCATGTACGAGCCGGTGCTCACGATCCTGCAGTCGACGATCGTGGCGTTTGACCCTGCGTCGGAGGAGGTCCCGCCGCACCGTTCCGGCAGCCGCATCACCACCGGCGTTCCCCGCAACATCTACGGGTGTGCTGACGGGCAGTGGATCGTGGTGTCGGGCACGACCGATCGTCAGGTCGCCCGCATACTCGGCCTCATTGGCCACGACACCGACGAAGACCGGGCGAAGTTCGCCAAGTCGGCCAACCGGTTGCGCAACGCCGACGAGCTCGACGGGTACGTGGCCGAGTGGGTCTCTCGCACACCCGGCCGGGACGCCATCGCCGGTTTCGAGTCGTGCCGCGTGCCGGTCGCGCCGGTGCACGACGTGCCCGGACTCCTCGCCGACCCACACATAGCGGCGCGCCACAGCCTGACCACCCTGGCCGACCCGGTCATGGGCGACATCACGCTTGTGTCGCCATCCCCGAAGCTCGGCGCCACCCCCGGGACCATCAGGTTCTCGGGCCCTGCACTGGGTGCACACAACGAAGAGGTCTACGGCGAATTGCTGGGACTCGACGCGGTTGCGCTCGCGGATCTGGTGTCACGCGGAGTGGTCTGACCGCGCCGATCGGTGGATGCAACCCCGGTGTGGCGTGCCACGGAAGGGCGCGCTGATGTCACGGGCTCAGTCCGGAGACCCTTCTGCTCCTTGATCGCCCCACCGAACGCAATGCCCACCCACCGCGCCCATCAGCGGCCGCTCGTTCGCGCGCGTTCCCTCGCTTGACGAACTGCGGGGCCTCGCCGTGGCCGACGTCGTGGCCGCCGTCGTGGTCTTTCACTTCCACCGCAGCTGGCTGCCGGCGGGCTTCCTCGGTGTCGACCTGTTCTTCGTCCTCTCGGGTTTCCTGATCACGAGCCTGCTCATCGTCGAGCACGTCGTATAGAACATCACCATGGCGCAGACCACCGTTGTGCATCCGGTCCAGCGCGAGCGCCGCGGGGCGGCGTACCTGGCCCGGTGTCGCAACGCGATCCGGGGGTTGAGCCTGCCGCGCGTGCTGTTTTTCGCGGTCATCGGGGCGTTCACGGTCTTCTACGTGGTGCACCTCTCGATGCTGCACGACCGGTTCTGGACCACTGGCTACGACCTCGGTATCTTCGATCAGGCCACGTGGCTCGTCGCCCAGGGCAAAACGTTCATCACCATTCGCGGGTTGACGTTCTGGGGTCACCACGTGAACCCCGGCCTGGTGCTGTTCGCGCCGTTCTATTGGCTCGGTGCCGGACCACGGTTTCTCAATGGCGCCATGGTGGTGGCCTACGCGGCCGGTGCGTTCCCGGTGTTCCGCATCGCCAAGCACCACCTGCGCAACGAGTGGATCGCGCTCGCGTTGGTGGTGGCCTACCTTTTGCAGACCGGTGGTCAGTGGGTCCTGCGCGAGACCTTCCACCCCGAGGTCATGGCGATCGCTCCCATGCTCTACGCCTACCTCGCCGTGCTCGAACGGCGGTGGCGGGCCTACTGGATCTGGCTCCTCGCGGCGGTGTGCTGGAAGGAGGACATCGCCATCACCATCGCGATGCTCGGCGTGGTGCTGGCGCTGCGCGGGCACCGCAAGCAGGGGATCATCACGCTCCTCGCCGGGGTCACGTACTACTTCTTCTGCACGAAGGTGGTGCTCCCGCATTTCACGCCGGCTGGCCCGTTCTATTCGGAGTTCCTGGGGAATCTGGGCAACACGCCGTTCGCTCTGGCGAAGAACGCGCTGGTCCATCCCACGCGATTCACGGATCAGTTCCAAGAGGCGCAGTGGTACCGCTACCCGCGCGATCTCGCGCAGCCCTACGCGTTCACGTCGTTCTTCTCGTGGCCCGGGTTGTTGCTCGCGCTCCCGCAGGTCGTGCTCAACCTCCTCACGAAGCACTCGTATGCATGGTCGATCCGCTGGCACTACGTCTCGATGCCCACGGTGGGTTTCACGATCGCGTCGATCGAAGGGGTGGCGAACCTCCGCCGGTTGGCCGAACGCGTGCGGGGGTCGGGCCGCGAGCTCGTCGCGTCGGTAGTGGTCGCCGCCGTTGCGGTCGCGGTCACCGCGGGCATCGCCGCGGCCGGTTACCTCGCCGCCGCGTCTGCGATCGCGTTGGGTTTCGTCGTGGTCGCGGTCACGGCGGTGGCCTGGCCGACCCGGTTGCTCGAGTCAATCGGCATGGTCGTAGCGGCATCTGCCGTGGTGATGTCGGCGATGTGGGCGCCCTCGTACGGCTGGGCCTACAACGACCCAGGGATGTGGCCGACCGAGATCACGCCGCACGTCCGTGTGCTGCGCAACGCGGTGAACCTCGTGCCCGACGATGCGGTGATCTCGGTGTCGTACAACTTTTCGCCCCACCTCGCCCATCGCGAGTTTGTCTACGAGTTCCCCAACCCGTGGCGCAACTCGTATTGGGGAGTCGATCAGAGGTTGCCCGATGGTCGTGTCACGGCATGGCCGCCTGCCCGCGACCCTGATTCCATCCAGTGGATCGCCGTCGACAAGGGCACACTCGGCCCGGAGAGCCTGAGCCTTTTGAAAGACGTGCTGGCGTCACCGAAATGGATGATCGTCTTCGACGAGCAGAACGTGGTCGTTGCGCACCGCAGCTGATCCGGTGCTGCGCTGGCTCAGAAGATCGTGGCCGCGGCGTGCTCGGCCAGCGCGACCACGGCGAGGTGGGTGTTCGCTCGTGGCACGGTGGGCAGAATCGACGCGTCGATGATGCGCAGTGCGTCGACCCCGTGCACTCGACATGTCGCGTCGACCACGCTGGTTGCCGGGTCGTCACCCATTCGGCACGTGCCGACCCCGTGGTAAAAGGCGCTGTGCTCGGCCGCGATGAGCGCGTCGATCTCGGTGTCGTCGAGCGCGAGGTCGCGGGCGAGTGCGTCGTGGTCGATGGCGATGCCCGATGCCTCGGCGAGCCGAGCGCTGATCCGGTAGCCCTCGCGGATGCGCCGGACGTTCTCGGCGATGCCGGCGAACGGCCACGAGATGCGCGCAGCCGCATCGGGATCGAGCGAGGTAGGCGTGATCGACCCTTCGCCGTCAGGCAGTTGGAGGCTCACGCTCATGGCGATCGAGCGCGCCCCGTCGGCGTGGCGGCGCACGAACGGCGTGATCTGCAGATCGTTCCCACGGGTGCTGCCAGGCGATTGCAGCCGCAGGATGTTCTGCAGCGACGGGTCGTCGTCGGTGACGAGCCCCGCGTCGATGGGCGTCGCGTAGGTGACCACGTAGTGATCGGTTACGTGGGCGCCTACGTGTGGCGCGTCGAGCACGCACGTCCCCCCGAGCTCACCGAGGGCGTCGGCAGGGCCGATGCCCGAACGCCAGAGCAACAAGGGGTTCTGCACGACCCCAGCAGATAGGACCACCTCGCCGGCGACGATCCGCGTGCCGTCGACAAGCTCGACGCCGGTGACCCGAACGCGGTCGGTGCGACCCTCGATGAGCAGGCGGCGTACGTGAGCGTCGCCGCGGATCTCGAGGTTGGTGCGCTCGCGGGCCGGTTCCAAATAGACGATGAGGTTCGACATGCGCCGCCGGCCGACGCGGTTCATCGGGATCGGCCCGACCCCAGTGGTGTAGGGGGCGTTGTGATCGGGGCAGGCGAGGTACCCGAGCGCGAGGCACGCGTCGTGGAACGCGGTCTGCATCGGCGTCCATTCCTCGCGTGCCCAACGGACGATGGGGATCGGCCCCGAGTCACCGTGGTACTCGGCGCCCCCGAAGTCGAGATCGTGCTCGCTGCGCCGGAACGCGGGCAGCAGGTCGTCGAAGTGCCAGCCCACAGGCAAGGTCACGAAGTCGTCGGGTTCGGCGCGGATGGCCACGCCGCCGTTGGTCTGCGACGAGCCACCGACCACGCGGCCGCGCCCGTAATGCAGCATGCGCCCGTCGATGCTGGTGACCTCGTTGCGCCAGTCGTGCGGCCACGCGATCGGGCGCGACAACGTCTCGAGCTCGGGGGGAAGCGTCGCGCTGCGGTAGTCGGGGCCGGCCTCGAGCAGGAGCACGCGGCGGCTCGGGTCTTCGCTGAGTCGCACCGCGAGCGCGCTTCCCGCGGAGCCTGCGCCGATGATCAGCGTGTCGACCGCATGGTGGGACATCGGCTGCTCAGCCGAGGTACTTGGCGAAGTCGACCTGGCCGGTGGTGGCGGCCGCGGTGAACCCACCGTCGATGATGAGGTTGACGCCGACCACGTAACTCGCTTCGTCGCTGCCCAGAAAGATCATGGCGGGTGCCATCTCGGCCGGGTCGGCGAGTCGGCCGATGCCGACATCGGCGGTCATGTCGATGGCTTTGTCGCCCATGGCTTCGCGGAAGTCGGGCATGATCTTGGTGTCGGTGACGCCCGGGCAGATGCTGTTCACACGCACGCCTTGCTTGATGGCCGACACCGAACGCGCCATGGTGTACACCTGCACGACCTGCTTCGAGAAGGAGTAGCCGTCGCCCACCAGCTCGGCGTTCTCGGCGCACCACGCGGCGCCGTCGGCGTAGCCGGTGGTGGCAAGCAGTTCGCCGATCTTGGCCACGTTCTGGAACCACATGCCGCCGGCGATGGACGCGATGTGCACGACTGCGCCACCCTCGTTCATACGGGGCAGCACGGACTCGGTGAGGTGACGCAGGCCGAACACGTTCACGGCCATGACCTGTTCCGAGGTGAACCGGGTGCCCCCCGGGATGCCCGCGCAGTTCATGAGGGCGTCGACCCGATCGGGTAGCTGTGCGACCGCCGCGTCGACCGAGGCCTGGTCGCCGAGGTCGGTGTACAGGTAGCGCACGCCGGGAAGGTGCACCTCGGCCACGTCGAGCGCAATGACATCGGCGCCCGCGTCGAGCAGAAGGCGCGTGGTCTCGTACCCCATGCCGGAGGCGGCACCGGTGATGACGACGTTCTTGCCGTCGTAACGGAAGATGGGCATGTGAACCTTCTCCTTCGAGTCGACCGGCTCATAGTAGTTGTCGACTTCGCGCCGAGTCGCTGGGCCTCGTGCATCGCCGCGGGCGAGGCAAATCCAGGCCGCTTGTTGCGCGAAAATCCACCGTAGAGGCGCAAAATCGCACAACAAGTGCCTCGCTGGCCCGCGATGGACGAGCAGTCGTCCTTCGTTGACGACCACGCAGCCGACGAACGCTGCTGAACGGTCAGGGGGTCACAGGTACGCCGAGGCTGTGGGCGACGTTCGGGCGCCGCAGCTTCCAGATGAACCCGTCGTAGAAGACGTGCATGCCGCCGAGGGTGAATACCACGAGCGCGTAGGTGGTGAGGTTGCCGTAGCGCCGCAGCAGCATGACCAGGCCCACGACGATCGACAGGTAGACGGCGAAGAAGCCCAGGCGGGTGAGCCGGCGCACCGCGCGGCCCACCGGAGCGCCGCCGTCGATGGCCGCGCTGGCGTAGCGGGGGCCGATGCTCTGGTGGACGATGATGAAGTACTCGACCGCGTGGGCGCCGACGTAGCCGAGGAAACCGGCGATGGGGTTCACGAGGATGGTGATGAACAAGGCGGCAGTGGCTGCGATGTAGAAGCGCTTGGCCGGGTTGGCGGCGTCGCCCCGATGGCGCTCGTCGCGAATCCATCGTGCCGTGAACCCGAGCGCCAGCAGCGCGACCACGGGCAACGCCCATCGTGCCGCCGGGCTCAGGTCGGTGAGGATGTCGAGCCCTCGCTTGTTGTTCCCGCCGAGGCCGGTGCGTTCGACGCGACCGGGGGTGCGTGAATCGGCCGCGGCCCACACCATGGCGAGGCCGAGCCATGAGAACAACATCCACTTCTCGGTGCTGCCGGTGTCCTGCCCGGATTTGCGCCCGTAGATGCGGGTGATGCCATAGCGCTGCATCAACGTGTGCTCGGCGTTCCACAGGCCCCCAACCACCGCGAGCGTGGCCAGGCTGATGCTTCGCGTCGCGAACACCGCGACCGCGAAGATGAGCGGGCTCCAGGTGAAGATGCGCCGGCGCAGCCGGAAGTTCGTGGCGTCGCCGTAGACCAGTGCGAGGGTGAGCGGTTGGTGCGAGAACGACAGCAGCAACGTGGCGCTGACGAACCACGCGAGCTGGTTGGTGTTGTCCTGCAACGCCACGCCCGCGGCGGCGAACGGCACCCAGCACAGCGCCATCGCCACATCGAGCACCGGCCCGTGGACCCAGCGGGCGCGACGACGAGAACCGACGGCGACAGGTTCGGGCGTGGCGGTGGTGACCATGGCGGGACCTCGGGCCGTACGGTACCGCACCGCCTGCATGGTCAGAAGACCCGGCGGTCAGGCCGATTCGATCGGGCGATTGCGCACGTGGCGTGCCGCGTCGCCGAGTACCTGTGCGAAACCGGTGATGCCGTGGCGTGCGAGCAGCGGCCCGTTGAAGACCTCGACGATCAGTGGTGTACCGGCGGGCGCGCCGCTCAGGATCGGCGCGAAGTCGACCGCTCCGGTGCCCGGCACCTCGCGACGGTGTCGGGTGGCCTGGGGGAAGTCGACAGGTCGTTCGTGGGGCGCATCCGACAGCTGGATGGCGCGCACCCGCTCGAACGGTGCGTCGCGGACGTTGCTCCAATGGTGGTGCCACGTATCCAGGAGGATCCCGGCGTTGGGCGCCCCGGTGTCGGCGAGGACGGCGTTGGCCTGGTGCAGGTCGGCCACCGCCGTGCTCCGGGCGAATTCGACGGTGAGCAACATGCCGAGGTCCGCGGCTCGCGCGGCCACGATCTGCACCGCTCGCGCGCAGGCCTCGAGTGAGGTCTGGCCGCGCGGGCCGATCATGAGCGCGTTCACCGCCCGGGCGCCGAGCGCTGCAGCAGAGGCGAACACGTCGTCGATGGGCGCCTCTTCGAAGTAGGGGCTGCCCGGATCGTCGGGGCCGACCCACACGATGGCCGCGTCGACATCCCACACATACAGGCCGGCGTCTTCGATGACGCGGCGATGGTCGGCGGTCGCGCCGTAGCCCGCCCCGGGCCAGAGCGACAGCGCGTCGAAGCCGGCGCGTCGCGCCGCGTCGACCACGATCTCGATGGACGGGTTCTCGAGCGCCGATGCCGTCAGCACCAGCGGCGCGTCCATGTGATCAGGCACCAGCGGCGCGTCCATGTGGTCAGGCACCAGCGGCGCGTCCATGTGGTCAGGCGCGAGTGGGGTGTTCATGTGGTGAAGTGTCCTCCGTTGACCGCGAGGGTCTGGCCGGTGACCCAGCTGGCCCCGGGCGACGCAAGATAGGCCACGGCAGCGCCCACGTCGGCCGGAGTGCCGTAGCGGCGGGTTGGCATGGCTTTCAGGACCTGCTCGCGCATCGTGGCGTTCTCCATGGGCCCGAGTGACACGCAGTTCACCGTGACCCCGAACTTGCCGACCTCGTGTGCCAGCACGCGGGAGAACCCCGCGGCGCCTGCCTTGCCCGCCGCGTACAACGAGAGCCCGGGGGGCACGCCCAGCCGCCCCGCCTCGCTGGTGATGGTGATGATGCGGCCGAAGCCGCGGTCGCACATCGGGTCGAGAACGGCCTTCGCGCACAACAGCACGGCGTGGAGGTTGAGGCGTAGGTAGCGATCCCAATCCTCGATGGGCATGTCACGAAACGCCTGCAGCGGCACCCCGGCGTCGGGCACACCTGCGTTGTTGACCAGGATGTCGATCGGGCCCAGTTCTCGAATGGTCGCGTCGCAGGCCGCCCTGACCTGTTCGGCGTCGCAGACGTCGGCCGCAATCGCAATAGCGGTCCCGCCACGAGCGATGATCTCCTGGGCTGTGGCCTCGGCCCGTTCGCCGTGCAGGTCGTTGACCGCCACGTGGGCGCCCGCCGCAGCGAGGGCGTGCGCGATCCCGGCCCCGACGTTGCGGCCGGCGCCGGTGACCAGCGCAACGCGGCCGGCAAGCCCCGCATTCGTAGGCCCCGCCGACGCGCTGCTCATGGGAGAACCTCGGCCTTCTGGTCGCTCGTACCGGCCGTCGGACAGTACTCAAGGATGCGGGGAGGGGTGTGCGCACCCGTTCCGCGTGGCGTCGCGTGCACGGCGAGCGCCCGGTGCCCAGCCGGGTGGTGCGAGCTCGAAGCCGGCGAAGTCGAACGCGGGGGCCACGGTGCAGCCGACGAGGGTCCACTCGCCGAGTGGGCGTGCGGCCTGCCACGCGTTCGCCGGCACCACGATCTGTGGCCGCTCGCCCCCCACGATGTCGGGCCCGAGAACCTGCCAGGTGGCGGTCTCGTCGCTCGTAGGTGCAACGCCGAGCTCCAGCGGGTCACCCGCGTAGAAGTGCCATGTCTCGTCGGCGTCGACGCGATGCCAGTGCGACACCTCGCCGGCCCGCAGCAGGAAGTAGATGGCCGTCCCGGTGTCGCGCCCCGACTCGGCCGTGGTTCGCCAGGTCTCGCGGTAGTGGCCGCCTTCGGGGTGGGGTTCGAGGCCGAGCAGCGCGATCAGGTCCTCGGCTGAAGGTCGGGGCATCGCTCAGGCCCAGCCGTACAGACGCTTCGGGTTCGTCGCGAACATCGCGCGGCGTTGCTCGTCGGTGAGGTCGGATCGCGAGGTCACCTTGGTGACGCTTCGCGGAAAGCTCGAGTCCCAATGCGGGTAGTCGGACGCCCACACGATGCTGTCCGCGCCGAGTGCGTCGAATGCGTGCGGCAGGTGATCCTCGCCCTCGGTCGAGATGAACATACGACCCTCGGCGAAGTACTCGCTCGGTGCCTTGGTGATGTTCGGGAACTCGTCCGTGCGGTGCTCGTAGTGCTCGTCGAGGCGTTCGAGGTAGTACGGCGCCCAGCCGACGCCGGCCTCGAGCAGCGCCACGCGTAGACGCGGGAACCGTTCCAGCACGCCGCCGCACAGAAGCGTGGTCATCGCGAACATGATGTTGAACGGGAACTCGAGCGCGTGCAGTTGTGCATACGAATCGACGAAGTTCTTGTAGGCGAAGCGGCCACCGCCCGCGTGGAAGCCGACGGGCACATCGAGCGTCTGCGCGAGTTCGTACAGGGCGAAGTTCTCGGGGTCATCGGCGTTCCGTTCGCCGACGGCGCACGGAACGGTGAGCGATACGAAGCCGAGGTCGCGTACGACGCGCTCGGCTTCGACGCACGCGTCGTCGATCCACTTGAGCGGCAGCGCCGGTGTGCCCTTCAACCGTTCAGGGTCGGTTGCGCAGTAGTCGGCGAGCCAGTCGTTGTATGCACGGCAGAACGCGTTGCACAGCTCGCGATCGTCCATCGCATAGAAGCCAAGCGACACTACGCCGTAGAGCACGGCGACATCGATGCCTTCCAGGTCCATGTCCTCGAGCCGCAACTTCGGGTCGACCGCGCCCTCACGATGCACCGCGGATTCGCGCATCCCCTCGGGCACCCACGCACCGCGACCGGTGCCCGAGGGGATGATCCGCCCCTCGAGCTCGTAGCGCGTGGTGCCTCGTTCGTCGCGCACGAGTCGTGGCCGCCGGGCGTGTAGCGAACGCGGCAGATAGCGCTCCCACAGCTCGTCGGGCTCGAACGTGTGCCCGTCGACGTCGATGACCGTCTGTTTCGCCGTCATCGCAGCTCCTCTCCGTCGGCGTCACGCTAGCTGCGTTATGGTTCCCGACCATGGGGGAACCGGTGGTGTTGGGCGTGATGCCCGTGTTCAAAAAAGGCTGCGCGGACAACCCGCAGCATGTGCGGGCGCTCGTCGAGATGCTCGAGGCCGAGGGCGTCGAGTCGCTCTGGGCGGTCGAGCACGTGGTGGTCGCGAAGGATTACGAGCCGCGCTATTCGTACTCGCCGAGCGGTCGCATGGGCGGTTCGCCCGACACGCAGATGCCCGACCCGCTCGAGTACCTGAGCTTCGTCGCCGCGTGCACCGAACGATTGCTCCTCGGCACCGCGGTCGTTGTGGCCACGCTGCACCAGCCGGCCATCCTCGCCAAGCGCGTGGCCACCCTCGATGCGCTGTCCAGTGGGCGCGTCCGGCTCGGTGTCGGTAGCGGCTGGCAGGTCGAGGAGTACGCGGCGTGCGGGGTTCCGTTCGAAAGGCGTGGCGCCCGCCTCGACGAGACCATCATCGCCATGCGCGAGCTGTGGCAACCGGGCTATCGCACCTACACCAGCGATCGCTACGCGTTCCGCGATGTCGACACCACGATCCTGCCCGCGCAACCCGGTGGACCACCGATCATCATCGGTGGTTCGAGCGATGCCGCAGCCCGGCGCACCGGCCGCCTCGGCGACGGGTTTTTCCCCTACGTGATCGGCCCCGACGACCTGGCCGTGCGAATCGACACCATCCGTGCGACGGCCCGCGAACACCAGCGTGACCCCGACGCGATCGAGATCACGGCGTGGCCCGGCTGCTGGAAGCCCGGCGCATCGCTCGAGGTCGACACGATGCGCCGGTTCGCCGAACTCGGTTGCCGTCGCCTCGTGGTGTCTGTGCAGGAATCGGGAAGCACCGAAATAGGCGCGATCCGCGACTTCGTGCGACGCGTACAGGACACCATCGGCCAGTTGTGATCCACGCCCTGGGCGTCGGAGAAGAGAGAGTCCGCTCATGCGATTCGAGGTAGGCAACATCCGCGTCACCCGGGTTCGTGAGAGCGCGTCCACCGTGCCCTTGCTCGGGATGTTCCCCTTGGCCGATGCCGCGCTGATCGAATTGCACCGCGACTGGTTGATGCCGGAGTACGTCGACGACGTCGGTGATCTCACGTTGTCGATCCACGCGCTCGTGCTCGAGTCGATGGGCAAGACCATCGTGATCGACACCTGCGTGGGGGAACGACCCGTGCCGGGCTACGAGGCCTTGTCGAACCGGGAGACCACCTTCCTCGCCGACTTCGCTGCGGCCGGCTTCGACGTGAACGCGGTCGACGTCGTGATGTGCACGCACCTGCACTTCGACCACGTCGGTTGGAACACGCAGTTCGTCGACGGCACCTGGGTGCCCACGTTCCCGAACGCGCGGTACCTGTTCAACCGCACCGAGTACGACTACTGGGACGGCGGCGCTGGGGGCTTCGCCGTGACCTTCGATACTGCAGTACGCCCGGTGGTCGAGGCCGGGCTGGTCGACTTCGTCGACGAGTCGTACCGCATCACCGACGAGATCGGCTTCGAGCTCACGCCGGGCCACTCACCCGGCCACATGAGCGTACGCCTGTCATCGGGTGGAGACGAGGCCGTCATCACGGGCGACATGGTGCATCACCCCATCCAGTTCGTGGCCCCCCACTGGCAGATGTCGGCCGACGACGACCCGCCGCGCGCTGCCTCGACGCGCACCGCGTTCCGCGATCGTTACGCCGACACCGCAGTGCGCGTGTTCGGCACGCACTTCGGTGGCTCGAGTTGCGGTCACCTGCGCACGAACGGCGACTCGTTCCGCTTCGACCCGTTCACCCCCTGAGCCAGCGCCGCCATCCCGGGTCGCGCGGACAGTGGGCGTCGAATCCGCCGTGGCAGTGGTTCTCGCGCCCACAGTCACCCGTGATTGCGCCGTGCGTCGAGCACTGTGCGCCTCGTCGCGCAGCACGCGGGCGAGGTCGAGCAGCGTGCGCGGCACGCGTCCACAGTCCGCGTGCGAGCCCTCCGTCGGGGGTGCGACAGTGGGCCGAGATAGGTCAGCGGATGAGCGAGGCTTCGAGGCGTGGGGTGAGCGCTTCGAGCACTTCGCGCCAGTCGCCGACGATGCCAACGTCGGCCCATTCGAAGATCATCGCGTCGGGGTCGGTGTTGATGGCGACGATGGTGCCGGCACCTCGCACGCCCACGGTGTGGTTGAACTTGCCGGATGCGCCGACCGAGATGAACAGCTTCGGTGAGATGGAGTGACCGGTGATGCCCACCTGTCGAGCGCGGGGCATCCAACCCTTGTCGGTGACCTTGCGCGTCGCGCAGTACACACCACCGAGTTTGTCGCGCAGCATGTCGAGCGCGTCGTAGTCGGCGGGCTTGACCCCTTGGCCCACACCGATCACGAGCGGAGCGGTGGCGAGCTCGTCGCTGTCGTCCTCGCGCTCCTTGGCGACGATGCGAACGCGACTCGCGGGCTGCACATCGATGACGGTGGTCTCGGCGTGGGTGATGTCGCGCGGCGTGCGTGACGGAAGCACACCGGCGCGAACCGTGGCCATCTGCACCGGGGAGGTGCAGAGGATCTCGACTACGAGCTTGCCGCCGAACGCAGGCTTCCAGGCCACGAGCCGGCCATTGCGCGATTCGAGGTCGACGGCGTCGCCGGTGAGCCCCGCGCCGATCGCTCCCGACACCCGCGACAGGACCTCGCGTCCCCACGCGGTGCTCGGGCCGATGATGGCCCAGGCGGGGTGACTGTCGGTGTAGCCGCACAGAGCTTTGGCGACATCCTCCTCGACGAGGTCGGCGGGCAGCGCGACGACGGCGTCGGCGCCCCACGCGGCGAGGCGGTGCGGTTCGCCGGGGGCGGGGCCGAATGCGACCACGTGGCCGTCGATCGACGCGGCGAGCGCGGCAGCTTCGCCGAGCAACTCGCGTGTGACCTGCGTGCGTGACGGCTCGACGGTGACGATGACCGCGGGGCCGCGGGTGCCGCCCTGGCCGGCGACGATCTCGCGTGATTGGTCGTGGTCGCGCATGTCGAACGCGCCCCGCGCCTCGAGAACGGCCATGACCGTGTCGATGCGCTCGTCGAGCGTGCCCTCGGCCACCACGTTGGAGCGCGTGACCTCGATGGTGCGCACTGCGCCCACTCGGGTGGGCGAACCTGCTTGGCCCCATGGCCCTTCGCCGAGATCGGCCGCCGTGAGCCGAGAGATCTTCGACGCGTCGACGCCGGCCCACACGTTGGGGTCTTTGATCTTGCACGGGTCGCACAGGCGCTCGGCGCACGAGATCATGGCCGGGAGTGCGATCTCGACGTCGACCCATTCGTCGTCATGTTCGAGGCGCAGCGCGAGCGTGTCGTCCTCGAGCTTCAGCTCGCGTACGCCGGTAGCGAACGGCAACCCGAGGAACTGCGCGATCTGCGGCGGAACCTGCCCGGTGTCGGCATCGACCGAGTTACGGCCGAGCAAGACGAGGTCGTAGCCGCCGAGCACCTGAATCGCGCGGGCAAGTGCCTTCGCGGTGGCCCACGTGTCGCTGCCGGCGAACGCGGGATCGGTGATGTGCACGCCGTGATCTGCGCCGAACGCGATGGCTTCGCGCAGCACGTTCTCGGCGCTGGGCGGCCCGAGCGTGATCACGGTGAGCGTGCCGCCCGAGGCCTGTGCGAGCTCGTGGCCCTTGGCCACGGCGCGCCGGCAGTAGTCGTTCATGTGCAACTCGACACCGTCGCGCTGCAGGCGTCCGTCGGCGCCCAGCGTGAGCGCCTCGATTTTCGGGATCTGCTTGACGAGCGCAGCGATCCGGAGCGGCTTGGCCATAGGGAGGAACTCCGTGAGAGTGGGTGATCAGAGCAGGGGCAGGGGATCGAGCGTGTCGCGCTCGGTGTGGAGGTGCGCCATCTCGTTGAGGGAACGGATGATGACACGATCGGTGTAGCCCTTCCCTGCTCGGGTGATCGACGTGTAGCCGAAGTCGAACAGGAAGCGCGGTGACTCGAATCCTAGATACGCCGACACGATCGCGTTGATGGTGCCACCGTGCGCGACGACGACCACGCGGTGATCGCCATGGCGTTCGAGCAGGTCGTCGCGCGCGGCGACGACCTCGCGATGGAACTCGGCCGGGTCGTGGTAGCCGACGCTCGCCCAATCGCCACTGACGATGGCCTGCCAGTGCGCGTTGTTCTCGCGACGCATCTCCTCGACGGGGATGTAGGTGCGCGACGAGCGATCGATCTCGGAGAATCCTTGGATGATCTCGGGGGTCATCCCGAGGCGCTCGGCCAGGGGCGTTGCCGTCTCGATGGCCCGGCGCTTGGGACTGACCGCGATGTGGTCGATTTGCTCGCGCGAAAGCCAGGCGGCGAGGCGCTCGGCCTGCGTCCAGCCGACGGTCTGCAGGCCGGGGTCGGCCACGCCGTCGACGTTCTCGACCCGCTCGGGCAACGCGTGGCGTACGAGGATCAGTTCCATGTCGTGGGCAAGAGTAGCCCGTCCTCCATTCCGAACAACTGTTTGAACAGTCGACCTGTAGCGTCGGCGCGCGCTGCTGGTCGGCACCGCATGGCAAGGGGGAGTGCGATGGGTTTCCACGTCCGGCGCGTGGTCACGGGCCACGACGCTGATGGACAGGCGATCTTCGTGAGCGACGGCCCGCCGCCGCACATCGTCGACATGCCCGGTGGCACCGCGGTGGCCGACCTGTGGGCCATCGACGGTCCTCCTGCCGACCCCGCCGCTGGCCGCGATCCGGAGGGAGGCTTCCCGTTGGAACCTCCGCCGGGTGGCATGACGCTGCGGATCATCCGGCTGCCGCTGCCCGACCAGTCGCTGCCGCGCGAGCAGCAGTTCCTGCACAACCCGGCCGATTCGCACTTCTCGTCTGAGCGGCCGGGCATGCACGCCACGGCGACGCTCGATCTCGAATGGGTGGTCGAGGGCGAGATCGAGCTCGAACTCGAGGACGGCTGCGTCCGGCTCGGCGCGGGAGATTGCGTCATCCAGCGCGGCACCCAACACCGTTGGCGCGTCGTGGGCGAAGGCCCCTGCACGTACGTGGTCGCGATGTTCGCCCTCGATCCTGGGGCGAAGGAGCCGATGTTCGGCTTGGTGCCGCGCCCGGCCGGCCTCCCGACGTCCGCCGGGCCTCGACGCGTGGTCACGGGTGTCGATGCGCTTGGCCGGTCCTACGTGGTCAGCGACGGCCCAGCGCCCAACTGCGTGGCTATCGACGGCGGCGCGGGCATGGTCCACGGTGACCTCTGGCAGACCGGCGGCGCGGTGGCCGCCGTCGATCAAGGTGGCGATGCCGCACCGGTCACGCTCACGCTCGATCCGTACGGCATGGGCATCGCGCTGAAGTACATCGAGCTGCCCAGCGACGACGCTCGGGCGGCGGCGCTCGATGTCGCGAGGCTGCGGGCGCACATGGGCGAGATCGGCGCGCTTCTCGCCGGCACGGGCCATCACGACCCCGACGACCCGGGCAACCACAAGACCGACACCATCGACTTCGACTTCATCCTCGAGGGCACGGTCGAGCTCGAACTGCCCGGACACGGTTCGAAGGTGCTCGGCGCGGGTGATGTCGTCGTGCAGCGCGGCAACTGGCACAAGTGGCACAACCGAGGCGATGGGCCGGCCCGCTGGGTGGCCGTCATGATTGGCGCACCGATCGGCGGTCGCACATGAGCGACGCCCCGCACTCACCGATCGAGGCTCTCCTCGCGAAGGACGCCATCACCGCGATCATCCACCGCGTCGCGCGGGGCACCGACCGTCTCGATCACGAGCTCATCGTGTCGGGCTACTGGCCTGATGGCTTCGACGACCACAACTCGTTCCGCGGTGGCCCGGTCGAGTTCGCCGACTGGGTACTGCAGGTCCTGCCTCATTTCGCGGCCACGCACCACTTCCTCGGGCAGTGCAGCATTGACCTCGCGCTCGACGACGCGTCGGCCTACGTCGAGACCTATTGCAGCGCACACCACGTCGGAAAGCCCGATGCCGACGGGCGGCAGGCCGACATGCGCATGGGCCTTCGCTACTGCGACCACTTCCAACGCCGAGCCGGCGAGTGGCGCATCGCCCGGCGCGTGTGCGCGTTCGACTGGGCGTACTGGATCGAGCCGGCCACACCGTGGGAGTTCCCCAACGACTTCACCGTCGGGCACCGCAGCCCCGACGACATCAGCTACCGGCTGCGCAAACAGCAACGCTGGTCCTAGGGTTCGCGAGTGGCGATCGAGAAGCGGCTCATCCAGTTCACCGACGACGATCTTGACGAGGTGGTCACCGCAGTGCGCGACCTCCGCGATGGCGAGTGGCTCAACATCGAGCCGTATCTCCGCGAAGAGGATCTCGACGAGCTACGTGACCGCATCCCACATCCGTTGGTGCGCATGTTCCAGAAGGCCGGGGCACCCATCCCGCTCGGGACGTTGGCGCGCACGGGTGCCGTGCTCTCGGTGGGGCTCGAGCACCCGCACGCCGCGAAGGCGATCCCGTACCTTCGAGACAACGGCGTGCTCACGCCGCGCGAATGGAAGATCAAGCAGGACCACCCGCGCCGGGGCATCGTGCTCGAGGTTGCGGCCGACACCGCGCCGGTCATGTTGATCACGTGGATCGTGGACGCGGCTCGTCTGCTGAGCGCGGCCCGCATCGAGCGGAGCTGGACCGCGCTGGTGTCGACGCAGCGCTGACGGTCGGCCTGCCGGACCGGCCTGAAGCGGCACCGGGGACGGCAGATCGACCGCGTGGTATCAGCTCTCGGCGACGCGTGCGGCCGCGTCCTTTTTCAGCTCGCCCTTTGCGACCTTGCCCCCCGACGCGCGTGGCAGCGCGTCGGTGATGAACAGGTATTCGGGATACCACTCCTTCGAGATGCCGCGGGCGATGAGGTGCTCGCGCAGTTCGTCGAGGGTGAGCGACGCACCCTCGTGGAGTTCGACGAAGGCGGCGACGCGCTCGCCGAAGACGGGGTCGGGTGCGGGCACGACTGCCACCATCGACACCGCCGGGTGCGTGGCGACCTCGTCCTCGACCGCCGGCGCGCTGATGTTCTTACCGCCGCGGATGATGAAGTCGCTTGTCCGGCCGACGACGCTGAGCCAGCCCTCGGCGTCGATCTCGACGACGTCGCCCATGAGCATCCAACCGTCGTCGGCGAACAACGTGGCGTTTGCGGCTTCGTCGTCGTAGTAGCCGATGGTGGTCGCCGGACCTTTGCACGCCGGCACGCCCCGCCCGATGTCGCCCGCGATGCGTTCGCCCTCGGGCGTGTACAGGCGCACCTGCATTTCGGGCATGATGCGGCCGGTGGTGGTGAGCCGCTTCACGGTCGGGTCGTCGATCGACGTACCGCTCAACGTGCCGGTCTCGTTCGACCCGTAGAAGTTCATGACCATCGACCCGGTGCGCGCTTCGAACTCGCGGGCCCGGGCCTCGGGTATGGCCTCGCCGCCCGTGAACATGATCCGCAGTGACGACACGTCGTGCTCAGCCAGTTCGGGCAGGTTGAGCATCATGATGAATTGCGTGCTCACGCAGCACAGCACGGTGACCCGTTCGCGTTCGATGATCTCGACCATCTTGCGCGCCGAGAAGTGGTCCATGATCACGCATGGTGCGCCGAGGATGGTCGGCGTGAAGTGGCCGGTCCACAGCCCGAAGCCGAACGGTGCCGGCACGACCGACATGAACACGTCGTCGGGGCGCAGCGCGCCGAGCTCGGCGGCCTTCTTGTGGAAGTAGAACCAACGGTTCTGGAATTGCATCACGCACTTCGGCAGGCCGGTGGTGCCCGAGGTGCTGTTCAGCAGGAACAGCTCGTTCGGGTCGAGGCGCTGGGCGTCGATCCTGGCCCGCAGGTCCGCGGGCTTGGACAATGCCGTCGTGCTGTTCATGACCGCGATCGCCGCGGTGCTGCTCGGGCCGCGCAGCACGACGTGGTGTTCGAGCGACGGCACGGCGGCCCGTAGGCGGGCCACGAGCGCGCTCGAGCTCTCGTCGCGGTGGGTGAGCGGCGTGATGATCGCGCGGGCTTCGCTCTTGCGCACGAGGTGGATCATCTCGGCCTCGCCGGCGCGGTGGCCGAGGCCCATGATGACCAGTCCCGCCTTTTCGGTGCCGACGAAGGCTGCGTGCACGAGCGGGG
This sequence comes from Actinomycetota bacterium, assembly GCA_009699605.1. GTDB lineage: Bacteria > Actinomycetota > Acidimicrobiia > Acidimicrobiales > WLNW01 > WLNW01. The sequence goes on along the minus strand of WLNW01000001.1, from coordinate 57,374 downwards.
TATCCGGGAGGAAGACCACCACACGATCTCCGCGGTCGAGGCCGAGCGACATCAACGCGGCGGCGACACGATCGGACAGCTCGTCGTAGGTGGTCCACGTCATGCGATCGCCGTGCTCGTCGACGAAGGCCACGCCATCGGGGTTGTCGGCTCGTTGGCGTCGGATGACATCGGTCAGCGTGTCGGTGCCCCACCAGCCATCTCGGACATGTTCGTCGATGGTGCGGGGGTCTACGGCAGGGACGGTTTTCATTGGTGCCCTTCGTACCACGGAGGTCGGTCAGGTTGCGACCGCAGCAGGCTTGGTAATGTCGCGACCGGGGGAGGCGCCGTGCTGGCGATCAAGATCCTCGGACATGTGGCGGGTGGTCACCGAGACCCTGGTCGAGGCGCTCTGGAGCGACAACACCAAGCGCAGCAGGGCCACCCTGCAGGTGCACATCAATCGCCTGAGCGACCTGCTCGGCGAGGAGTGCCCACCGACGAAGCTCGTCACCGTGCCCGGCGCGTACCGCCTGGTCGTCGCCCCCGACGAGCTGGACACGCTCGACTTCGAGGACCGTGTCGTCCGGGCAGCGGGTAGCCGTGGGCAAGGCAGCGCCCCGGGCACCAGGACGAGTGTCGAGTTGTGCACCGTAGAGGTGCCTGACTCCGCGGTCGACGCAGCGTTGGTGCGAGACCGGTCGGCTCGACTCAGTTGCGAGTGCGCCGGCGTGCCTTGGCCTCGGCCCGGGTACGGCGTTTGGTACGGAAATACCGCGGCACGAAGATGAACAGACCGACCACGGCGACGACAAGGAGGATCTCCATCGCCGTCCATCATGTCGCGGTGCCCCTGGCGGGCCGCCCCGGCTGCGCTAGAAGCTGTTGGGGTCGGCGATCAAGGACGCCGGCACCTCGAGGTCGAACAACTCGGCGGCGTTGCCCCAGCAGATGCGATCGCGGTCGGCGCGCGACAGGTGCGCGATCTGGGCGTGCAGCTTGTCCTGGGTGTGCGGCCACGTGGTGTCGGCGTGCGGGTAATCACTCTCGACCATGATGTTGTTCACGCCGATGACCTCGGTCTGCAGGAACGACGACGGGTCGTCGATCGCGCAGAACCAGAAGTTGCGCTTGAACACCTCGGCCGGGGTCAGTTCGATGCCGTCCCAGGTGCCGTACATAGAGCTGTACTGGTTCATGTGCTCGAAGCGGTCGATGAGCCCGGCGACCCAACCGATGCCGCCCTCACTGAGACAGATCTGGATGTCGGGGTAGCGCACGGGGATCTTCGAGAAGAGCCAATCGACGGCGGAGTACATGGCGTAGGCGAAGAACAGGGCGCCGACGGCGTCGCTCGGCGCATCGGGAGCGGTGGCGGGTGAGGTGCCCGACGAGCCGACGTGCAGGCAGACGACCGTGCTGGTCTCCTGGCATGCCTCCATGACCGGGTCCCAGTAGCCGGTGTGCAGCGACGGGTAACCCAGCAGATGCGGGCCTTCGGAGAACGAGATCGCCTTGAAGCCGCGCTCGGCGTTCTTTCGGATCTCGGCCGCAGCGAGGATCGGGTCGCTCCAGATGGGCAGCTGGCTGGGGATGAGGCGGTCGGGCGCGTACCCGCACCACTCGTCGAGCATCCAGTCGTTCCAGGCTCGGGTGCAGGCCACCGCAAGCTCCGTGTCCTTGGCCACGTTGTAGAGGCGCTGCCCGGCGAAGCCCGGGATGAACGACGGAAAGCAGAGCGAGCCGTACACGCCGTCGAGGTTCATGTCGTCGATGCGACTCGCGACGTCCCAGCTGCCCTTGCGCATCTGGTCGAAGCGGGTGGGGTCGAAGCTGTACTCGGCGACCGGGCGACCGGCCACTGCGTTGAATCCGACGTTCGGCATGAGTTCGCCGTCGAACAGCCACTGCTCGGAGCCGTCGGCGTTCTCGATGACGCGCGGAGCGCGTTCGGCGAGGTGCTTCGGTACGCGGCCGGTGAAGGTGTCGGGGGGCTCGACGATGTGATCGTCACACGAGATCATCAGGTACTCGCGGTCGGCGCGTGGTGGATCAGGTAGCAGCGTGAACTGACCCTTGACGTTCTTGGTGAACGAGGCGTTCGCAGTGAGCTCGTCGAAACTCATCGCCATGACAGGACCTCCGGTGGGCGGGGCGTGGAACTTCAGGACTTCAGGACTTCAGGACTTCAGGACTTCAGGACTTCAGGACTTCAGGACTTCAGGCTCGGCGGCGATGAGTTGGCGCGCCGCGCCGTCCCAGTACGCCTCGGCCGCGCGTTCGATGAGCGACGCCTTCATGGGCTTGAGGTGCACCGGGTCGATCGGAAAGGTGGGGCGGCCGAGCAGCATCGAGCGGTACATGATCTCGCAGGCCCGCTCGAACAGCGCTGACTTGTACGTGGCCTCGGCCATGGTGGGCGCAACCACGATGACCCCGTGGCTCGCGAGCAGTGCGACGGAGGCATCGCCCATGGCGTCGGCGATGGCTGCGCCGCCCGAGGACGTGGCGACCTCGCCGTCGTACTCGTTGATGAAGACCATCTCCTCGAAGAACATGGCCGAGTTCTGGTGGATGATGTCGGGCAGCACGCCGATGCCCGCGAGGATCGTCGCATGCATGGGGTGGTTGTGCACCACCACGCGCGCATCGGGGCGCCTCTTGTGCAACTCGGTGTGGATGTGAAATGCCGGGGTCACGTCCCACGGACCGTGGACCACATCGCCGTTCAAAGCGATGGTGAGCACATCCGCCGCGGTGGTCTCGGCCCACCACAGGCCCCACGGGTTCACGAGCAGGTTGTCCTCGTTGGGGAGCTGCCAGGTGATGTGCCCGGTGAGGTTCTCGCAGAAACCGATGTCGTCGAGGTGACGCAGCGCGATGGCCAGCTCTTGTTGCGGTGTGAGCTCGCGTCCGATGCCCGGCATCGCCCTCGGTGACCACGCCGCACGTCCGCCGGTCGGTTCGTCTTCCACAGCACTTCCCCCTTGCACGCCTCTGCGCAGTGTAGGCGGACGGTCTTTGTGGGAGCCTCGGCCGGTGACACATCTCCGACTCGACCGCGCCATCGCCAACCTGGGCTACGGCACCCGCCGTGAAGCACAGCGCGCGGTGCGCGACGGCCGGGTGACCGTGGCGGGTGAGGTCGTGCGCGGGCCCGAGCACCACGCCGACCCGGCCGACATCGCGATCGACGGCGAGCCGCTCGAGTTCCCGCACGGCCTGTTCGTGTCGTTCCACAAACCGGTGGGTGTCGTGTGCTCCCACGAGGACAAGGACGGCCCGCCGGTGTACGACCTGCTGCCCGCTCGCTGGCTGGCCCGCAACCCCAAGGTCACTTCGGTCGGGCGGCTCGACAAGGATTCGAGCGGTCTGCTGCTTGTCACCGACATCCTGCCGATGGTGCACCAGCTCGCGGCGCCCCGCCACCATGTCGAGAAGCGCTACCTCGTGGGCCTCGACCTGCCGTTGTCCGAACGCGAGTTGGCCGACATGGCCGCGGTTTTCGCGACCGGCACGATCATGCTCAAGGGCGAGGACGACCCTTGCCTGCCTGCGGTGCTGCGGGCCACCGACCGCCCTGACCGGATCGAGGTTGTGCTCACCGAGGGCCGTCACCGGCAAGTACGCCGCATGATCGGCGCGTGCGGGCCGAGCGTCGCGTCACTCCACCGCATCTCGGTCGGCCCCTACGAGCTGGGCGATCTGCCCGAGGGGCAGTGGCGCGCCGAAGATCCGTCACGCGTCACGGTTGGATGACGACGTTGATCGCATGTTCGCCAGGGATCTCGCCGGCGAGGGTCTGGATTGCCAGCTCGGCGTCGGCCAATGCGAACGTGTGCGTTTGGAGTTTCTCGAGTGGGAAGCGCTGCTGTTCGATGATGGATAGCGCTTCCCGGTAGCCATCGGCGGTGACGCCGCGGGCGCCGATCACCGTGATGCCCCGCAGCACGATCTTGTCGCTCGGGAAGTTCGGCACTTCGGTGCCCTTCAGCCCACCGAGCACGATGGTGCCGCCGGCGCGCACGAGGTCGACCGCGTCGACCACCGGCCTGGTGGCGTTGGCGGTCACGTCGAGCACCACATCGGCCATGGCGCCGCCGGTGAGCTCGCGCACGCGTGGCACGAGGTCTTCGAGTTCGACGTCGATCGCGACGTCGGCGCCCAGTTCGAGCGCGAGGTCGAGCTTGTGCCGATCGCGGCCGAGGCCGGTGATGATCACGAGCCGCGCACCCGCCACCTTCGCGGCGACCGCGGCGGCGATGCCCCGCTGGCCCGGCCCGAGCACTACGACGGTCGCGCCGAGCGTGGTGCGGGGCAGCGTGACGCCCCACCGCACGCCTGCGCCGAGTGGGTTGAACAGCACCGCGACGTGCGGGGCGATCGAAGCCGGCACCTTGTGCAGCACGGCCTTCGGGTGCAGGTAGAGGTGCGTGGCGTACCCGCCCCAGATCGACGGTGCGACAGCGGTGGGCACGAAGCCGTACGACATCATCTGGGCCCAGCCGTTGCAATGCTCGTAGGAACCCGACAAGCAGTACCGGCACCCGCCGCACGGCAGGAACGGTTCCACGGCCACGCGGTCACCCGGAGCGAGCCGCCAACGCTCGGCCGCGTCGGACCCGATCTCGTCGATGACGCCGACGGGCTCGTGGCCAGGCACGAGCGGGTACCGCAGGTCGATCACCCCGTCGAGCTCGCCCCGGTACTGCTCGACGTCGGTGCCGCAGATGCCACAGGCCTCGACCCGAAGGATCGCGTCGTCGCGCCCGACGCGGGGGCGGGGCAGCTCGACCAACTCGAGCGCCCGCGGGCCAGTTTGGACGACAGCAACGACCGGTTCGGGCATACGCGGAGGTTAGCCCGCAGGTGTGCGGGGACGGCCCGCCATACCCCCACGGCGGGCCGGGCGTAGACGCTGAACGGGTACTGAACAGCGGCTCTGATCCTGGTGGAGCGCTGCACGCCAGTCGGCAGCGCTCGCCCAATGGCACGATCCACCCGGTTCCACGAACGATCGAACACGATCCTGCGAAAATGCGGGATCTAGCGAGGTGACCAGACCGCCATCGATCCGGTCGCGATGCGCTCGGGGTTCGGACGGGCGATGTTCACCACCCAGATCGTGTCGTTGCCGTAGTCGTCGACTGCGCCGTAGCAGAACGCATCGCCCGTTGGTGACCACCACGAGTGTGATCGTGCGTACTGCTCGTGGAAGGGGAGCACCTCGCGTGCGAACGTGGCGGTGATGCGTGCGCGGACATGCGCGCGCACCTCGCCATCGTGCCAGGTGCACCACTCGAGCACGGGGGAGTCGCCGCGATCGAGGACGCGAGCGAAGAGCAGGCCGATGCTCTCGGCACTCCATGCGAACAGCGCGGGGGCGCGCTCGTCGACGAACGACATCGTGTCGGAGGGGAGGTGGTGCACGACCAGAGCGCCACTCGCGCTGCGACCGCTGGTGGTGGCCACCCAGTCGCCTGAAGGGTGGACCGCGAAGCGCGAACCGAACTCGGCGTTCGTGATCACGCGCTGCACCGTGGCCGCGCGATCGATGAGCGCCAGCACGGGGTGGCCTTCGTGGACGACCACGGCGAGGAGCTCACCGGAGGGAAGGAAGGCGGGCGCGCTGAACGAGCCGAGGGCGAGCGCAGTGAACGCTTCGTGGTCGTAGTCGGCACCGTGCACCTCGAGGCGCGCCGACTCGCCGGTGCCGGCATGCACGGCGAGCGCACCGGTGGCCGACCAATCGAAGAACAGCGGCGCGCCGCGGTGGACGATCTCGCACGAACCCGAAGCGACGTCGGTGACCGACAACTCGAGCCCTAGGGGGCCGTCGGCAAGCGCGGCCACAGCGCGGCAATCGCGGCGCCAGGCGAGGTAGAAGGGCGGGAAGACTGCGGGATGATCGATGCGCCAGGTCGCGTCGGGTGTCGCAATGGCCAGGGACGCCGGTGAATCGGTCTGGCGGCGATCGAAGGCCGACCACGCGAGCAATGCGCCGTCGGGACTCCACGCAGGCTGGCGATTCGCAAGCCTGCTGTCGGCCAAGGCGCCGATGTCGGTGCCGCTCTTGCGGTCGACGTCGATGACGCGGAGCTTGGCGTGATCGACGATGGCGAGGCGGTTCATGTGGCGGGCCGAGGATCGATCGACGCATCGACGATCATGCGCAACACACGCGAAGCGTCGACGCTGTAGCCGACGAGCGCGTTCTGGTCGGCGGGTTCGACGTTGCGGCGTGCGTCGACCACCGTCATGCCCCTTGTGTGCTGACCGTCGAGCTCGATGTCGACGTGCCGCGGTACAAGACCGAACAACTCGGGGTTGGTCACGGCGAGCACGGCACAAGGATCGTGCAAGGCTCCAAGAGTGGGCACCTTGACCGTGGCGCCGATGCGTCCGTAGTACACGAGCAGATCGGCGACGAAGCGCGACGTCGAAGTGTCGGCGGCGCGCAGCTGATCGACGTGCGCGGCATGCGCGATGACGTGCTTTGTGAGGTCGAGCGGGATGGTGCGCACGATCACCCCGCAGTCGAACACGATAGCGGCGGCTTCAGGGTCGATGAAAATGTTGAACTCGGCTGTCGGTGTCACGTTGCCGCCGCACGCTGCGCCACCCATGATCGTGAGGCTTCGCAGCCGCGACGCGAACCGGGGATCGCGGCGAATCGCCAATGCGACGTTGGTGAGCGGCCCGACGGCCACCAGGTGGATATCGTCGCGTTCCTTCACCAGCTCAACGAGGAAGCCGACCGCGTCGTCGCTGACGACGCGGCGTGTGAGCGCGATGTCGATGTCGGCGCCGAGCCCGTTCTCGCCGTGGATGTGCGAGGCGTCGAGCGAGTGCGGGACCAGCGGTTGCGCACTGCCCGCGTGCACCGGAGCATCGAGGCCCGCGACCTGCGCGACGACCAGCGCGTTGCGCGTGGTCTTGTCGAGCGACACGTTGCCGTTGACGGTGGTGATGGCGACGAGGTCGGCATAGCGACTGGCGACGAGGATCGCGACGGCGTCGTCGAGCCCAGGGTCGCAGTCGAGCACGATGGCGGCGCGTGTCATGAGGTGATGCTCATCTCGGTGCGGGTCGTCTCACCGCACGTCGGCGGCGAGGTCGGCTGCGTGCTCGAGCATCCGATCGACGCGGCGGCCGATGTCGGCGGGATCGCCGGTGGAGCGCATGCCGCCCGTTGCACCGGCGAGGCGTCGTGCGTAGGCCCCCTCGACGATGCACGCCTGCTTCCACCAACTGAACGCCGCGTAGTACGGCAGGTCCGAGAGATCGAAGCCCGAACGCGTCGCGTAGCGGGTGACCACTTCGTCGCTGCGTACGAAGACCGGTTCGAGGGTGGGCGGGTCGCTGAGGAAGGTCAACTCGTCGCCGGGGTCCGCCCAATACTGCAGTGACCACGCGAAGTCGGCGATCGGATCGCCGATCGTGCACAACTCCCAGTCGAGCACGGCGATCACGGTGTTGTCGGCGCCGAGGATGGTGTTGTCGAAGCGGTAGTCGCCGTGTGCGAGCCCCGGTGCGGTCTGCTCCACCGGCTTGGCGGCGAGCAGTCGTTCGTGGAGTTCGACCATGAGCGGGAGCTCGCGCACGTTGGCCCGTTCGACTTGCGTGCGCCACCGGTTGAGCTGGCGCCCGACGTAGTCGCCGCGCTTGGCGAGGTCGCCCAGGCCGATGGCGTCGAGGTCGACGGTGTGGAACGCGATCTGGACGTCGATGAGCGAGTCGGTGGCGGTGTCGGCGTCCTGGGCGGTGAGGCCGACGGCGGACGCGCGATCGCGGACGATGAGCCCTTCGACGAAGCTCATCACGTAGAACGGCGCGCCGTTCAGGTCGACGTCGGCGCAGTATGCGATGCAGGCCGGCACGGGCACTGCAGTGCGCTCGAGCGCGGCCATGATGCGCCACTCGCGATGCATGTCGTGGGCGGTGGGGAGTGCGTGGCCGACGGGGGGACGGCGCAACGCCCACACGTGCTCGGCCGCGTCGGTGACGCGGAAGGTGAGGTTGGACCCTCCGGCGGCGATGAGGTCATAGCGGAACGGAGCGGTAGCGCCCGGAACGTTCTCGACGAGCCAGGGGTCGACACGCACCCGGTCGATGCCACGCGGGGCCTCAGGAGGCGGGTTGTCCATGAGACGCCAGCATAGGCAGGCCGTTGGCGCGAGACTGCCCGACGTCCAACGATGCAGGGGTGTGAAGCGATGTCCGGAACAACGTCCGAACGAGTCATGTTTGCCACCATGGTGGCCGCGGCCGGCAAGCGCGAGGAACTCAAGGCCGTGTTCGGCCCGATGTTCGAACAGGCCGCGAAGGAACAGGGCACGCTCTCCTACACGCTGAGCGAGGGCGACGAGCCCGACGTGCTCTACTTCTGGGAGCACTACACCGACCAGTCGGCGATGGACGCGCACATGGCCAGCGACGCGCTGGCCACGATTCACCAAGCATTGGCTGGCCTCTTGGTAAACGGCAGCGCGGTCACCGGCACCGTCGTCCAGAAGTTGCGATGACCCCTGACGCGAACGTGCGATCCATCGCAGGTCGCACGGCGCTGGTCACGGGCGCCGCGAGTGGCATGGGTCGCGCCATAGCGCTGCTGTTCGCCGCCGAGGGCGCGCGCGTCGCGCTCGTCGATCGTGCACCCGACACGCTCGACGCGGCCGTGAGCGAGATCACGGCCAGCGGCGGCATCGCTCGCGGCTATGTGGTCGAACTCTCTGATGGATCGGCGATCGAACAGTGCGTGGCGGCGGTGCGCGACGAGCTCGGCCCGATCGACATACTCGTGAACAACGCCGGCGTCTCCGCCGGAGCGACGCTCGACCAACCCGACTACGAGGCGGTGTGGCGCAGCACGTTCGCGATCAATCTCGACGCGCCGATGCGCTTCGTCCGGGCATGCCTCGATGATCTCGTGCGCAACCGCGACGGCCGCATCGTCAACGTGGCCTCCACCGAGGGTCTGGGGGCGACCCCCCGCACTTCGCCGTACACGGCATCGAAGACCGGCCTGGTCGGCTTCACGCGTTCGTTGGCCGTCGATCTCGGTCGCAGCGGAGTCACTGCGAACTGCATCTGCCCCGGCCCGATCAACACGGCGATGACCTCGCGGATCCCCGATGATTCGAAAGCTACCTTTGCCCGGCGCCGCGTACCGATCGGCCGCTACGGCGAACCGGTCGAGGTCGCGCACATCGTGCTGTCGCTCGTGCTGCCTGCGTCGTCCTATCTGACGGGCGCGATCATCCCCGTCGATGGTGGCATGACCGCCGGCAATCGTTAGCTGTACTCGGCCGCAGTTCAGGGACGCGGCGCGCCGGTCTGTATGAGTTCGAGGCACTCGCCGTTCGGGCCGGGCCAGAACAGCACGTACAGCAGCGGCAGGTGGTCGCCGACGGACAACGTGCCGGTAGGCGCGAGCGGCACGGAACCGGCGGCGCGCACGACAGTCTCGTCGCCGTGGCAATCGGCGGTCGACCACGCCATGCGGAACAGGCCGATGTCGTTGGCGTTGCGCACCCGATCGGTGCCGGGCGCAGGTAGCGGATCGATCCATTCGATGAGCTCGACCATGAACTTGGAGCCCGCATCGCGCATCATGGCGGAGCGGCACTCGACATGGTCGGCCATTCCGTAGAGGGCGCCCGACTGACGCACCGCGTCGACCACGCGCAACACCGTCATGCCCATCACATCGCGGTAGTACGCGACGGACCCGTCGAGATCGCGCGTATTGATCACGACATGCGAGATGCGGGTGTCGCGCCCGCCGATGAGCTGCAGTGGGATGCCGTCAGGATCCTCGACCATGGCCATCGAGATGCTCGAGCCGTTGCCGAGATCCATGTCGACGGGGCCGCCGATGATGGTGACGCCTGCGTCACGCAGCCGATCGACGCACGCGTGCAGGTCGGGCACGGCCATCGTGAGGTGATGGAAGCCGATCTCGTTGATCGCACGCGGTGGGGCACCGGCCGGCAAGGGGGTCTTCCACTCGAGAAGGTCGAGCGCGAGCCCATCGTTGCCGAGGTCGCTCTGGAGCATCCACGCATCCCACATGACCTGTTCGAGTCCGAACGCATCGCCGCGCTGGAGGATGCTCGGCATCGGGTGGGTGTTCTGCGTGAGACCCAGCAGATCGCGGTAGAAGCCGAGCGACCGTTTGAGGTCGGTGCAGTTCGCGTTGACGTGGAAGATGCGAGATGCGGAGATCGCCATGCGCGGGACGCTAGTCGTGGCAGACGAGGACGCCGTCCGCCACGAAGTGATGTGGCCCACCCGCGGCAGGTTGCGAGAACGCCATGGGAACGCTCCCGCCGTGTACTTCTCGGTCAACCCGCCTCGCAGTCGATAGGTCGTCCGGGACATCTACGGCCTACCCCGAGGTGGATGACCGCGATGTGCCGGCGTTCCGTGACCACCTAACATCGCCGAATGCTCCAGATCGAAGACACCGAGCGGGTGCGTGTGCTCACGCTCGACCGCCCCGCGGCGCTCAATGCGTTCAACGAAGCTTTGTACGACGCGACCACCGTCGCGCTGCGCGCCGCCGCTGCCGATCATGCCGTTGCGGTGGTGGTCATCACCGGCGCCGGGCGGGCGTTCTCCGCCGGTACCGACCTGCTCGAGATGGCGGCCCGCGGCACCGATCCGTCGTTCGTCGCCGGGCAGTACGGCTTCGCCGGCATGATCGATACCCTGCTCGACTTCTCGAAGCCGCTGATCCTCGCGGTGAACGGCATCGGCATCGGAATCGGTGCGACCATCCTCGGCCTCGCCGATCTCGTGTTCATGTCGTCGACCGCGAAGCTCAAATGTCCGTTCACCGACCTAGCAGTCGCGCCCGAGGCGGCATCCAGCTACACGTTCCCGTTGCTCCTCGGTCGGCAGAACGCGACCTGGGCATTGCTGTCGAGCGAGTGGCTGGGCGCCCACGAATGCCAAGAGATGGGTCTCGTGTGGAAGGTATGCGAACCCGACGACCTCCTCGCGACGACGATGCGTCACGCGACCCATCTCGCGAAGAAGCCCATCAGCTCACTCGTCGAGTCGAAGGCCGCGATGAACGCGCCCTACCGGGCCGAGATCGACGCGGCGCGCCGCCGCGAGAACGCGGCGTTCCAAAAGCTCATGGCCGGTCCGGCGAACAAGGAAGCGCTCACCGCCTTCGCCGAGAAACGCGCCCCCGACTTCACGAACCTGCCGCCCGGCTGGTGACCCGCGTTTGCGCGCACTTCGCGCCGACATAGCCGGCACCGGTCAACTCGCAGCAACGGAGTCGAGCGAGCGTCGGCGAGCGCGACGAGTGAGTGCGACTAGTGAAGTGACTTCTGGTCGTTGGCGTACATGCGCTTGACGGCGCCCAACAGGATCTTCTTGGCCATGGCCGGGCTCTCGTCGAGCAGCGACGAGAATTCCCGGCGGTTCATCGCTTCGACCACCATGTCGGTCTCGGCGGTGACGGTGGCGGTGCGGGGGACGCCCGCGAGCACGGCGAGCTCGCCGAAGAAGTCGCCGGGGCCGAGCACGGCGATCTTGCGACCGTTGCGCTTCACGACGGCGGTGCCCTGGGCGATGATCATGAACTCGCGGCCGGCATCACCCTCGCGAACGAGCACCTTGCCCATGTTGATGTGCACGGACGTCACGAGCTTCGAGATCGCCTTGAGTTCCTTCTTGGAGCACTCAGAGAAGATCGGAATCCCGGCGAGGGTTTGATCGATGTCGGATCGGGCCACGAGCCACCTCCCAGTGAAAGTTGTCAACACTCTATTACCAAGCGGGGAGGGGCCGTATCGTCCCTGACGTCCGAGTATCTCGACGAATGGCGGTCTCGTCGATGGCTGGAGCTGGAGATGAGGCCGAGGCCGAGGCGCTCGGCGTCGTTTACGATGCCTGCGCTGGGAAACAAGTCCTCCAGGAGGAGATCCGATGGCCAACACCGACGCGATGGGGTTCTGGAGGATCGCCGAGGCCGACCCCGGCCACTTGGCCGTCGTCACCCCCGACTACGACGAGTACACCTTCGGTGAGCTGTACCAGCTGACCAACCAGATCGTGCACGGTTTGCGGGCGCTCGGGCTGAAGCGCGGCGACCAGGTCACCACGGTGCTGCCGAACGGCATCCACCAGGTCGCCATGACGCTCGCGTGCTTCCAGGGCGGCTTCTACTTCACGCCGGTCAACTGGCACCTCGTCGGCCCCGAGATCGCCTACATCGTGAACGACAGCGAGACGCGTGTGCTGGTGGTCGACCAGCGCTTCGCCGGCGAGGCCGAGCGCATCGTTCCCGAGATCAGCGTGCCGGTCACGCACCGCTTCAGCGTCGGCGCCGTGGCCGGATTCCGGCCTTACGACGAGCTCATCGCGGCGCAGCCGACCGAACGCCCCGAGGAGCTTTCGACGGGCGCGTTCATGTTCTACACCTCGGGCACCACCGGCCGGCCCAAGGGCGTGCGTCGATCGTTGCCCGAGATCGGCCCCGACCAGATGGGTGCCGCGTCGGGTGGCTTGTTCTTGCTGTTCGCCTGTCGCCCGCACGATGGCAACGTGCACATCGCGCAGGCGCCGCTTTATCACACGGCCGTCAACAACTGGACGACGACGTCCTTGCAGATCGGCCACACCGTGGTGCTCATGGACCGGTGGACCGCGGAGGGCGCTCTCGAGCGATACGAGAAGTACCGCGTCACGCAGAGCCACATGGTGCCCACCATGTTCAACCGCATGCTGCAGTTGCCGGCCGAGGTGCGCGCCAAGTACGACGTCTCGTCCCTGCGCTCGATGGTGCACGCTGCGGCGCCCTGCCCGGTCGAGACCAAGCGGCAGATGATCGAGTGGTGGGGCAACGCCATCTGGGAGTACTACGCGGCTACCGAAGGCGGTGGCACGTGGGTGAGCGCCGACGAGTGGATGAAGTATCCCGGTACCGTCGGCAAGCCGTGGCCGAACAGCGAGGTCATCGTGGTCGACGAGGAAGGCGAGACATTGCCGCCGTTCGAGTCGGGCACGATCTACATGCGCATGGGTGGCAACCAGTTCGAGTACTACAAGGACGAAGCCAAGACCTCGAAGAGTCGCCTGAAGGACAGCGGGTTCTGGACGGTCGGCGACGTCGGGTACTTCAACGAGGAAGGCTTCTTGTTCCTCAACGATCGCAGCAACGACATGATCATCGTGGGCGGCGTCAACATCTACCCGGCCGAAATCGAAGGTGCACTCATCCAGCACGAAGCCGTGGCCGACGTCGCGGTCTTCGGCATCCCGAACGAGGACGCGGGCGAAGAGATCAAGGCGGTCATCGAGCTGCGCGCCGGGTTCGAACCCACCGACGAGACGACCAAATCGATCATGGCGTACTGCCGCGACAACATCGCCCGCCAGAAGCATCCGCGAACGATCGACTACACCACTGAGATGCCGCGTGATCCCAACGGCAAGCTCTACAAACGCAAGCTGCGCGACCCGTATTGGGAAGGGCGCACGCGCTCGATCTGAGCCCGTGCCGCATCGCTCGATTTTCACCGAAGACGAAGGGAACACCGTGGCTTCACGGCTCGATGGCAAGGTCGCAATCATCACGGGGGCCGCGCGCGGCCAGGGCGAAGCGCACGCGCGCCGGTTCATCGCCGAAGGGGCCAAGGTCGTCCTCGGCGACGTGCTCGATGTCGACGGTGAACGGGTAGCCGCCGACCTCGGCGACGGGGCCACGTACGTACACCTTGATGTCACCAGTGAAGCCGACTGGGATACCGCCGTGGCGGCCGCCGGCGCCCTTGGGTCGCTGAACGTGTTGATCAACAACGCGGCCATCCACTGGGTGCGTCCCATCGAACACGAACGGCCCGAGGCACTCGAGAAGATCTGGCGGGTGAACTTCCTCGGGTCGTTTATCGGTATGCAGAAGGTGATCGCACCGATGCGAGCTGCGGGTGGCGGATCCATCATCAACGTGTCGTCGACTGCCGGGCTCACCGGCTTGGCCTACCACTCGGGTTACGGCCACACGAAGTGGGCGATCCGGGGGGTCACCAAGGTCGCCGCGGTCGAGCTCGGTGGCGATGGCATCCGGGTGAACTCGGTGCACCCCGGGCCGATCAACACCAACATGTTGTCCTCGAGCCCGGGGGCCACGCCCGACGTCGCCCGCTTCCAGCACCTGCCGGCGCGTCGCTACGGCGAGCCCGAAGAGGTCGCCTCGCTCATGGTCTTTCTCGCGAGCGACGAGAGCGCTTTCATGACCGGCACCGAGTTTGTGATCGATGGCGGCTCCCAGGCCGGCCCGTTCCCCACGTACTCGTGGGACCCCGCGGTGCACGGCAAGTGAGCGCCGCGTGATCTCGGGTTTCGACCATCTGGCAATCACGTGCAATGACGTCGACGCGTCGATCGCGTTCTACGCGAGCGTGCTCGGCGCCGAGCTGTTGCTCGCCGACCTGTGGCACGACCGCAAGATGCCCGTGGCCATCATGCAGGTCGGCGCGAACCGCCTGAGCTTGCACCAGGCGGCTGCACCAGCGAAGCCGCACGCACGAACCCCCACGCCCGGCTCCGTCGATCTGTGCTTCCGCTGGGTTGGGCCCATCAAGACCGCGGTCGACCACCTCGCGCTCCACGACGTTGCGGTCATCGAAGGCCCGGTGCCTCGGCCCGCCAGCAACGGCGAGCGCGGTACGTCGGTCTACTTCCGCGACCTCGACGGCAACCTCCTCGAGCTCCTCACCCTCGATGCCTGAAGGGCTAAATGACAGGGCGCATATGGGTGTCCCGCGAAGCGGGATTTGTAGTTCGGTAATCTGAAAGCCGCATACCGGGCGTCGAGTGGCCGACGGCTCGTGCGAACCTCGAGGCGTGGCTGCGATGGTGAGCCGTCAGCTGGGCGGTACGAGCTTGATGTGATCGCGTCGGCGGGTCGGTGTGCCGCGTGGAGGGGCAAGCAGGAGCGCAAGCTCGTCGATGGTCGCGACGATGTGCTCGGCGTTGGCGTCGAGCAGTTCGCCGCGCGAGCCGAAACCCCACAGCACGCCGATCGACTCGATGCCATGGGCGCGCGCACCGTAGACGTCGTGCTCGCGGTCGCCGACCATGATGACGCTCTGCGCAGTGGGGTGGTCAAGCGCGTCGAGCGCATGCGCGATCACGTCTTCCTTGTGGCGCCGCCGGTTGTCGAGAGTGGCGCCGGCGATCACCTCGAACAGCTCGTTGATGTCGAAGTGCTCGAGGATCTTCTCGGCGAAGGGCTCGGGCTTGGAGGTGGCCACAGCCAGACGGGTGCCCTGCGCGAGCAGCGTGAGCAGTACGGGGAAGATGCCGTCGACCAACGCGTTCTCGAACATGCCGACTTTCGTGAAGCGATCGCGATACGCCGCGATCGCGTCTTCGATGCGGTTATGGGGAACGCCCATCTCGGCGAATCCCTCGATGAGGGGTGGGCCGATGAAGACTCGTAGGGAGTTGGGGTCCTCGACTGGTTGCCCGACCGAGTCGAGCGCGTGGGCGAGGCAGCGGGTGATGCCCACGTGTGGATCGGTGAGGGTGCCATCGAGATCGAACAGCACCACGTCCCATGGGACGCCGGGGGACCCTGGTCGCAGCACGCTCAGGCCTCGAACACGCCGAAGCAGACGATGACGAGTGCGGCGATGAGCACCATCCACCACGGTACGCCCAGTGCGTGGGTGAGCGAGCCAACGAGGAGCGTGGGCACTCCGACGATGGCAACACGCTTGCCTAATCGGACGAGCGCCTCGTCGCGTACACGTCGGTCGTGCCGGCTTTCGGGCAGTTTCACATCGCCAAGTGTGCCGGGTGTCGGCGTTGAACCGGACGGATCAGTACCGCTCGGCGCGATCGACGATGCCCTCGAGAGGTTCCCCGGCGACGTAGCGGGTGAGGTTCGCGGCGAACATCTCATAGAGCAGTTCCATCGACATCGGTTGGCTCCACGACACATGCGGGCTGAGTCGCACCTGCGGATGCGAGTACAGCCAATGGCCCGCGGGTAGCGGTTCGGGGTCGACGGTGTCGAGCGACGCGCAGGCCACCGTGCCGTCATCGAGAGCGACCCGCAGCGCGTCCTGATCGACGATCCCGCCGCGCGCGATGTTGACGATGTGCGCTCCGGGCGTCAGGCGCCGGAGGAGCTCATGGCCGACGAGGTGGCGGGTGGCGGGCGTCAGCGGCGCGGCGATCACGATGTGGCGGGCCCCGGTCACTGCCTCGGCTGCGGAGTCGACCAGCTCGACGCCTGGGAGCGGAGATGGCGCATCGGCCCGACGGCGTATAGCCCGTACGCGCATGCCGAAGGACAGCGAGCGTTTGGCGACTTCGACCCCGATCGAACCGAGGCCGAGGATCGCGACGGTCGATCCATGGAGCCCACCCAGGCCGGCCTGATGCCATCGATTCGGTGGCACGGGTGGCGCCGTTATCCACGTCTCGGGGAGTCGCTTCTCGAATGCGAGCATCATCGCAAGCGTCCATTCGGCGATGGGGATAGCGCTTGCGCCTCTGGAACACGTAAGCACCTGGTCGTCGTGCACGTCCTCGACCGGGAACCGGTCGACGCCGGTGCCGATGGTGTGGACCCAGCGCACCCCACGATCGAGGGCCGCGACGAGCGTGTCGGCGCCGATCGCAGTGCTGAGCAACACGTCGCCCTTCGCATCGGGAGGCAGTTCGCCGGTGGTCGGTATTGGCACGAAGACCACATCGGGGAACTGTGCTCGGAGCGACGCCATGGCGTCGGGACGTGGGTGATGCAGCACCGTGACCATGAGCTGGCAGCGTAGGGGAGCGGTTCGCCCCGTGTGCCCTGCGGCTCCATCGGGCGGTCCTCTGGCCCCGAGTACCCGTGACCTGATAAGAAGCGCTGTTGAGTGGAACCATGTGGCGTAAGGGAACGGAAGCAGGCGGAGCGCCGAGCTCGCGTCATTGAAGCAGCGATGCAGCTGGCCCGCGGCGGCGGCTACGACGCAGTTCAGATGCGCGAGGTCTCTGCGCAGGCCGATGTCGCGCTCGGCACGATCTACCGCTACTTCGCATCGAAGGACGAGATCCTCGCCGAAGGGCTCGTTGCCTGGGTCGAAGGCCTGCGCGAGCGGATCGCCGTTCGCCCTCGCCGCGGGAACACCGCCGCGGAGCAGTTGGCCGACGCGCTCCGCGCCGCAGCTCGGGTCCCCGAGGACGCGACACCGTTGCTACGAGCGCTCATGACCGCGATGTCGTCGCCGTCGATCACCGTGGCCGAGAAGTCGCGCCAGCTTCATACGCTCATGCGCGAGATCGTCCGCGAAGCGCTCGGTTCACCGCCCCCGCAGGGGGTCGACGTCGATGGCGTCTGTCGGGTGATGGCGCACGTGTGGTCGTCGGGCATTTCGCAATGGGTCGGCGGTGTCACCCCGTTGGGCGCCATGGGCGACGACCTCGCCCTCACCGCGCACCTGCTGCTCGACCCCCGCTGACCTCGCTCTCACTCGACATCGCTCTCGTTCGACATCGCGTTGCGCCACGCTCGATGTGGTTCGCGCGATCTCGGCGGCTTTAGGCGAGGATGAGCTCGGTGAGCTCCTCAGGCGCCTTCGGGCGACTGAAGTGGAAGCCCACCGCCTGATCACAGCCGAGGCGGCGCAGCACGGCGAGCTGCTCGTCGTTCTCGACCCCCTCGGCGATCACCGTGAGCTCGAGTGCATGCGCGAGATCGATGATGGCGGCGACGATCGTCTCAGATTCGGGGTCGCTGCCGAGGCCGGCGACGAACGAACGGTCCACCTTCAGCACATCGAGCGGGAACCGGTTCAGATAGGCGAGCGACGAGTAACCCGTGCCGAAGTCGTCGACGCCGAGGCTGATGCCGAGCCCGCGCAGCTGGTCGAGTTGCGCGGTGGCGGCCTCGGCGTCCTGCATGAGGGCCGACTCGGTTATCTCAAGGCAGATCGAATCGGGCGAGATTTCGCGGTCGTGGATGGCCGCTACGATCGTGGGCACGAGGTCGGGTTCACCGAGTTGCCGCGCGGAGAGGTTGACCCAGACGCGCGGGCGCTCATGGTCGGGGCGCATGCGCTCCCAGATGCAGATCTGACGGCATGCCTCTTCGATGACCCAACGCCCGATGGGCACGATGAGCCCCGTCTCCTCGGCCAGCGGGATGAACTCGCTCGGTGGGATGAGTGTGCCGTCGTCGCGCTGCCACCGCACGAGCGCCTCGAAGCCCACGACCTTCTCGGTGCGCAGGTCGATCTCGGGTTGGTAGTGCAGCCGGAGTTCGCCCCGTTCGACGGCGCGCCGCAACGCGAACTCGGTCGCCAGCTTGTTCAGCGTGGAGCTGCGCTCCTCGGGATCGAACACGAGATACCGGCTTCGTCCTGCGCGCTTCGCCTCGTACATGGCGGTGTCGGCGTTCTCGACCAGGCGCAACGGATCGTCCTCGCCGGCCGACACCGAGATGCCGATGCTGGCCGATAGGTCGATGATGCGGCCGTAAACGGTGAACGGTTGGCTCAGCGCGTGGAGCACGCGACTCGCGACGTCGGTGGCCGCCTGCGTGTTGTCGACGCAGGTGCAGAGCATCACGAATTCGTCGCCGCCAAGGCGGGCCAGGGTGTCACCCGGGCGCACCATGCCCGTGAGTCTCTCGGCCACCGCGACGAGCGTCGCGTCGCCGGCGTAGTGACCGATGGTGTCGTTGACGGCCTTGAAGCCGTCGAGGTCGATGAACAGCACAGCCACGTTCTGGCGCGTGCGAAGGGTCACCTTCAACGCTTGGCTGATCCGATCGAGCAGCAACGCGCGGTTCGGCAGACCCGTGAGATCATCGTGGAAAGCCAGCCGGACCAGTTCCTGCTCGGTGCGCTTGCGTTCGGTGATGTCGCGCGACGACGACTGCAGCTGAACCACGTTGCCATCGCCACCCATGATCGCCGTGACCACCGACTCGAACCACACGTACGCCCCGCCGCGTCGCCGCACGCGATGGCTGAACTCCTGGCTCGAGGTGCCGCTCGCGCCGACCGCGTGCAGCGCGTCCTCGACGAGAGTGCGGTCCTCGGAATGCACACGGTCGATCGGATGCGTACCGACGAGTTCGCGCGCCTCGTAGCCGAGCAACTTCCGCACCGAGGGCGAAAGGTACTGGTAGATGCCATCGGGGTCGTGGAGGCACACAAGGTCCGACGTGTTCTCGGCCAGCGCACGAAAGCGCGCCTCCGATTCGGCGAGTTGTCGGTTCTTCGCCTCGAGGATCGCCTCGGCCGCGTGACGCGCCGCAATGTTCTGCGCTTCGACCACCAGGAACACGACGCCATGGTCGACATCGCGCACCGGGGTGAACGTCACTTCGATCGGAATGTCGTGCGGCGCGCCGAGGGTCGAGCGGTAGAGCACCACATCGTGCGTCGCTTCGCCGGTGCGGGCACGTTCGATGAGGTTGCGGATCTGCGCACGGCCGGCCGGGTTCGCCCGGAACCACTGCGTGTCCCACAGCGGGCGCCCGAGGATCTCGCCGCGCGACAACCCGGTCGTCTCGAGCGCACGCCGGTTGATGTCGAGCAGCGTGCCGTCGATGTCGACGAGGCCCGCGAAGTGTCGCATGCCCTCCAGCACGACGCGCGCCTGCAGCGCACGGGTGTGATCGTCGGTTCTCGAATCGGCGAGTGCCGCGAGCCGTTCATCGATGTGCTCGCTTCGCTCGGACTGCTGCCTGCGGGCTCGGCTGCGTTCCGTCACCTGTCACCATTCGTCGTCGGGGCTTCGCTCGAAGGCGTGCCCCGACCCACGAATCGACACGTGCCGCGCTAGGGCACGTGTTTCCACGTGGTGTCCGCCCGACGCCATTTCGTAACGTAGCCACGAAGCATCACGTCATGACGGATGCCACGCTTGTAATTCGCGTGAGCTGTTCGCTCAGTGCGGTCGGTGAGCTGTTCGCTCAGTGCAGCCAGTGCCCGGCGTTGATGGCTAGCGCCTGTCCGGTGATGGGGCGGGCCAGATCCGACGCGAAGAACACCGCGGCGCCCGCCAGCTCGTCGCCCGGTGGGAGGTAGCCGAGGCAGGTCTCCGCAGCGATGGCCTGGCGCAATTGTTCGACCGGCATGCCGATGCGGTCGGCGCTCTCGTTGATGGACTTCGACACGGGGATTCCGTCGATGAAGCCGGGGTGCAGGCCGTTCACCCGGATGCCGAGCGGGCCGAGCTCGCGAGCAAGCGTCTTCGTGACGGTCCAGAGTGCACCCTTCGACGACGCGTACGCGCCGTGCATCGGCTTGATCCACATCGAGGACTGCGTGTTGATCATGATCACGCGACCCTCGCCGCGCGTCTGCATGTGCGGCACGGCGGCGCGCGTCATGTTCAGTGTGCCGAAGAAGTTGACGTCCATCGCCCGCCGGAACACGTCGAGATCCGCGGTGAGGAGCGGCTCCCACGTGACGGGATCGCCGGACGGCTCCCACTCGTACGGGCTGCCCTTCAACACTCCCGGGTCGAACGCATTGTTCACCAGCACATCGAGGCCGCCGAACGTATCGACCGCCAGTTGCGCGAGCGCTTCGCACTGTTCGGGCTCGGTGATGTCGCAGGTGCGCCAGACGCATTCGCCGCCCGACGCCTCGATTTCGGCGGCGACCGACTGCAGCGTGGAGTCGCGCCGCGCGCCGAGCACCACCTGGGCCCCGTTCTCGACCATAGCCAGGGCGAGGTCGCGCCCAAACCCGACACCGACCCCCGAGATGATCACGACCTTGCCCTGCAGCAACGTGGATGCCGTCATGTGGAGAACCTCTCAGTCCATGGTGCGCGAACGCGCGAACGAGGATCCGCCGTCGACCTGCAACGTGACCCCGCTGATGCACTCGGCCTCGTGCGAGGCGAGGAACAGGATCGCATACGCCACGTCGCGGGCCGTGGCCGGTCGGGTGAGGCTCATGTCGGTGATGTAACGCACGCGCTCGGGAGTCATGTCGGCGTCGCGCTCCTCGTGGACGATGTAGCCGGGCTGCACGGTGTTGCAACGGATGCCCTGGCGGGCGTAGTCGAGCGTGATGCTGCGGGCGAGCGCGTTCATGGCGCCCTTCGACGCGGTGTACGCCGCGAGCTTCGGCGACGAACGCTCGGCGGTGCGCGAGGAGATGTTCACGATCGACCCGTGTCCCACTTCGATCATCCCGGGCATGGCCTCCTGCATCAGCCAGACCGCGCCGATCACGTTGACCTCGTACATGCGCTGCCACACCTCGGGCGGGACCTCGAGCAGCTTGCGGTCAGCCGCCACCACTTCGGGGGCCACGGCGTTGTTGACGAGCACCGTGACGGGTCCGTAGGCCGCGGCGGCGGCGCGCATCAGGCCCCGGGCCTCGTCCTCGATGGTGAGGTCGGCCCGGAAGAAGGTGGCCGCGCCCCCCGCGGCCCGGATCTCGGCGACCACCGCGTCGCCGCGGGCGGTATTGCGCCCGGTGACCACGGTGCACGCCGACTCCGCCGCGAAGAGGCGGGCCACCTCCTTGCCGAGGCCGGCCGTGGATCCGGTCACTACCGCTACTTCACCCGCGAGTCGCCCAGTCATGGGCACCAAAGGTAATGTCCATCGTTCCCCTGCGCGGCGAGCGGGCGCTGCCCCGCGTGGCGTAGTCACGCAATGGCGCAGGGAACCGAACGCACATCGACGCACGACAGCACGTACGACAACAAGGGGACTTCCAGGTGGCCGGCTTTCTCGAGGGCAAGAACATCGCGGTGACGGGCGCAGGCAGCGGCATCGGCAAGGCCGTTGCGCTGCACGCGGCGTCCGAAGGCGCGCGCGTGGTCGTGGCCGACTACGGCGTGACCATGGACGGCTCCAACCCCACTAGCGAGGTCGCCGACGGCGTCGTCGCCGAGATCGTCGGGGCTGGTGGCACCGCCGTCGCCGTCGCGGGCGACGTGAGCGAAATGGCCGTGGGCCAGGCCATCGTCGACGCCGCCATCAGCAACTGGGGCTCCATCGACGGCGTGGTCTGCGTGGCTGGCATCCTCCGCGAGCGCATGCTGTTCAACATGAGCGAGGCCGAATGGGACGATGTCGTGCGCGTCCACCTCAAGGGCACGTTCACGGTGTTCCGCGCTGCGCTGGCCGTCATGCGCAAGCAGCCCACGGGCGGGTCGCTCGTCGGGTTCACGTCGGGTGCCTTCATCGGCTCCACCGCCCAGGCCAACTACTCGGCGGCCAAGGGCGGCATCGTGTCGCTGACCAAGAGCGCAGCGCTCACCGGGCTCAAGTACGGCGTCAACGCCAACATCATCGCGCCCGTGGCCAAGACTCGCATGAGCGATCAGGTGCCGTTCGGTCTCGAGATGGGCGCTCCTGAAGACATCGCGCCGATGGTCACCTACTTGCTCTCCGATCAGGCCAAGGACATCTCCGGCCAGATCTACACCTGCGTCGGTCCCCGCATCTCGGTGTGGAACCAGCCCAAGGAGGTCCGCAGCATGTTCGCCCCGGGTCTCGGGCGCTGGACCCCCGAACAGATCGCTGACATCTTGCCCCGCACGATCAAGACCGAGGAGCACCCGTTTCTCGCCGAGCTCGCGTCGCGCATGAAGCAGATGGAAGAACGCAAGGCCGCCGAGGCCACCGCGCAGGGCTGAGCGCCCACTAACAGCAGCCGCGCTCGCGCGGGAGGGGGACATCATGGGTGCACTCGACGGGCGCATCTGCGTCATCACCGGTGCCGGTCGCGGCATTGGTCGCCACCACGCGTTGCTCTTCGCGTCCGAAGGCGCGTCGGTGGTGGTCAACGACCTCGGCTGCGCGCCTGACGGCACGGGTCACGACGCAACGGTCGCGCAAGCGGTCGCCGACGAGATCGTCGCCGCAGGCGGCGCGGCTGTGGCGAGCGATGCCGACGTGGCCACCATGGCCGGCGCACAGTCGGTGTACGACCTCGCGGTCGACGCCTTCGGCGAGCTCCACGTGGTCGTGAACAACGCTGGTGTGCTGCGCGACAAGATGTTCGTCAACATGACCGAGGACGATTTCGACGCGGTCATCCGCGGTCACCTCAAGACCACGTTCTGTATGTCGCGGGTGGCCATGGGCGCATGGCGCGACGAGAGCAAGGCGGGCAAGGAGCTCGCCAACGCGATCGTGAACACCTCGTCCACGTCCGGGCTCATCGGTTCACCCGGCCAGACCAACTACGGCGCCGCGAAGGCGGCCATCGCGTCGCTCACCATGATCCTGGCCATGGAGGCCAAGCGCATCGGCGTGCGCGTCAACTGCGTCGTGCCAGCCGGTCGTACCCGCATGACCGAGGATTCGCCGGGCACCAAGGACCTCGTCAAGAAGCCCGACGACGGCGGCTTCGACGTGTTCGCGCCGCATCACGTATCGCCGGTGGTCGCGTATCTCGCGTCCACCGAGTGTGCGCTCACCGGCCGGGTGTTCATGGCCAAGGGCGGCGACATCCGGCCGTTCGTGCCGTGGCAGCGCACGCCCTGGATCGCCGAGCAGCGCGACTTCACCCTGGCCGATGTCGCGGCGTTCATGAAGGACGTCCCCGACGTCCCAGTCTCGCCCTGAGCTGGCCTCTCAACCCCCTTTGGAGATTTCGATGAGCACCAACGCGCCCGCCTACGTACCGGGCCATCAGCTACTCGCGGGCAAGAACGCGGTCATCACCGCGGCAGCCGGAACCGGTATTGGCTACGCCGCGGCCAAGCGCTGCATCGAAGAGGGCGCGCACGTCCTCATCTCCGACGTGCACGAGCGCCGACTCGGCGAGGCCGTCGATCGCCTCGAGGCCGAGACCGGCCGGCGGCCGGCGTCCGCGATGTGCAATGTCACCAGCGAGGACGATGTGCAAGGGCTCGTTGCGGCGGCGGTGCGCGAGCTCGGTGGCATCGACGTCATGATCAACAACGCGGGCCTCGGCGGCACGGCCAACCTCGTCGACATGACCGACGACCAATGGAACGTGGTCATCGATGTCACGCTCAACGGCACGATGCGGGCCACGCGGGCGGTGCTGAGGCACATGATCGAGCGCGGCACCGGCGGCGCGATCGTGAACAACGCATCGGTCATCGGCTGGCGAGCCCAGGCGGGCCAGGCGCACTACGCCGCGGCCAAGGCCGGGGTCATGGCCCTCACCCGCTGCGCCGCGCTCGAAGCTGCGCCGCACGGCATCCGCGTGAACTGCGTGGCGCCGTCGCTCGCGATGCATCCGTTCCTCGCGAAGGTGTCGACCCAGGAGTTCCTCGACTCGCTCATCGGTCTCGAGGCGTTCAACCGTCCTGCCGAGACCTGGGAGATCGCGAACGTCATGGTCTTCTTGGCGAGCGAGTACTCCTCGTACATGACCGGCGAGGTCCTGTCAGTCTCCAGCCAGCACCCGTAGCCACCGCCGAGATTGCGCTCAGCCCGAGCAGGTGTGACTCAACGCGGTTTCGAGCACCACCTACCCCAGTGCGAGCCCTACCGCAGCGCGCTCGGCACCGCGAGCAACGCGAACATCAGGTAGAAGAACCACTCGATCGCCTGCGACCAGCTGACCAGGACGCGGCGATCGCGTCTTTCGCACCGTGGGCGTAGTCGTGCTCATGGGTTGCCCGTGGCGCGTCGGAGCGCTCCGGGCACTTGGGCGACATCGCGGCACTGCACGAGCCACCGGCCAGCGGCCGGGTGCGCAGCGCCGCAGTAGGACTGCTGGAGGATCTCGAGCACTTCGGTGCCGCGCGACTCGAGGAACTCGCTCTCGGAGATGCCCTGCACCTCGCCGATGAACACGTACGCGGGCGGCGTGGACCGCATCTGCGTCGCGAAGTCGTGCCACTCGTCGGACCCGAGAGTGTTGGCGAGAAAACCGGGGATACGCCCGGCCTGGGCGCGTCCGCTGGCGAGCTGCACGATCGGGCTGCCGAAGATCACCACGGGCCCCGGACGCGCGTCCGGCGCGCGCAACACGGCGAGCGTGCGGTCGAGGTCGCCGTACAGCGGCTCCTCGAGGGCTCGGAGATCGTCGCGAGCGTCGGTGTGGCGGAGGGTCGCCGTGGGGTCAGGGAACGATTCGGCGATGCGTTGGCGGTGCGGTGCGAGCGCATACACGGCTAGCAACAGCACGACGCCGAGCGAGCCGAGCACCACACGCCGATGCTCACGCGCGTTGTCGGCTAGGGCGATCGCCCCCAGCACGGCGAACAGCCCGACGGGCACGGTCGCATCCCAGTAGAGGTAGCGCCACCAGAACTGCGCGAGGTCGAGCACCAGCGCGAGTGCCGCCCACGCCAGCGCCAGCACCATCCAACGCTCGAGGCGGTGGCGGTGGGCCCAAATGCCGACGAGGGCGAGCGCGGCGACCGGTGCGAACGAACGTCCGAACGACCGAGCGCTGCTCGTGAGCACCGACAACGGTTGGGCGGCTTGGCGTCGCGCAGTCATGGGGAACGTGACCCACGTGTACCAGACCTCGTGGACGAGGCTGTGAGCGAGCACCCAGATGAGCACCGGCGACCATGCCGCAGCGAACCCGAGGGCCCAGGCCGCTGCCGTTCGCGCTCGTCGGTCGCGGCGCATCGAGAGGGCAAGGAACAACACGCCGTAGGGCAGGTAGAGCAGTTTAAAGATCGAGACGATCGCACAGCACGCGCCCGCTGCGAGTTGCCAGCGCGCCTGATGCTGCGTCGAGTCGCGGGCGCGCATCGAGGTCCAGAAACCTAAGTACAGCGGCAGACCGAGAAGTGGCTCGAGCTGGCTCAGATCCCAGGTGGCGGCGACGAGGTAGTAGGGCAGCACGGTCGCGATGGGGGCCAGCGCCGCGGCACGCCTGGAGAATCCGAAGTCAGGGAGGGTTCGCTGGAGCACGACGGCCAGCGCGAGCATCACGATCAACTCGAGCAGGTGCACCGCGATGTCGTTGAAGCCGAACAGGTTCCCGGCCACGGCGTAGAAGATGTAGATGCCGGGCTGCTTGGCATCCCACAGGTCTCGGTAGAGCAAGGACCCGTGGTCGATCGACTTGGCGATGTAGAGGAAAAGGGCCTGGTCGCCGCCGAGCGGGCGGGGCAGGCTGAGCACCCCCGCCAGGAGCACGGCTGCGATGGCGCCGATTCTGAGCCGCGTCACCGAGCGCGCTGGTTCATCGCGCAAGTCTGATCCCGGGACCGGGCGCGACAAGTGCGGTTTGGCCCATTTCAACCTCCGACGACGCCGATGGCCGCGCCGCCGTCGATGCTGATGCCGCCGCCGGTGACCCACGCGGCGACGTCGGAGCACAGCACCACGATCATGCGTGCGACCTCCTCGGCCGAGCCGACGCGCCCGAGCGGCAATGCCTTGCCCACCACGTTCGCGGCGAACTCGTCGATCTCGATCCCGGCGTTTGCCGCGCCGCGCTCGAGCATCGTGCGCAGGCGGTCGGTGAGCGTGGGTCCCGGATGCAACGACACGACGCTGATGCCGTCACGACCGACGTGCTCGGCGGTGCTGCGGGTGAGGTGCACGATGGCCGCGTTGAGCGCAGCGAGGGTGTATCCGGGCGTCGCTCGGATCCCGGCGGTTCCGCCGACGTTGACGATTCGCCCGAACCGTTGCGCTCGCATAGCGGGAAGCACGGAGCGCATGCAACGCATGTATCCCATGACCTTGAGGTCGAACGCGTGCTGCCACTGCTCGTCGGTGATGTCGTCGATGGTTCCGTTGGGTGATGCGCCGGCGTTGTTCACGAGAACGTCGACCCCGCCGAGCGCAGCGATGCACGAGTCGACGGCGGTGCGGACGCCGTTCGCCGTGGCCAGGTCCGCGACGGCGACGTGAGCGCCGATCGGTTCGGCTACCGCGGCAAGGGCGGCTGCATCGCGGCCGATGATCGCGACCAGGGCCCCTTCGGCGTGCAGCGCCGCCGCCGTTGCCGCGCCGATGCCACGCGATCCGCCGGTGATGATCGCCCGACGTCCGTTCAGCCCGAGGTCCATGCTGATCGACCCTACGAGGCTAGGGTCGACGCCGCACGCGAGTCAGATGTGGGAGGCCAGCGATGGCATGGGATTTCTCGACCGAGCCCGAGTTTCAGGCGAAGCTCGACTGGATGCGGGAGTTCCTCGATCACGAGATCCTCCCCCTCGAGACCATCGAGTACGACGTCACCGAGGAGCAGTGGAAGGTCCTCACCGATCCGCTCAAGGCCGAGGTCAAGCGCCAAGGCCTGTGGGCATGTCACCTCGACCACGAGCTCGGCGGGCAGGGCTTCGGTCAAGTGAAGTTGGCGTTGATGCACGAGATCCTCGGGCGTTCCACCACCATCGCGCCGGGGATCTTCGGCAATCAGGCGCCCGACTCCGGCAACGCGGAGCTCATCGCGATCGGCGGCGACCCCGAGCAGAAGAAGCTGTGGCTCGAACCGTTGCTCGATGGCCGCATGCGTAGCGGCTACTCGATGACCGAGCCCGACGTCGCGGGGTCCGACCCCACCCTCATCCGCACCAGCGCAGTGCTCGATGGTGACGAGTACGTCGTCAACGGCCACAAGTGGTTCACGTCGCAGGGGTCGAAGGCCGACTTCCTCATCGTGATGGTGGTGACCAACCCGGACGTGCACGCGTACCAGGGCAGCTCCATGATCATCGTCCCGAATGCCACCCCCGGCGTGAACATTGTGCGCGACGTGCCGAACATGCACCATCCCGCGGCGGCGCACGGCCCGAACCGTCAACCAGGCGGCCACGCCGAGATCATCTACGACAACGTGCGCGTGCCTCGCGCCAACCTCATCGGCAACCCCGGTGACGGGTTCCTCCTCGCGCAGAAGCGCCTCGGGCCGGGCCGCATCCACCACGCGATGCGCTGGCTCGGCCAGGCGCGGCGGGCGTTCGACATGATGTGCGAGCGCGCACTTTCGCGGTACTCGCACGGTTCGCTGCTGGCCGAGAAGCAGATGATCCAGGACTTCATCGCCGAGTCCTACATCGACATCGAGACCGCGAAGATGTTGTGCATGAAGGCCGCGTGGCACATGGACCAGGTGGGCGCGTCGCGTTCGCGCGTCGAGATCGCGGCGATCAAGGTTTACGGCACAAAGATGCTCTACAACGTGATCGACCGGGCCATCCAGGTGCACGGTGCGCTCGGCTACACCACCGATATCCCGCTCGAGGAGATGTACCGCAACGCACGCGCGTCGCGCCTCGTCGACGGCGCCGACGAGGTGCACAAGGTCACCATCGCCCGCCAGCTCCTAAAGGGCTACGCACCGGTCGAGGGCTGGCCCACCGAGTTCGTCCCGACCCGTCGTGCGGCCGCCCTCGAAAAGTTCGCCGCCCTCGTCGACATCGAAGCCTCGAACAGCTGAGCCGCTCCCTGCCCTCGCCTCCAGCCGCCGCGCCCCGCCTCGGTTCTTCGGACCGCACACGACATGGGAGGTAGTGAATCGTCCGAAGAACGGGTGGTGGTGTTCGCGGCCCTGTCAGCGGGCGTCCCCCGCAGCGCGGTGGCCCACCGTCGAGAGCCGAGTTACGCACCCAGGCGGTGCATAAGTCTGCGCTCGGCGGTCAGTTGAGGGTCAGCCGGCCGAGGTCAGGCAGACGCAAGTCGGTAGGTCGCAGCCATCATGGGCTCGGGTTTGTTGCACGTGACGCGGCCCTCGCGCACGAGCTTCACGAGGTGCGCGAGCACCGAGCGCGCCGCGGGCTTGTGGAGCTCCTTCGGATACCCGACGTAGATGCGCTTGACCATGGTCGGCACCTTCATTGGCTTGGTCGCGTCGGCCAGCAGGTCGAGGATCTGCTGTTCGCGTTCGAGCCGGTGTGCGTGTAGCGCACGCACGTAGGTGTGGACCTCGCGCACGGGCCCACCGTGGGTGGGCCACAACGCGTCGTAGTCGTGTTCGAGCACCAGATCGAGGCTGGCGAGGTAGTCGGCCACGTCGCCGTCGGGAGGCGGGATGATCGATGTCGACCACCCCATGATGTGGTCGCCGCTAAACAACACGTTCTCCTCGCGGTACCCGAAGCAGAGGTGGTTCGAGATGTGACCGGGGGTGTGCAGTACGTCGAAGGTCCAACCCGGCCCTTCGATGACGTCGCCGGTGGTGACGAGTACATCGGGTACGAACGTGAGGTCGGACCGCTCCTCGACCTTGCCCTCGGCCTCGCCCTTCTCCTCGGCTTCGCTGGTGAGCGGGTGGGGGCCGAACGCGTACACCGGGGCGTCGATGCCCGCGTTGCGCAACATCGCCGCGGCAGGGGAGTGATCGCCGTGGGTGTGCGTGACGAGGATCGCGACGACCTTCTCGCCGCGGAGTGCGCGCAGCAATGCCTTCACGTGCGCCGTGTCTCGAGGCCCGGGGTCGATGACCGCAACCTTGCCCCAGCCGACGATGTAGGTGCCGGTGCCGTGGAACGTGAACGCGCTCGGGTTGTTCGCGAGCACGCGTCGGATATGGGGCGACACCGAGTAGGTGAGGCCAGGCACAGCTGCGAACTCCCGGACGTGGGGTACCACCGTGGCCATGTCAGCTACCCCTTGTTGATCTGCGTGACCTCGCCAGTGGAGGCTGCGAGGTAGGCCGGTATCTCGCCGCCGCCGTGCACCATCACGTTGGTGCCGGTCATCCACTTGGCCAGGGGCGACGCGAGGAACAGGACCACGCCGGCGATGTCGTCGGGAGTGCCCATGCGGCGCGCCGGGATGGTGGCCCCGACGCGGTCAACGCCGGTGGAGTCGCCGTAGAAGAGGTTGGCCTCTTCGGTGACGATGAGCCCCACGGTGATGGTAAGCACGCGGATCTTGGGGCCCCACTCGGTGGCGAGGGTCTCGGCCACGTTGTTGAGCCCGGCCTTTGCCGCGCCGTACGCGACACCTGCCGGGTTGGGGCGGATGCCCGACACCGACGAGATGTTGAGGATGACCCCGCCTGATTCCTGCGTGGACATAGCGGGATATACCGCTTGCGCAAACGTGATGGGTGCAAGCAGGTTGAGAGCGATGATGCGCTCGTTGAAGCGCGGCGACACGGTGGCCGAGTCGGCCGGGGGCGCGCCGCCAGCGTTGTTCACGAGCACGTCGATGCGGCCGAAACGATCGAGCGCGACCTGCGCAACGGCTTTGACCTGCTCGGGGTCGCGCACGTCGCACGCCACGAACACGGCCTCCTTGCCGTTCGCGGCGACGGGCGAATCGGGCGCGTTGCGGGCGCAGATCACGACATCGGCCCCGTGCTCGAGAAAGGTCGTGGTGATGACGCGGCCGATGCCCTTGGTGCCGCCCGTCACGATGACGGTCTTCCCGGTGAGATCGAGCTCGGACGATGCGGTTGCGCTCCCTGACATGGCGCGCACAGTACGGTGCCGCCGGGTCGGTGCGCCACCGGCGCACCTCGGTGCGGGGCCGTGACAGCTGAGCGACAGGTGACCGTCGTGCCCTATTAGCCGCAACTGCCCTTCTCGCGTACGGTTACGGCCATGTCAGACAAGCGAATGACCGACGACGACGTGGTCGCCGAGCTCCGCGACGGGATGACCATCGGCATCGGCGGCTGGGGTTCTCGCCGCAAGCCGATGTCGCTCGTCCGCGCGATCCTCCGCAGCGACCTCAAGGATCTCACCATCGTCACCTACGGCGGCCCCGACGTGGGCCTGCTGTGCGCGACGGGCAAGGTCAAGAAAGTGGTGTACGGGTTCGTCTCGCTCGACTCGATCCCGCTCGAACCGCACTTCCGCAAGGCCAAGCAGAGTGGCTCGATCGAGTTCAGCGAGTACGACGAAGGCGCCTTCTACCTCGGGCTCATGGCGGCGGCGCATCGGGTGCCCTTCTACCCCACCCGTGCCGGCCTGGGGTCGCACATGCTCACCATGAACCCCGACCTAAAGCTCGTGAAGTCGCCTTATGACGACGAAGAGCTCGTGGCTATCCCGGCGTTCAAGCTCGACGCCGCGCTCATCCATATGAACCGCGCCGACGAGCGCGGCAACGGCCAGTTCCTCGGGCCCGACCTGTTTTTCGACGACCTCATGGCCATGGGCTCGCCCAAGACCTACATGTCCACCGAAAAGATCATCCCCACCGACGACTTCTTGAAGTACGGCTCGGTGCACACGCTGAAGATCCCGCGGATGTACGTCACTGGCGTGGTCGAAGCGCCCCTCGGCGCGCACTTCACCGAGTGCCCGTCCGACTACGAGCGCGACGAAGCGTTCCAGCGCGAGTACGCGGCGACTGCCAAGGACGACGACGCCTGGAAGGCGTTCAAGACGAAGTACCTCGACCTCCCGTCGCATGACGAGTACGTCAAGGCCATCACGGCACGAGGGGAGAAGTGACAATGAAGCCTCCTACAACGTCCGACGTAACTCTCGACGAGGTGTGCGTCACCGCAGTTGCCGATGCGTTCCGCGGCGACGGCGAGATCCTGTGCAACCCCATCGGCATCGTGCCGATCTGTGGTGGTCGGCTGGCCCGCGCCACCTTCGAACCCGATCTCATGATGACCGACACGGTGGCTGCGCTCATCGCGAACACCATCCCGGTGGGTGTGACCAACCCGCCCAAGGTCATCGAGGCCTACATGCCGTATCGCACCATCTTCGATGTGGTGTGGTCGGGCAAGCGCCACGTGGTCATGGGGGCCAACCAGATCGACATGTGGGGCAACCAGAACCTCGCGGCCATCGGCGACTGGCGCAAGCCCAAGGCCCAGCTGCTCGGCCTGCGCGGCGCGCCGGGCAACGTGATCAACCACACCGTCACCTACTGGATCCCGAACCATTCGAAGCAGGTATTCTGCGAGCAGGTCGACGTCGTGTCGGGCCCCGGCTACGACAAGATCCGTGCCCTCAGCCCCGCCAGCGGCCGTTTCTTCGAGATCCGCCGCATCGTGTCGAACCTCGGTGTGTTCGATCACAACACCCCCGACAACCGCATGCGCCTCGTGTCGACGCATCCGGGCGTCACCGTTGACCAGATCGTCGATGCCACCACCTTCGAGTTGGTGATCGATGGCGACATTCCCACGAGCCGTTTGCCCACCGATGACGAGCTCGAGATGCTGCGCACCGTGATCGACCCCAAGGGCGCGCGCAAGAGCGAGTTTAAGTGATGACCGACGACCCGCGCCTGAAGACCCGCATCACCGAGCTGTTCGGGGTCCGCTATCCGATCGTGCAGACCGGCATGGGTTGGGTGGCCAACTCACACCTCGCTGCGGCCACGTCCAACGCGGGCGGACTCGGCATCATCGCCGCGGCGCCCATGACGTTCGCACAGATGAAGCAGGCCATCGCCGAGGTGCAGGCCGCGACTGACAAGCCGTTCGGCGTGAACCTGCGCACCGACGCCGTCGACATCGATGCACGCGTCGACTACGTCATCAAGGTCAAGGTCAAGGTCGCGTCGTTCGCGCAGGCGCCCGGCGAAGCCGTCGTGAAGAAGCTCAAGGACGCCGGCGTGGTGGTCATGCCCACGATCGGGGCGCGTCGCCACGCCGAGAAGGTCGCGGCGTGGGGCGTCGACGCGGTCATCGCGCAGGGGGCCGAGGGTGGTGGCCACACCGGTGTCATCCCGACCTCGATCCTCATCCCGCAGGTGCTCGACGCGGTCGACATCCCGGTGCTCGTCGCGGGCGGGGTCTACGACGGCCGTGGACTCGCCGCTGCGCTCGCCTGCGGCGCCGACGGCATCGCCATGGGCACGCGGTTCTTAATGTCCTCCGATAGCGCGGTGCCTGCGCACGTCAAGCAGATCTACCTCGACACCCCGCTCACCGGCACCGTGGTCACCAAGGCCATCGACGGTGCGCCCCAGCGTGTCATCCGCACCAAGCTCATCGACGAGCTCGAGAGGGCCAAGTTCCTGGCGTTCCCCAAGGCGTTCAGCAACGCGCTGAAGTTCCGCAAGCTCACGAGCACCAGCTATCGCGACCTCCTGAAGGAGGGCTTGGCCATGAAGAAGAGCCAGGACCTCTCGTGGGCCCAGCTCGCGCTCGCCGCGAACGCCCCCATGCTGACCAAGGCGACTTTGGTCGACGGACACCCCGAGGTCGGCATCCTTCCCACGGGGCAGGGCGTCGGGGCCATCGACACCTTGCAGAGCTGCCAGGAGATCATCGACCTCTGCGTGCAGCAAGCGATCGAACGCCTCGACCACCTCTGCAGGAAGCAGTAGCGCCTCCATGGCAGCAGCTCCGGATGATCAGCGGCCGGCACCGAACCTCGAGGCCGAGGCCGAGGTCGTCAGCTACTCAACCGAAGGTCCCGTCGCGTTCGTCACGCTGGCGCGGTCGGGGTTCGCGAACGCCCAGAACGGGCGCATGACCTATGCCATCGACGATGCCTATCACCGGGCGGTCGAGGACGATTCAGTCAAGGTCATTGTGCTGCGCGGTGCGGGCAAGCACTTCTCCGCGGGGCACGACATCGGCTCGCCGGGTCGCGACGTCGACCTCGACTACCCGCGCGTGGCCACGCTGCACTACGGCCATGCCGACAAGGCGGGCGCCGAGCGCCACTACGCCCGCGAGAACGAGCAGTACCTCGGTATGTGTCGTCGTTGGCGCGAGATCCCCAAGCCCATCATCGCGTCGGTGCGAGGCGCCTGCGTCAGCGGCGGGCTGATGCTCGCGTGGACCTGTGATCTCATCGTCGCGAGCGACACCGCCTTCTTCGCCGATGCAGTCATCCGCATGGGCGTGCCGGGGGCCGAGTGGTTCGCCCATCCGTTCGTGATGCCGCCGCGCATCGCGAAGGAGTTCCTCATGACCGGCGACCGTATGCCGGCGTCGCGGGCATACGAGGTTGGCATGATCAATCGCGTGGTGCCCGACACCGACCTCGAGTCGGCCACGCTCGCGCTCGCGAGCCGCATCGCCGAGATGCCCCGCTTCGGTCTGGCGCTCACGAAGCGGGCCGTCAACTTCGCCGAGGACCAACAAGGTCTGCGCGACACCATCGACGGCACCTATCACATGCATCATCTGGCGCACGCGCACAACGAACTCACAACCGAGAACCATTTGGCCGGGCAGAACGCCCGGTCGATGGCCGAGAAGCTCAAGTAGGCAGGTATGGATCTCACCTTCACCGAGGCCGAAGAGTCGTTCCGCCACGACATCCGCTCATGGCTCCAACAGCACGTGCCGGCCAAGTCGTTGCGATCGATGGACACCGCGGACGGCTTCGAGCAACACCGCGGGTGGGAGAAGGAACTGCACGCCGACCGTTGGTCGGTCGTCTCGTGGCCCGAGAAGTACGGTGGCCGCGACTGCACGCTCATCGAGTGGCTGATCTTCGAAGAGGAGTACTACCGCTCCGGCGCGCCGGGCCGCGTCAGTGCGAACGGGGTCACTTTGCTCGGCCCCACGATCTTCGGCTTCGGCACCGAGGAGCAGAAGGATCGCTTTCTCCCGAAGATGGCCAGTGGCGACGAGATCTGGGCGCAGGGCTGGAGCGAGCCGAACGCGGGTAGCGACCTGGCCGGGCTCAAGACCAAAGCGGTGCGCGATGGCGACCACTTCGTGGTCAATGGACAAAAGACCTGGTGCTCGCGCGGTGCCTTCGCCGACTGGATCTTCTGCATCTTCCGCACCGACCCCGAGGCGCAACGCCACAAGGGGCTCACGTACTTCCTGGTTCCCGCTGACACGCCTGGCATGGAGCGCAACCCGGTCGGCCGCCTCGACGGCGAGCCGGGCTTTGCCGAGCTGTTCTTCGAGGACGCGAGCGTGCACGAGTCCATGATCCTCGGCGGCGAGGGCCAAGGCTGGAACGTGGCCATGGCCACCGCGTCGAGCGAACGTGGGCTCAACCTGCGCAGCCCGGGCCGCTTCATGGCGCCCGCCGAACGCGCCGTCGAACTGTTCCAGCGAATGAGCGAGGCCCGCGACGAGCGCGTCGGTGGCGTTGATCCGACGCTGCGCGATCAGATCATCCGCAACTGGATGAACGCACAGGCGTACCGCTGGTTCACGTTCTCCACCGCGACGCGCCTCATGGGCGGCGGTCACATGGGGCCCGAGGCGAGTCTGATGAAGGTGTTCTGGTCCGAGATGGACGTCGAGATCCACGCAACCGCGCTTCGTCTGGCGGGCGCCCAGGGCGAGCTCATGGGCGACGCCCCTGACGCCGTCGATGACGGCACCTGGATGGACGGCTACCAGTTCGCGCTGTCCGGCCCCATCTACGCGGGCACCAACGAGATCCAACGCAACATCATCGCCGAGCGCGTGCTCGGGCTGCCGCGGTAAGGGAAGCGCCATGCAATTCGCATTCACCGAAGATCAACTGCTGTTCCGCGACACCGTGCGCGACCTGCTGGCCAACGAGTGCAAGCCAGAGGCGGTGCGCGCCGCATGGCTGAACCCCACGGGTCGCGTGCCGGGCCTTTGGGACAAGCTCGTCGACATGGGTGTCGCTGCGCTCACCGCACCCGAAGCCGCTGGTGGAATGGGCATGAACGAGGTCGACCTCGTGCTGTTGCAGGAGGAGGCGGGCCGCGCCGCGTTGCCCGAGGTGCTCATCGAGCACACCGCGGTTGCGCTGCCGCTGCTCGCCGAGCTCGGCGAGTCGGCATGGTTGGCCAAGGCCGCGGCGGGCGAGGTCATCGTTGGCGTCGGGGTTGGGTCGCCGTACGTGCTCTACGCCGACCAAGCCGATGTGCTGTTGCTGGTGCACGAAGATGAAGTGCACGCGGTTCCCGCGGCCGACGTGACCCTCACCGCGCAACGCTCCGTCGATTACTCGCGCCGCTTGTTCTCGGTGGCCTGGACCCCGAGCGATGCCACGCTGCTGGCCAAGGGCCCTGCCGCGCAGCAGGCCGTAGTCGATGCGTGCGATCGGGGCGCGCTGGCCGCGGCGGCCCAGTGCGTGGGCATCGCACAGACCCTCATCGAGGTCACCGTCGACTACGTGGGCCAGCGCGAGCAGTTCGGCAAGGTCGTCGGTTCGTATCAGGCGGTCAAACACCACATCGCGAACGCGCTCATTGCCACGGAGTTCGCCCGCCCCCTGGCTTACGTGGCCGCGTACGCAGTGGCGAACTCCACCCCGCATCGTGGGCGCGACGTGTCCCTGGCCAAGGCTGCGGCGTCCGACGCCGTCGACAAGGCGGCGCGTATGGCGTTGCAGTGCCACGGCGCGATCGGCTACACGTTCGAATATGACCTACACCTATGGATGAAGCGGGGCTGGGCGCTCGCCGCCTCGTGGGGTGACGCATCGTTCCATCGCGACCGCATCGGTCGTTCGCTCGGTATCTGACCATCCGTCGCTGACATCGCGCTCGGCCACATCAGGTGTGGCTCAGCGCGATCTCGGCCGCGTCGGTCAGCGGGGGCGGGCGCTCCACTGCAGGGCTTGTACCTGGCCAGTGGCTGTGACCGACACGCTGGCGCGCTCGACCAGGGGCCTTTCGGTCACCGGCCGGCTCACCTCGGACGTGGCGCGTTCCAGGTGGGATCCGCGTCGCTGCTCGCAGCGATCGCAGGTCTGTGCGTAGCGGCCGAGACGGCCCGGACGATGCGTGGCACCGCGTGCGTTGCACAGCAGACAGATGGGTGTATTCATGTGAGAAACCCCCCCGGGCGTCGTTGACCGGTAGCCCTCAAAGCTTCGGCACCCTAGAGCGGAAGTCAATGGCGTCGGGGGCCTTTCGGCGAAACGGCGCATTGCAGTTCTGTGACGAGCCGTGGTTGGTCGCCCCGACGTGATGAACTCCCGGTCATGGGAATCGTTCAGGACACCTATGACATGACCGGCCGGGTCGCGATCATCACCGGCGCCGCACGAGGTCTCGGGAAGGCCGCAGCGACGCTGCTCGCCGACGTGGGGGCGCACGTCGTGATCGTCGACAACCGGGCCGAGCTCGCGGCTGCCACGGCGGCCGAGTTGCGCGCCGCTGGCTACTCGGCCGACTCGGCCGAGGTCGACGTGTCGAAGCGGCTCGAGGTCGACGCGTTGGTCGCCGACGTCTTGGCCCGGCACGGCCGGCTCGACGTCATGATCAACAACGCCGGGATCATCACCGAGTCAGGTCCGCTCGATGTCACCGAGGACGAGCTCGACCGGGTGCATGCGGTGAACTTTCGCGGCGTGGTCTACGGCTCGCAGGCCGCAGCGCGGGCCATGATCCCGAAGCGCAAGGGCAGCA
Source organism: Actinomycetota bacterium (assembly GCA_009699605.1). GTDB lineage: Bacteria > Actinomycetota > Acidimicrobiia > Acidimicrobiales > WLNW01 > WLNW01. The sequence goes on along the minus strand of WLNW01000001.1, from coordinate 20,278 downwards.
TCATCAACATCACCAGCGGCGCTGTCGACGCGCCGACCCCGTTCATGATCGCCTACGCCACGGCCAAGGCCGCCGCCGCGCAGTTCAGCCGTTCGCTCGCCGCCGAGCTTGGCCCTCATCAGGTGCGCGTCAACACCGTCGCCCCGGGCTGGGTCGACACGCCGATGAACGAACGGCACGTGCTCCGCGAGGACGGCACCGTCGATCCGGAACGCAAGGCCGCCTACGTCGCGCAACGCTCCAAGATGTCGGTGATGGGCATCCCCGGGGAGCCGAATGACCAGGCCTTTGCGATGTTGTACCTGGCCTCCGACGCGGCCAAGTTCGTGACCGGCCAGGTGTTGCGCCCCAACGGCGGGGTTTCGATGCTCTGGTAGGCGGGGGTTAGTTGAGGAGTGGGGCGACGTCGCGGCCGAACGCGGCGAGCTGGTCGCACAGCTCGCTCGCGGAGCGGCTACGCAGACGGATGTGCAGCGCGTTGCACCCGAGGTCGCTCGCCTCTCGGAGCGACTCGGCGATCGGTTCGGGGTCACCGGTGAGTGCGGTCGGCCCGATGTCCCAGCCGGCCCGACCGACGTAGATGTTTTCGGGGAAGAACCCGAGGTCGAGCGCGGCCCCCGGCCGCGTCTTGTCGCGATGCGCGTGGATGTAGTCGACGCAGGCCCGCATCTCGGCCCGGGGCGTGCCCTGGGGGATCCAACCATCACCGCGCTCGGCTACGCGGCGCAGCGCGGGCTTGCTGGAGCCGCCGATCCAGATCGGCACGTCGCCCGCCACCGGTCGCGGTCCTTGGCCGACCGGCCCATAGTCGAAGTGGGCGCCATGATGCTCGCTGTATTCGTTCTGGAAGGCCCCGCGCACGGCATCGATCGTCTCGTCGGTGATCTCACCCCGCTTCGCGAAGTCGACGCCCAGCGCCGCGAACTCACCCGCGACGTGGCCGGCGCCCACGCCGAGCACGGCCCGGCCCTCGGACAGGTGATCGAGCGTGGAGAACGCCTTGGAGATCACCAGCGGATGGCGGTATGCCGCAATGACGACCGAGGCCAGCAACCGGACGTGGTCGGTATGGGCGGCGAGGTAACCGAGCGTGGCGACGGTGTCGTACCACGTGGGGCTCATCTTCTCGGTGTACGCGTCGTAGGGGAGCGCCACGTGATCGCACACACCCACGAAGAACGCGCCCGCGTCGTCAGCCGCCTTGGCCACGGCCACGAGTTCGCGTACTGGCGCTGCAGGCTCCCATTCCTCGCGACGCGAGAGCGAGTGCATCTGGATGGGCATCTGGGTGCCCCACACGAGCTGGCCGGCGGGAACGATGGAGCCCATAGGCCCTCCTGGTCGGGTCCCGGCACAGGTCCGAGCCGGCGCGGGCGAGTGTAGTGAACGGCTCCGAAGCGGGCCGAAAGCGCTGGGGATCCAACATCCTCACCAAGCTCGGCCACGAATACAGGGCGTTCCGCCGGTGGTTCACGTTTCTTGCGTCATCCACCGCAGTGATGCCGGCGCTCATCGGCATCAGCCTGGGCAAGAACCCGAGCGGGGGTGAAGCTGGCCCACGTCGAAGACGTGTCGTACACGCGCTTCCCTTGCCTCGGCGAACGCTGCAAGCAGCTGGCCGGAACGATGTCAGGCGGCGAGCAGAAGATGCTCGCCATGGCCCGTCGCAGATCGTGGGCGTCGCGCTCATGGTCGTGGGCACAGCGGTCTCGTTCATCGCGTATTTGGCGTCTCTGAACGTCACGATCACCGGCGCCGCGTTCTACCTGCGCTGAAGCAGCGCTGAACGGCCGAAGCTGGTGTGAGAGCTATTGATAAATACTCAAATAACATGACAGGCTGTTGGGGTGCCACTCGAACCTGCCGTACCGCCGTCCGCGCCCCCTGAGTCGTCCTCGGCCATGGAGGGCCTCGACGACGCGGTGGCGTTGGTGCGGAGCCGGCTCGACGCCCTTGCCGACGGTCGGCGCCGTGACACCGCCCTAACCGACGGGTGGCAGGGCGGCCACCGTGATCGGTTCGAGGCCGCCATCCGCGAGATCGAGCTACGCGTTCGCCGGGTGAACGAGGCGCTCGCATTGGTCGCCCTCGCCGGGCGCCGAGCGCGCGACGAACAGGTGTGCTCGTGAGCGCGGTTGCGGGGGAGCCCCAAGTTCTCGCCGACCTCGCGTGGCGCCTGCGCTCCCAGGCGGACGCGCACGGAGCGCTGCGCACGGCGCTGGGCCGGTCGCTCGACATCATCCCGTTGACGACCGGCACGACCATGCTGGTGGCCGAGACCATGAACGCCGCGAGCGACCTTGGGGAGCTCGCGCGGTCCCTCGACGATCTCGCGATGTTCGTGCGCGACGTTTCCGAGGCGCTCACCGCGGCTGACGCGACCCTTGCTGCGGTGAACGACGGGTGGCTCTGGGCCGGCACAAGCCCCTGGACGCAGTTGTCCTCGGGAAACACCTCGAGTCACACACGGCGCTACGCCCGCGGTGTACGCCGGATCTACGCCGGCGAGATGTCGGGGCCCCTCGACCGAGCCGCCCGTAGCCACAAGCTCAGCGTCGGCAATGGTTCGGTGCAGGATGGTTGGACGTCGACGACGACCGAGATGTCGCTCGCCAACGTGGCGCGTTCGTCGTTGACGGGCGCCGGCGGGACGCGCCGATTCGGCACTGATAAGGCGCACCTCGATCTCCACGCGCACGCCGGCCTCGGCATGACGGTCCAGGCCAATGCCGGGGTCAGCAACCGCGAGGCCCATCTCACCGTCGGCGGTCGGGTCGAGATCGGCGTTGCGGTCTCGGCAACAGCATCGGTCGGCAACGCTGCACTCGGCGCCGGGGTAGCGGCACGGGTGTTCGGCGGCGCGGCGATCGAAGGCGAGGCCACCGTCAAGGTCGGACTCCATGGCGTACAGGCCGAGGTCGAAGGTCGCATCCTCGTCGGCGCCGAGGCGGAGGTCGAAGGTGAGGTATCCGTGCTGGGCGTGGTCGCTCGGCCGCATGCCGGCGTGAGCGCCGGTGTCGGCGCGCAGTACAAGGCCGAAGCCGACATCGGCCTCGACAAGATCTCGTTCGCTGTGGATCTCGGGGCCACGATCGGGCTCGGGTTCAACGTGGGCGTCGACGTCAGCGTGAATCCGCGTGCGGTCGCCGGCGGCGTGGCCGACATCGTCGGTGGCGGCGCAGGTGCGGCGAAGAAGGGCCTCCGCATGGTGAAGGGGATTTTCTCGTGACCCTCGCCGACGGCCCGGTGATCTTGGTGCTACTCGACGACGACGGCACTCGTCGGTTGCACCTCGTGCTCGCCGAGGGGTGGCAGGTGCACGACGCACCGGGAACCCTGGCGGTGCTCCGCCCAGCGGAGGACCATGGTTGGTTTCGCACCAACGTGGTCATCAGCCGCGAGGGCGTGCCGGCGGACCTCGATCTCGCGACCGTGATGGCTGCGGGTGAAAGACATGTCGCGGCGACCTACGACGCAGTCGAGGTGCGCAGCGAGCGTGTGGCGCATTGCGGCGATGCCGCCGCCGTTGTGCGCCTTCGAGCCTTCGACGTGCGTAACGAGGGCGTCCGGCTCTCGCAGCTGCACGCACTGCTCGACGCTGACCTCGAACATCCCCACTCCTCGGCGCGTGTGATCTACCAGATCGTCGCGTCCTGCCTGGCCGAGGACACCGCACGGTTTCAGCACGCGTTCACCACCATGATCGGCAGCTGCCGCGTGCACCTCTCACCAACGCGGGAGCGCCCCGAGGAAATCGAGTAGCGCCGCGTTGACTTCGTCGGGACGTTCCTGTTGCACCCAGTGGCCGCTGCCGGCGATCCACACCTGCTGCAGCTGGGGCGCCGCGCTGCGAGTTGCGTCGACGGACTCCCGGGTCTGGCCGAATATCGAGTCTCGTTCCGCGCCGATGAACAGCGCAGGCTGTTCGACGCGGCGCCCCACGAACGCGGCCAGCAACGCTGCGTTCGCGTCGATGTTGCGGTACCAGTTGATGCCGCCACGGAACGTGCCCCGTCGTTCGAACTCGGCCGTGAAGACGTCGAGATCGTGCGCAGTGAGCCAGGGCAACGGGCCCGGCGCGTCGACGAGCACCCCGCTCATGTCGCGCGCCGCGGCGTCGAAGAACCGGTACTGGTCGCGTGGGATGTCGCCCGACAGCGAATACAGGAACCGACCCAGCGTGGCGCGGATGTCGCTATCGAGCTCGGCCTCGGCCACGCCGGGTTCCTGGAAGTGCAACACGTAGAGAAAGCCGCCCCGCAGCGCGTCGCGCATCGAAGCCGTCGGCGGCCCGGTATACGGGTGGTACCCGCTCCAGTGCACCGACAGCGCGCTCATGGCCACGAAGCGGTCGGGCCGGAGCGCGGCCGCGTTCCAGGCCACCGGTGCGCCCCAGTCGTGGCCGACGACCACGGCTCGTTCGATGCCCGAAGCATCGAGCAGGCCGACGAGATCAGCCACCAGGTGCAGCTGGGTGTACGAGTCGATGTCGTCGGGCATGTCGGTCTGGCCGTAGCCCCGCTGATCGGGGGCGATCACGTGGTACCCGGCCGCGCCGAGCGCCCGGAGCTGATGGCGCCACGAGTACCAGCTCTCGGGGAAGCCGTGGCACAGCACCACGGCGGGGCCGTCGACGGGCCCGGCTTCGACTACGTGCATGCGGATGCCGTTGGTCTCGACGAAGCGTTCGCGGACGAAGTCGAGGCCGTGGCTGATGGCTGAGCTGTCGGACATGGCGACATTCTTGCGCGCGCGCCCGATCGGGGCGAGCGGTGGTGTCGGGCATCCCGCGTACGATCGACCCACATGAAACGGATCGTCATCGTCATGGCCATGGGCGCCGAAGCAGCACCGGTGCTCGAACGACTCGGTGCCGTTGCGCGGGCGTCGCCGCCCTCGCTCTCGTTCGGTTGGTATGTGGCCGAACGCTCCGGCTGCGAGGTGGTCGTCGCGGTGAACGGACGCGACCCGCGCCACGGCGTCGACAAGATCGGCACGCAACCCGCGGCGCTCAACACCTACCTTGCGCTCGAGCAGCACCGACCAGATCTCGTGATCACTGCGGGCACGGCCGGCGGATGGGCGCGGGCCGGTGGGAGGATCGGCGACGTCTACCTGAGCGAGACGCACTTCGTCTATCACGATCGACGGATCGCGATCCCCGGCTACGAGTCCTACGGGGTCGGCAGCTATCCCGCGGTGCGCGCCGATGCGCTCGCGCGGGTGCTCGGCCTTCGCCAAGGCATCGTGACCACCGGCAATTCCCTCGACGAGACCGACGACGACCGGCGCATGATCGCGGCGAGCGGAGCGTCGGTGAAGGACATGGAGGGCGCGGCCGTGGCCTGGGTGGCCGAGCTTCTCGATGTGCCCATCCTGGCGGTGAAGGCGATCACCGACCTGGTCGACGCGCATGCCGACACCGTGGCGCAGTTCGAGGCCAACCTGGCCATGGCCTCGGACCGTTTATGCGAGGCGCTCGTGGCCGTGATCGACTGGTGCGCGCCACGCTCGGTGGACGACCTTGGGGGTCTGTCGTGAAGCTCGGCATGTTCATCAGCGATACGAGCCCGTCGCAGGTGGGCATCGACGATCTCATCGAACGCGCGCAGTGGGCCGAGGCCGTGGGGCTCGCGAGCGGGTGGGTGCCCTACGTGCCGTGGAGCCTCGACGCGATGGTCGCGCTCACCATCGCGGGCCGCGAGACCTCGCGCATCGAGCTGGGTACTGCCGTCGTGCCCACCTACCCGTTCCATCCCCAAGCCATGGCCCGTGGCGCGCTGTCGACCAACGCGGCGGCTGGCGGGCGGCTCACGTTGGGCATCGGCCCGTCGCACCCGTCAGTCATCGAGAAGATGTACGGCTACTCGTACGACCGGGCCGGTGTGCACACGCGCGAGTACGTCGAGGCGCTGCACAGCGCGTTCGCCGGCAACGGTCGCGCCGACGCGCACGGCGAGTTCTACGACTTCTCGTCGATCTTCTCCGTTCCCGATGCCCCGGCGAAACCGCCGGGCCTGTTGGTCGCCGCCTTGGCGCCGTACATGCTTCGGCTCGCCGGCGAGCGCGCCGACGGCACCATCTTGTGGCTGACCGACGAACAGGCGCTCGAGACCCACGTGCTGCCCCGCATCACCGCAGCGGCTGCCGCAGCCGGGCGACCGTCGCCCCGGGTGGTGGTCGGCATGCCCATCGCCATATGCGACGATGTCGACGACGGTCGCGAGAACGCGGCGCGCATCTTCTCGATGTACGCCCAGATCCCGACCTACAACCGCATCCTCGAACACGGTGCCGATCCGCGGCCCGAGCACGTGTTGTTCGTCGGCGACGAGGCCGCGGTCAGCATGCGGCTGAAGCGCTACGCCGAACTCGGAGCCACCGACGTGCTGATGGCCCCCTTCGCCTGGGGTGCGCACAAGGACAAGATCTTCGCTCGCACTCGCGAGTACCTCGCATCCATTGTGCAGGAGGCAGCAGCATGGTGAACACGACGTTCGCGTCAGTCACGCGCATCGATGCGCCCGTGGCTGCAGTGTGGGAGGTCATGACCGACCACGTCCGCTACGCCCGGTGGGGCAGCGCGAAGACCGTCATCATCGAGCGACCCGGAACGCCGGCACCGAACGGTCTGGGAGCGATTCGCTGCTTCCAAGCCGGCCCGATGAAGGTGCGCGAGGAGGTCACCGCGTGGGAGCCGCCGACGCGCATGACGTACCGCTTGAACTCGAAGCAGATGACGAAGACGTACACCAGCAAAATGGTGCTTCGCGACGAGGGTGGGGTGACGGTGCTCGAATGGTCGTCCACCTTCGAACCGCGCGTCCCGGGCACCTCGGCGGTCGTGCGCCGCATCTACGAACGCGCCGTGGCCCGTTTCGCGGCCGGCATCAAGGCCGACGCAGAGTTGGCGGCGTGACCGACCGCGACCGCGATCTCGAGTACGAGCTCGCCGCTGAGCTACGCGGCCTGCTTTTGCAACTTCATCGCTCCGACTCCGATGCGAGCGTGCTGCGCGACGCGATCGCGGAGATCCGCACGATTCGGGCCGGCCTCGCCACGGAGCCCAAACCGCGTTGGTTCGACGCGATCGGTACCGACGGCCGCGCCCACCTGCACGACATGAACTTCAACGACGGCTCACTGTTTCGCGGTCGGTCGAACGCGCTGTCGGCCGGGATGTCGGCCGAGATCGTCGACCTCGCGGACGGTCGCCGGCGCGTCGAAGCGCGCGTGGTCTGCAACCAGCTTTACGAAGGGCCACCGCACGGCGTGCACGGTGGTTACGTGGCCGGGTTGTTCGACGACGTGCTCGGCGGCACGATCCGCCTCGTGGACGGTCCGAGCGCGGTCACCGGCACCCTTGAGGTGAAGTACCGCAAGGTGACGCCGCTCGACACCGAACTCCACTTCGTCGCCTGGGTCGATTACACGAGCGGCCGGCGCATCCTTTCGAAGGCCACGTGCCACGCCAACGGAGTGCTCACCGCCGAGGCCGAGGCGTTGTTCATCCGCGTTGACATGCGAGCCCTCGCCGACCGACAGGCCGACTACCGACCTCGCGCATAGTGGGGAGTGGGTAATGTCGCCACCCATGATCATCATCGCAGGGACAATCTCATTCGATCCGGCCAAGCGCGAAGCGCTCGAGACCGGCTTTGCGGCCATGCAGGCCGAGACCCTTCAGGAAGCGGGCTGTGGCAGCTACGAGATCTACAACTCGCGCACCGAAGCCGGCACCGTGTTGATCTTCGAGAAGTGGGAGAGCGAAGAGGCCCTCGCCGCACACATGGTGAGCCCGCACATGGCCGCCTTTGGCGGCGTCATGGGGGCCATCGGCATCACCGGCATCGACATCAACAAGTACTCGGGCGCCACCGAAGGCCCCTTGCGGTGACCGTGCCCGCTCGAGGGCATCTGAGCATGGCCGACGAACAACCGATCGACTCGCGCGATCACGTGCTCTTCCTGTGTACCGGCAATGCGGCTCGGTCAGTGATGGCCACCGTGATGCTGCGCGATCGCAGCGACGCGTTCCGCGTCACCGGCGCGGGTACCCACGTGATCGAAGGTCATCCCATGAGCGTGCGCACGCGCCGAGCGCTCGAACGCCACGGGCTGGTCGACCGAACGCACCGTAGCCGTCAGTTGTGGCGCGACGACGCGTCCTCGGCCGCGCTGGTCGTGGCCATGGCGCCCGAGCACGTTCGTTGGGTACGCGAGAACCATCCCGCAGCCGCCCCGCGGACCGCGACCATCAAACGGTTGGTGCAGCTGCTGTCCTCGGCGTCTGACGCAACGCTGGCCGAGCGGGTGCGTGCGCTGCGGCTCGAGACCATCGAGTCCGAGGACTGGGAAGAGGTCGTCGACCCTGCGGCGGGCGAGCAACCGGTGTTCGACGAGTGCGTCGACGAGCTCGACGTGCTCGTCGACGCATTGCTCTTGGCCTTGCGCCCTGCGGATGGCTACCAGAGCTGATCGAGGTACGTGTCGGTGCCGGGCACCACGGCGATGAACGGCGCGGCGAGGCCGATTGTGCCGTAGCCCGCGGCGGCGACCGAGTCGGCCATCGGCGCGATGTGCGACTCCCAGATGTCGCGCGGGTCGCCCTGCACGAAGAGCGCGACAAGCACCTTTTGATCGACTCCGACCCCGGAGTTTGGGATGTTCGGGAAGTCGCGCGGCGAGAACACGAGCGCCTGCGCGAGGGTCGACGGTTCGCTGAATACCCACGGCAGGAAGTCGCCGGTGAGCCAGGCGACCAGCGCGTCGCTGGAACCCGCCTCGGCTCGATCGATCCACAGGCACACGACGCCTGGGTACCGATGATCGAGGCTGACCTCGGCCGGCACCGGCCAGTCCGGCCGGTTCACCGAGCCGCGGAAGTCGTACAACGACGTCGAGATGTGCGTGCGCTCGCCATTCATGCGGCCCTCGGCCGCGAGTTCCTGGGTGGCCGGGAACGACCAGGCGAAGTGCTCGTCGACCTTGTCAGCGAGGTACCAGTAGAAGGCGATGAAGCTGCCTTGATCGACGGGGGTGCTCACTGTGCTCGCCGGGGGGAACCGCAGGTCCTTCAACGCGCGCGTGGCGACGAAGCGGCCGTAGGAGAACGCCCATGGCCCGATCATGACGCCGGAGTAGCAGTGGTCGTGCTCGTACCAGCGGTTGTACTCGTGTAGACGATCGGGGTCGTCGGTCGGTTCGACCATGGTGATCATGGCGCTGCCCAGATCGATGTGCGTACCGTCGGTCATCGTGATCCCCCGAGGTGAGCGACGCGGTGCGCGTTGCGCACTGCGTCGAAGTGAAGGCCGGAGACTATGCAACCGCTACGGTCGGCGCATGGGTCGAACCGCGCCGAGGCGGCGCACCAGCCGCGTCACGTCGGATCTCTCACCGTCCGTCGTGCGCATGTTGTCGCGCCAGCGGCCGCGTTGGCGCGGCGTCTCGCATCGCTGGGCGTTCTTTCTCTCGTTGCCCATCGGGGTCGTCGAGGTTGTTCTCGCTCACGGCGGCATGGCCAAGGTTGCGCTGGCGCTCTTCGCGGTCGGTGGATCGTTCATGTTCGGGGTCAGCGCGTTGGTGCACCTGCGACCGTGGCCGCCAGCCCGCTATCACCGACTGATCCAACTCGACCACACCGCGATCTACGTGTGCATCGCGGCGCAGGCCGCTCCGGTGGGGCTCCTCATCCTCACGGGCCGGTTGCGGGTCGCCGTGCTCGCCGTGCTCGCCGTCGGTGCGCTGGCCGGCGTGATCCTCGAATGGATACCGTTCCACCGGCCGAAGGGCCTGATGAACACCATCTTTCTCACGCTGGGATGGTTCCCTGTGGTGCTGCTCCCGTGGATCTACCGGGGCACGAACCTGCTCAACTTCGCACTGCTCCTGGCGGGGGGCGCCTGTTACACGGCTGGCGCGCTGGTCGTGGGTGCGATGCGCCCCGATCCATGGCCGGCGACGTTCGGCTATCACGAGATCTGGCACGTGCTCGTGATCGTGGCCGTGGTGCTGCACTCCGTCATGGCGTGCCGGCTCGCGGGCATTCTCTGAAGGGAGCCGATCGGGAGTGACCCGCTAGCCTCACCTCCCGTGGATCTTCGCTTCACCGCCGACGAGCTCGCCTTCCGCGACGAGCTTCGGGCATGGCTGCACGGTGTGCTGCCCACGCTCGCCCCGCCCCCGCCCGAGAACGACTTCGTGGCCCGCCGCGCCTACGACACCGCGTGGCAGCGCATGCTGTTCGACGCGGGCTACGCGGGTATCAACTGGCCCAAGGAGTTCGGTGGCCGTGGCGCGACGCCGACCGAGCACCTGATCTTCCTCGAGGAGACCGAGCGGGTCGGTGCTCCGTATGTGGGCGTCAACTTCGTAGGCCTGCTCCACGGTGGTCCCACGCTCATCATGGAGGCCTCCGATGCGCAGCGGGCCAAGCACCTGCCTTCCATCCTGCGCGGCGACGAGGTGTGGTGCCAGGGGTTCAGCGAACCGAATGCCGGCTCCGATCTGGCGTCGCTGTCTACGCGGGCCATTCGCGACGGCGATCACTACGTGGTCACCGGGCAGAAGATCTGGACGTCGAACGCGCAGATCTCCGACTACTGCGAACTTCTGGTCCGCACCGATGCCGAAGCCCCCAAGCACCGCGGCATCACCTGGCTCGCCATGCCCATGGACCTTCCGGGCATCGAGGTGCGGCCGATCAAGACCATTCACGGCGCGAGCGAGTTCAGCGAGGTCTTCCTCGACGAGGTGCGCATCCCGGTCGAGAACCGCGTCGGCGACGAGAACGACGGGTGGCGCGTCGCCATGGTCACCTTCAGCTTCGAGCGCGGCACGGCGTTCATCAGCGAGCAGCTCGCGGCGATGCGCAAGCTCAAGGAGCTGGCACACGTGGCGCGCTCCGTACCGAAGGGCAACGCGACAGCGTGGGACGACGGCGAGGTCCGGCGCGAGATCGGCCGACTGCAAGCCGAGCTCGACGCACTCTGGGCGCTCACCAAGCGCAACGTCTCCCAGGCCACCCGTACCGGCGTGCCCGGCCCTGGTGGCTCAGTGTTCAAGCTCTTCTATGCAGATGTGCACAAGCGCATGACCGCCTTGTCGCACAAGATCCTCGGTCGGCACACGTTGGCCATGGAAGACCTCGGGGACCTGTCGACGGTCGACTTCGTGGGCGATCGGGTGTACAGCCTGACCCTGTCGATCGCCGCGGGCACATCGCAGATCCAGCGGAACATCGTGGGCGAGCGCATTCTCGGCCTGCCGAAGGAGCGTTGAGATGGACTTCGAACTCTCTGACGATCAAGTAGCGCTGGTCGACGGCATGCGCTCGTTGTTGGCCGGCCGATTCGACATCGAGGCCGTTCGCGCGCTCGAGTCGGGCGGCGGAGTTGAACGTGGCCGCTGGAGCGAGCTTGCCGAAACCGGGGTCTTCTCGTTGACCTTGGCCGAGGCCGCCGGCGGTGTCGGGTTGGGTTGGGCCGACGCGACACTGGTGTTCGAGGAGCTCGGTCGCGCCGTCGTACCAGGCCCGCTCGTGGCCACGCTGCTCGCCGCGGACCTCATCGACGGAGCAGCGGCCGGTGAGGTCGTGGCGGGCATGATCGAGCGGCCCAAGGCGGGCGAGCCGGCATACGTCGACTACCCGGATTCGATCGACACGTTGCTGGTGCTCGATTCCGAGGGCATCTGGCAGATCTCGCCCGCATCGCTCGCGCTCGACGTGCTGCACAAGCCGCTCGACTTCCTCACGCCGGTCGGTCGGGTCGCGGCCTTGCCGCAAGGTGAACGCATTGCCGATGCTGCGGCTGCTGAGCTTGCGCGCATTCGTGGCGCGGTGCTCACCTCGGCGATCCAACTCGGTTTGGCCGAGGGCGCCTGCGAGCTCGCCACGGCCTACGCGAAGGAGCGCCAGCAGTTCGGCAAGCCGATTGGCCAGTTCCAGGCGATCAAGCATCTGTGCGCCGACATGGTCACGCGCATCGAGGTGGCGCGCGCCGCGGTGTACATGGCGGGTCTGTGCCTCGACGACGACAGCATCGAGGTGCCGGCGCGCGCCGCGTCGATGGCGCGAATCGTCGCCAACAACGCGGCCAGCGAGAACGGCAAGGATTGCGTCCAGATCCACGGCGGCATGGGCTACACGTGGGAGGTCGACGCTCACCTGTTCCTCAAACGGGCGTGGGCGCTCGCGTTCGCCTTCGGCTCGAGCGACGACCACGCCGAGATCATGGCCACCTACGTCTGATCTGTCACTCCACATCGAATTGGTAGTTCGAGGGAGTGCTCGGCCGCGCATCTGAACTACCAGTTGCGGGTTTGGCGACCGAGCGGAGGCTCGGGGTTACTCGAAGATGGTGTGCTCAATCGTGACGAACACGGTGCTGTTCGCGAAGTCGATGAAGTTCGATTCGTCCTGCAAGAGCCGGCGACCGCCTTCGGCCGATGCCGCACGGGCCACGTCGTCGGTCCCGCCGAGGTCGGAATCCATCCACACCTCAGTGATGCCATCGTACGGTTTCTTGGCGCCGCGAGCGATACGCCCGCCGTCGGCCTCGTACACGGTGTGGGACTGAACGTAACGCAGCATCCCGGGGAAGGTGCCCTTCTCCCACAACGCACGCACCAGTGGACCGTGCCGGTTCAGCCAATACTCGCGGAACTCGTCCACCGACATCTCGGGCTTCTTGGCCACACAGAACACGAGCTTCGTGATGGTCACGGTGCGATCTCCATGGAGACGACGAACGGTTCGCCCGTGAGGTTGACCTCGGTGTCGAGTTGCGTCGCGCAACCCGGGCAGTGGAACCGACGGAAGACGAAGCGTCGTGCCCCGGGCGCGTCGTCGACCAGCGGCCACCGATAGCCCACCGAGGCCTCCTGTAGCACCAGCGCCGACTTCACGTTGGTCTGTGCCTCACCCAGATCGAAGCCGCAGCATCGGCAATGCACCCTGGCCGCGATGGCGACGAGCCCCGACGACAACCGCCGCCCGGCAAGTGGGGTGTCGAGCGTGGGCCGGGGCTCGCGTCCACCCAGCCGTTCGCGTCGTCGGCGCATCCGCTCGGCGTCGGTGTCCGCGCCGCGCACTGTCCCGTCGGGGTCGACGACGACGCCGTAGTCGCGACGCGCGCCCTCGACCGACACGAGGCCGTCCTCGACATCGCGCTCGACCTCGACGATGGCGCGGTCGAGCGGATCGCCGACCCCGCCGCCGCCGGCACACCAGTTGTGGAACACGTCGTCGGGCTGCAGCGTCACGACTTCTTTCGCTTTGCGCTTGCCAACCACCCCGTCGCGCTCGATGCCGAAAGCGTTCTGCATGCCCGGTTCCCCACCGAGCACCCCCGACGAGGTCGGCGGTTCGGTGCCGTGCGCGAACATCGTCGCACCGAAGCGGTCACCGGCCAGATGCGGCGTGTACGCGTTGTCGGCCCCCACGCCACCGCGATGGATCCCCGGGCCGCCGCTGTCGGTGCGTTCGCGCCGCCACAAGTACCGCATCGGGTAGTTGAGCTCGCTCACTTCGACGTTGACGCACAAGCCCGCCGGTGCGGTGAGCAACCCACCAGTGTCGAGGCCGTCGGACGACGCGCGGCCGCCCATGCCTGCGGTGACACCGTCGAGCAGCATCGTGCCGAACGTGCGGCCATCGGGGAATGTGCCCGAGATGGTGGAGGTGGCCGACGAGGACGAGCAGGATGCGAGGATCTGCGCGTGATGCGCGGGATCATCTGACGCATCGAGCATTCGGTCGATGCACACGTTGACCGATGTGCGCACCTCTTGCCCGGCCGAGGTGACGCCCATCGACATGCCGGCCGGCATCACGGCGTGCACGATCGACCCGGGTCGGGTGCGGACGTCCATGACCCGCCAGTACGCGGCAGGTGTCCACGGGAGGCCGTAGCCGAGCACGGTCATGACCGCGGCCATGGCGTAGCCCGACGTAGTCGGCTCCGCGGTGTTGATGAGCGCGGGCGCCTGATCGGATGACTCGGTGAAGTCGAGCGTGAGCTCGTCGGCTCGCTTCGTGAAGGTGAGGCGCACGGCGTAGACGTTGTCTTCGACACCGTCGTGCTCGACGAAACCGACGTGACGCCACACGCCGTCGGGCAGCGAGCGCAGGCGGTCCCGCAGTATCTGCTCGGTCGAGTCGATCATGCGATCGAACGTGCCGACGACGACGTCGGTGCCGTACTTCTCGCACAGCTCGAGGATGCGTTCGGACTGCACCCGGTTCGCCGCGACCTGGCCGAGAAGATCGAGACGGTTGAGCTCGGGAGTGCGCGACCGATGCAGGTACTCGCGCTCGATATCGGCGCGCATCACCCCACGCTCGACGATCTTCACCGGCGAGATCGGCAGCGCCTCCTCGTAGATGTTGCGCGCACCCACGGTGATCGAACCAGGAACGGGGCCACCGACGTCGGCCTGATGAACGCACGAACCCGTCCAGGCGATGAGTCGATCGCCATGGAAGATGGGGGCCACGACGATCACATCGGCCTGATGCGGCGCGCCGACGTACGTGTCGTTTGTGAGGAACATGTCGCCCGGGTTGATGCCGGGGTTCACCGTGTAGTTGTCGATGACATCGCGCACGATCCGCCCGAGCGCGGCCGCGTGCACGAGCACGTATATGCCTGCGACGACAGTTTCGCCGTCCGCGGTCATGAGGCCGCTGTTGAAGTCGTTGCCCTCAGTCGCGATCGGCGAACCCGACACGCGACCGATGGTCACGGCAGCTTCGTCGTTGATGGCCCACAGCCGGTGACGCAGAACCTCGAAGGTGGCCGGGTCGAGCAGTGCTCCACGATCGCCGGCGTGTGTCGAGCGGTTTCGATCCATGGTCATTCGGTTCCGTTCTTCGCCGGGAGGAGCAGCCTGATATCGCCGGTGGACTCCTGCACTGCGATGTGGCCGGGGTACACCACGAGGGTGGTGGTCGGCAGCTCGACAAAAGCCGGGCCGGCGATGCGCGCGCCGGCAGGAAGGGTCGCGCCGTCGTAGACCGAGCATTCGACAGTGGCCCCGTCGAACCACGCCGGGCGCGTGCCGATGGCTTCGAGCGAGGCACCGATGCCATGGCGGGTACCGGCGATCGCGGCGTCGGTAACGACTGGGGCGCGTGCCTCGACGGTGATGCCGACCGCCTCGATGCCTGCCGAGGCGAACGCGGTTCCCGCACCGACGAGGCGCTCGTACTCGGCGCGGAACGTGGCGCTGAGGGTGGCCGCGTCGACGGCATCGCCGATGACGATCGACAACGAGTGCACCTGGCGTGCGAAGCGCAGTGAGATGCGGCGCTCGACGCGCGTCGCGCCGGACGCGTCGGCGTCCACCGCGGGTGACGCATCTGCATCGACGGCGGCGCGGGCGGTGGCCTCGAGTCGGTCGAGCTCGGCGGGGAGCCATTCGAGGGCGGATTCGATGGTCTCGGGCCGAATCTCGAGCTCGGCCATGTTCCGTAGATCGGTCGCCGCCGCACCGTAGGCGGAGAAGACCGAGGCGAGCGACGGGATCACCACTTCGGCAACGCCGAGGTCGGCGGCGTAGCGCCCGGCGTATTGTGGAGCGGCGCCGCCGTACGCGTAGAGCGCGAAGTCGGCCGGGTTGTGACCACGTTGCACGGTGGAGCGGCGCACGAGATCGGCCATCTGCGCGTTTGCGACGCGGAGGATGTCGTCGGCTGCGTGTTCGACGGTGACGCCGAGTGGCCCGGCGATCGTGCGCTCGATCGCGGCTCGTGCCGCTCCGGCGTCGAGTTGGAGCGTGCCTCCGAGTTGGGTGAGGTATCCGAGTGCGACGGCCGCATCGGTGACCGTGGCCCGCTCGCCACCGCGCCCGTAGCAGACCGGTCCGGGGTCCGCGCCCGCGCTTTGGGGGCCGACGCGGAGCGCGCCGATCGTGTCGTCGATCCACGCGATCGAGCCTCCGCCGGTGCCGATCGAGGTGAGATCGACGACCGGCGTCGCCAGGGGGTACATCCCGATCATGGGCCGTCGCGCGTATTGCAGTCGGCCGTCGGCGATGAGCCCGACATCGAAGCTGGTGCCGCCGACGTCGGTGGCCACCACGTTCAGGTGGCCGAGGCGCCGGCCGAGGTCGAGTGCCGCGCACACGCCACCCACCGGCCCGGAGTTCAACGTGTCGACCGGCGCGTGCACGATGCGGGATGCGTCCTTCACGCCGCCGCTCGACTGGTTCACCACGAACCGACCGCGGAACCCGCGTGATGCGAACACGTCGCGCAGCTTCTCGATGTAGACCGATACCAGCGGAGCGACGTACGCGTTGAGCAACGTGGTCATGGTGCGTTCGTACTCGCCGATGCGCGGCGCGAGTTGATGTGAGAGCGTCACATGAACGCCGGGAAGTTCCTCGGCGGCGAGTTCGGCCAGTTGAAGCTCGTGCCGCGGGTCGATGATCGACCACAGCAGCGCGACCGCCACGGCCTGTACGTCGCGTTCGCGCAGTATTGCGAACGCGCGGCGGGCGTCGTCATCGCTGAGCTTCTCGAGCACGGTGCCATGGGCGTCGATGCGCTCGTGGACCCCCACGATGTTGCGCCGGGGCAGCAGCATCGTGGGCTTCTGCCAGTGGATCGCCTCGGTGCGGAGCCGTTCCTCGATGCCGATGACCTTGTTGCCGCGCGCGATGGGCACGGTGCCCTCGAAGCCGGCGGTGGTGATGAGCCCAACGCGGGCCCCGTTGCCGGTGAGCAGCGCGTTGATGCCGACCGTGGTGGCGTGCGCGAGGAGATCGGCACCCCGCAGCGCGTCGTCGAGCGTTAGACCCACCGTGCGCGCCGCGTTCTCGATCGAGTTGCAGATGCCCACGCTGAGGTCGTCATGGGTCGACAACGCCTTGCCGACACCGACCCGGCCCGTGGCGTCGATGATGACGCAGTCGGTGAACGTGCCCCCCGTGTCGACCCCGATGCGGTACATGCGTCCCCTTTCGCTCGTGTGGTCTGCGATGACTATGCCGATGTGCGGAGCAGAACGCCGAGGAATAGCGCGACGATCGTGGCGAGGCCGCCGACGGCACCCCAGATCGCCAGGCCGGCGCGAGTGCGGGCTTGCGTGTGCAGGAACGCCGCGATGCCGGACAACGCCACGATGCACAGCTTCGCGAACAACGTGGCTTGATACGAGGTCGAGGCGTCGCCCACCCTCACCTCGACGAGGTTCCACACCCCCGTGAGCACCAGCACACCGAACGCGGGCCACGCGATGCGGTTGAACTGGCGGGCAACTGCCTTGGGTGCGGTGGGGTCGATGGCGCGCAGCGTGGGCACGAGGCCAGCCAGGGTGAGCTGACCGCCGACCCACACCGTGGCCGCCGCGACGTGGAGGAACAGACGAACGGTGGTCGACGTGATCGGGAGCACAGGTCGGCGTTTCTAGCAGAGCACGCGACAACCGGACCGGTGCGGGAACGCGAACTGACCGTGCGAGACTGGACGCATGGAAGCGGGCATCTATGTCGACGCGCTCGAGCGAGAGGCAGGTCGGCTCGTCGCGGCCGCGTCGGGTGGTCTCGGCCGCCCCATTGCCGCGTGCCCGGGTTGGGTCGTGGCCGACGTGCTGGGTCACCT
This sequence comes from Actinomycetota bacterium, assembly GCA_009699605.1. Taxonomy (GTDB): domain Bacteria; phylum Actinomycetota; class Acidimicrobiia; order Acidimicrobiales; family WLNW01; genus WLNW01. The sequence goes on along the minus strand of WLNW01000001.1, from coordinate 2,670 downwards.
GGGCCGCGTCTACCGATCGGTCACCGACATCGTCTCGAACCGGCTCGTCGACCAACCGACCACGCGAGTGCCCAAGCCGCCGTCGGGCGACGAAGCGGTCGAGTTCCTCACCACGGGCCTCGCGGACCTGGTCGAGGTGCTTCGTTCCACCCCGCCCGACGTGCCGGTGATCACCTGGGGCGCGGTCGGCAACGTCGGCTTCTACCAGCGGCGCATGGCCCACGAGACCAGCGTGCACCGCTTGGACGTGCAGGCCGCGTGCGGCGCGGTCGACTCGTTCGACGGTGATCTCGCGGCCGACGGCGTCAGCGAGCTCTACGAGGTGGTCCTGCCGTTCGGGTTGTCCCGCGCGGGAAAAGGTGGCCCGACCGGCTCATTGCACCTCCATCGCACCGACGGCCCCGGCGAGTGGACCCTCGAGATGGTCGACGACGTGCTCCAGGTGTCCTCCGCCCACGGCAAGGCCACGGCGGCGGTGCGTGGCCCAGGGTCCGATCTGTTCGCGTTTGCCTGGAACCGAGGCTGTAGCGAAGCGCTCGAGGTGTTCGGAGACCCGACCGTCGCGCAGGCCTGGGCCGAGCTCGCGCCATGAGCCCACCTCTCGACGACGACCCGGCGACCTCCGAGCCGGCCAGGCCCGTGCCCGAGCCGCAGATCGCCGCGGCCCGTCCGCGGGGCTTCGGCGGATCCGGGGCGGTCGACTCGTTCGGGTCGGTTGCGGCCTTCATGATCGGCAACCGGTTGAGTGGGCTCGGCCTCGCCATCGGTCTGGTCACGGCCTGGTCGCTCGTCGCGGTGCTGCGCCGCTACCGCAGTGGCATCGGCGTGGGCAAGCTGTTGCCGATCACCACCGCCTATCTCGTCGCGCGCGGGGTGATCGGGCTCGCCACGGGATCGAAGGCGGTCTACTTCGGTACGAGCATCGCCACGAAGGTGGCGATCGGGCTGGTCCTGATCGGCAGTGCCGTCGTCGGCCGCGCGCTCCTGCCCCGATTCGCCCCGCTCGTCATCCCGTTCCCGTCGTTCGTGGTGACCCACCCCTACTACTACCGCACGTTGCGCAACCTCACGGTGCTCGCCGGCTTCTACGAGATCGCCACGGCCGTCTGGGACGTGTGGCTCTACAACCGCACGTCCACCAACGGCTTCGTGCTGATCCGCCTCGGGGTGTCATGGGTGTCGGGTTTCGTCGTCATCTTCGGGGCGATCATCTACGCCGACGCCAGCTTGCGCAAGATCCCCGGCTTCGCGGGCTTGCTCGCGGTCATGGAGGAGCTCACCGAGTCACTGTCCGCCAAGAAGGCGTGATACTGGCTGATCGGGCCGGCGTCGGTGGTGACGTCAGAGCCCCGGCTACCATCCGTGCGTCCGAGAATCTGGAGGCACGTGATGACCAAAAACAACTGGGGCCGTTGGGGCGACGATGACGAACGTGGGTCGCTGAACCTGTTGACCCCCGAGGTCGTCAAGGCGGCCGCGTCGAGCATCACCACCGGCAAGGTGTACAGCCTCGGCATCCCCATCCAGAGTCAAGGCGTGCCGTTGATGGACTACCGCGGCACCCCGATGCGGCTCACCCTCCAGGACTCGACCGACGATGGCATCTACGAGATGTACGGCTGCCACACCGGTACGGGCGCGCACGAAGACGTGTTGGTCATGGCGTCGCACACCACCTCGCACATGGACGCGTTGGTGCACGTCTACGGCGAGTACAAGCACTACAACGGCGTGGGCCACGACGTCATGCACGCGCTCGGCGGTGCGCAGAAGCTCGGCATCGACAAGGTCGGTGGCTTCGCGGCTCGCGGCGTGCTCCTCGACATGGTGAAGTACTTCGATGAAGGCGAGTGGGTCACGCTCGGGCGCAACATCACGAGCAACGATCTCCAGTCGGCCGCGAAGAACCAGGGCGTCGAGGTGCGTGCCGGCGACGTCGTCCTCGTGCGCACCGGCTACCTGCAGTGGTGGTGGGACAACGCCGCGAAGGGTGGTCCGCCAGTGTTCGAGCAGGCCGGTATCGGAGCCGACGCGGCGCATTGGCTTGCCGAGCGCGACATCGTCGCAGTGGGTTGTGACAACGCTGCGGTCGAAGCCATCCCGTTCGATGACAACGACTTCCTCATCGTGCACAAGATCTTGTTGGTCAACGCCGGTATCTACATGCTCGAGTTCTTGAACCTGATCGAGCCGGCGAAGGATGGTGCCTACGAGGGGCTGCTCACCGTCGGTCCGCTCAAGGTGACCGGGGCGACCGGCAGCCCGATCAACCCCATCTTCGTCGCATGAGCAACGCTCGCCCGGTCGACGACGCACCGCACGACGATGCGCCGCGCGACCGGGCGACGATGTTCCACATGGCTGAGCGCGAGGAGTGGGAGGCCGCGGCGACGGACCACGCTTATGCGCCCGGTGCCTACGCGGCGGAGTCGTTCGTTCACTGCTCGTATCGCGAGCAACTCGCCGGCGTGTATCAGCGTTACTACGCCGGGCGCGACGATCTCGTAGTGCTCGAGATCGATCGCAAGGTGCTCGAATCGCTCGTGGGCGCAGCGCTTGTGATCGACGAGGCGTCGACTGCGACCGGCGAGCGGTTCCCCCACGTTTACGCGCCGCTACCGCACGCCGCAGTACGTGTGGTGCGCGACCTCGACTGGTTCAGATGACGCC